>CADCWP010000036.1 GCA_902806425.1 uncultured Truepera sp.
AGTGGTTGGAGGCGGCCATCACGCCCTGCCCGACGATGTGCGCCTGAAGCTCGACCTGGTGGACGAGCGTTGGTTTAGCAGCGGCATGGTGTACCTCCACTACCGCACCAGGCCGTGAGGAAATGTGTCATGCGGGCAGGTGGTGTCGCACCCGCTGCTAACTGCCCTCGTCAGACGCAAGGAGGTAGACCTGTCGTCCGTTTCGGCAACCAAAAAGCTATGAAATTGCGTAACGCCCGAAACGACTGGGCCAACCATAATAGCAACCATGCCCGCTCCCATACCCGAGAACGAGTCGTCTCGCCTTGAAGCACTACGCCACTACCACATCCTCGACACACTGCCCGAAGCGAGCTATAACGACATCGTCAGGCTCGCTGCGTACATCTGCGGCACCCCCATCGCCGCGGTCAACTTCATTGACAGCGAGCGGCAGTGGGCAAAGGCGCGAGTAGGCATGGATGAGGCTGAGTTCCCCCGTGACGCATCCTTTTGTGCTCACGCCATCTTGAGCCCAGACAAGCTGATGGTCGTTCCCGACGCCCAACACGATGTGCGCTTTGCAGACAACCCGCTGGTGACAGGAGCGTCACACCTACGCTTCTACGCGGGCGCACCCTTATTCACCCTAGATGGTGATGCACTCGGCGCGCTCTGTGTGGCCGCTCCGGTAGCGCGCGCCCTGAGCTCAGAGCAGGAGCACGCCCTTGCAGCCCTTGCTCGACAGGTGATGGGGCAGCTTGAGCTACGGCGCGCGGTGATGCGGCTCGAAGCGCAGCAACAGCAGCTCGAGAGCGCAAACGCCCTTCTGGCCGTCCAAAGTGCCACCGACCCACTGACCGGGCTTAAGAACCGCCGCGCCTTTCAGGAGCGGCTCGAGGCCGAAGTCGGGCGTGCCAGGCGCTACGGCGTGCCACTTTCCCTGCTCATCCTGGACGTGGATCACTTCAAAGGTTACAACGACGCCTTCGGCCATCCCGCCGGAGACGAGGTGCTGAGACGGGTGTCGGCCCTTTTACTGGGTACAACCAGGAGCGACGACCTCGTTGCTCGCTATGGCGGCGAGGAGTTCGTCATCTTACTTCCTGAAACCGAGCTTAGGGGGGCGTTGCGTCTGGCTGCGAGGTGTCGCCAGGCCGTCGAAGCTGCGGACATGCCGGGGCGAAGCGTGACCCTTAGCGTCGGCGTTGCGACGCTCACCGCAGACATGCCGGGTGGGGATGAGTTGCTCGCGGCGGCCGACTGTGCACTGTACGGAGCCAAACGGGGTGGGCGCAACTGCGTGTCAGGGCCGCTCGGCATTCGGACTTGAGGGTTCACGGTGCGGCTGAGCGCCAGCTACACGGAGAGCACCGCCGCTAACCGCTTTTGTGCAACACCCTACGCGTTCTCTAGCGTGGTGAAGCGCAAGAAATTCTGGCCCTACAAAGAGCAGCGGTAAGACTGGCAAATGTTCGGCACGCTACGATGAAGCAAGAATCCCACACGCTTTAGCCGTGGGATTGTCAAGTTTTGGTCGAGCGTTCCAGCCGTCGACAAATCGCCTCATGTACGCTCAGGCACGGCGCCTAGAATGCTTAACGAGCTGTAAGAATCCCGTGACGACACCTACATTAAGCTCATCTTCATGAGGGGTTACCCCGCCCCTCGGCGGCGATGAAACCTGTTCGGCGTGTGGGCGCTTAGAACAGGCGGAGCCATTAGCGCAACCGGCCGAGGGGAGTCGCGTGACTTCACCTCAGATGTACCTGCGGACTTTTAGAGCGCGCTTACTACAGCTGCTCTAAAAGGCTGACACCACTGGGGTGGAGAAAAAGATGAAAGTAGTCGTCAAAGGTTGTTCGTTCGCCTCGCTGATGCTCCTTGCCGCTTGCAGCGGTCTCGCTCCGGAAGTCCCAACCCTAGAATCCTTGGACACCACCACCACCTTGCGCATACCCATCGTGGCGACAAGCGACGACGCCGAAGAAATCAGCGGTGGCTCGATGCAACTCGGTGGCGGGCTGCTCGACCTGCGAGCGAAAGACGGGATCGTGCAGACCGTGGGCTTGCGCTTCCAGAAAGTCGCCATCCCGCAGAGCGCGAAGATCACGGCTGCCCACATCCAAGTGGCAAGCGGCGCGAACGACACGGGAGTGGTCACGCTCGAGGTACGCGGCGTGGCGGCGGACAGCGCCGCGACCTTCATGACGACCAAGAATGACCTCGGTAGCCGCACGAAGACGGCGGCGGCTTCGACCTGGAGGCCGCTGGAGTGGTTGCAAGGCAAACCGTACCAGACCGGCGACCTTTCCCCCATCGTGCAGGAGATCGTGAGCCGCAGCGGCTGGCAAAGCGGCAACGCGCTGGCGTTCTCCATCGCTGGTACGGGCGGCACTGCCGAGCGCGCGGCCATCGCCTACGGCGGCAAGGTTGAACACCGCCCCGTGCTGGTGGTGACCTTCGATACGGGCGAAAGCGTCGCCCCAACGCCCACCCCGGCACCAGCGCCCGCTCCTGCTCCTGAACCCACACCTACGCCCGCCCCGACGCCTGAACCCACCGATCCCCAGGAGCCGAGCCCCGTGGGCGGCGACCAGGCGATGTGGCACCAGCGGCTGCTGGCGACTGTCGAGAACCCGCGCTACCCGTCAGCGTCGCTCGACCCGGAGAAGCTAGCCGCCACCGGCGATCTGTACCGCCTGGGCCGTGACCTCAACACCAACCTCACCGCCCTGATGCTGGCCTACCGCGAAACCGGCGACCGCGCGCTGGTCGAGCATCTCGACAACGTCATGAACATCGCTAAAGGCAAGCTGGCCGACACCAACGGTGACGGCTACAAGAGCTGGCTTTACCTCACCAAGACCGACGCCTCCTCCGAACCTTTCTTAGGCACTGACCTGCACAAGATGGACGAGATGCTGACCCATTCGCTGGTCGCAGCGGCCGCCTACACGCTCAAGCAGGCCGGGTACAGCAGCGCCGCATTCTGGACCGACTACCTCAAGAACGACTTCGAGGCCAAGTGGCGGCAGCGTAGCAATAAGCCTTCGGGTTACCCTTTTCTCTCCCACTTCCTGGTGCATCCCACCACGAACTTCATCCGCTACCACCTCTACATGTCCAAGCTCACCGGCGACAGCAGCTATTACACCGAGGCCAAACGGCTCGCTGGACAGATCAGGGGCACCATGCGTCTGAGCGGCCAGGGCTATGTTTGGGACCATAAGGTTCTGCAAACGAGCGGCTGCCAGCCGATGGTCTACGTCCGTTACACCACCCAAGCCCTTGCTGACATCGCCACCGCGGACGTGAGTCTATTCGACAGCACCTTTATGGAGAAGGTTGCGTACACGATGGCTCACATGGCACTTAACAATACCGACGGCACCTCCTTGGCCAGCACCATTTGTGGCGGCGGCACGTACGGCTCGCTCTACACCTTCGCCCAGCACCCGTACGCCCAGCTCGCCGCCTGGGACAATTCTGGGCGCTTGGAGATCGCTGCCGAGCGCGTTTATGCCGCCACCGAGCGCTACAACATGTCCTCGCCGACTACCTCCAACGTCGCCGCTCAAATGGTCTTCTCCTTGGGCAGATAAGTCGCTAGCCAGCGCAACTAAGTAGGAGCACCCGTTAAGGTGCTCCTACTCTTTTAGTTTTTTCGCCACCCAAGTCGTTAGGAAGAGGAGGGCCGCTAGAATTCCGGGGCGCTCCGGTCTCACTCCAAAGGAAGTGCCCTGTGGGTCCCCACCCGCAGGGCTATGAGGCGTGGGTGTGCGGCGCAACCGACCAAGGTGAAACCGCTGAATTTAAGTATCGTCCTTCAGAAGGCCGCGCGGCGTGAAGAACTTCGAAAGATTCAAAGCTGTACTCGCCGGTCACCTATACCCGGCTTTACACCTGCGGTTATCACCCCTCTAGTCAGCTTGGCTAGCCTGATGTTCGCCTCCATCCTCCTCTCGAGTTTCCGTCTCGTTACAGCTGTCGTGTGGCGTTATGTCATGGGCTCCCAGCACTTCGGCTTGTGTCATGGGGTCCCGGCCTTTTGTCCCGTTATCCGTTCGGGGTCATGGCTGCTTCAGCTCGAGCCCGGGGGTCATGGCTGCCGGGCTCGCCGTCCCGTTTCGACCGGTTCGGGCCTCCAGCCGTAAGCGACCACAGGGCACCCGTTCGGGCAGACGTAGCAGCGCAGCAGGATTGGCGACGGCGCGCCGCAGCGTGGGCACGGCGCGCTGTCGCGGGTCGCGCGCCGGTTGCCCCGGCTCACCACGCCTCGAGCATTCAGCGGGTGCTCCCGGGCGTGCCTGCTGAGTGCGGACCTGCTCAGCCCGAAGCGTGCGGCCAGGGTCCGGAAGGACGTCCGCCCGAGCACCGCCCGATTGATCTCCGCCCGCTCAGGGTGTGTGCAGACGCTGCACGGTCTAGGCATCAGTTGTCGACCGGCTACCCGTTGGCCTGTAGCTCCGCCAGCACCCTGCTCAGGTCGCGCTTCAAATACTCCGGCCAGCTCTGGGTGGCCATGTTCCCGGCCCTACTGATGCCCTCGAGCCTCGAGTCACCGACCTTGCGGGAAAGGTCGCGCAGCACGGTGTAGCGCTCCCCCACCCGCTCCAGCAGCTCCAGCAGTTCCTCAGTGGTGTCCCGGTAGCCGATCAGCACCGCACGCCTAGCCTCAGCCCGCTCGGTCTCCTTGGCCCGCTCCAGCCGCCCTAGTAGCTCCCCGCGCGCCCGGTTCGACAGGTCGAGTTGGGCGCTGGCCTCGTCTCTGGCTAGCACCGCCTGGCGCTCCCGGTCGGCGAGCGCGTCCAGGTCCACCTGGGTGCTCTCGCCGAGTTCTAGCAGCACCTCGAGCCTGGCACGCTCCTTCTGGCAGTAACCGATGTCTTGAACCGCGCGCTGGAACTGGTATTCGGTCTCGTTGACTTTGGCCTCGTAGGTGGCCAGCTGCTTGGTGAGGTCCTGTACTTGGTTCACGGTGTTCTCCTTTGAGTTCATTCGTACTTTCCTAAGAGTCGTTGTACTTGGCCGAGCCACTTCTCGGTCCGACGCGAGATCCTGACGTGCGCCCTCGTCCTAGCCTCAGGCGTCGTGCGGGAGGGTTCGCAGGGCGTCCAGCCGCGGATACCCACTCCCTTGCGGCCCACCGTCTTGTTGTCATGCCAAAGCGTCTTATGGCCGTACTGCGAAGGGTAGGACAGCCCCAAGCACTCGCGGCAGCCCCACACGTCCCTGCCTTCCAGCGGCACGCCGTAGACACGCTCACGCCTGGCTCCGCACCGTGGGCAGACGAACCAGTAGCGGAAGCCGATGTGCTGCGCCGTCCTGGTGAAGCGCAGGGCGACGTCATAACCGTCGAAGGGCCGGTCGTCCATCCTCGGCCTGCCGTCGACGCGGCCACCGTAGAGCACCAGCGTCTCGAGCTCCTCCTTGGGCTGACCGGTCTCCTTAAGCAGTTCGATGACGTCGCTCACGGTGATGCTCGGCACAGCGTTGGTTCGCATCCTGCGGAGGTAGCGCCTGCCGGTGTCGTGCCTGGTTGAGATTGTGTAGACAGGCGGGACGGGCGAGAGTCCCCGCCCGAACACGTCGCCCTTGCGGGTGTAGGCGTGTGCTGCGCCCGGGTTATGCCGCCTCGGCATACGGACTCCTTTCGGGGGATTTTCGACACGACCTGCGAGACAGCCATTTCGCGTCTAGAAAGGAGTTGGAGGCGCTGAGGAGTTGTGGAAGCTCCATATGATTACGGAGTTTTCCCCTGCTCGTTTTGTGGGAGGTAGCAGCACAGATCATCGTCACTCGCCCTCACCGAACAGCGGCACAGCCACGGCCTGTCTCGCTTCGGTAGAGAAAGGTGCAGCCACGAACTCGTACTCGGTGAGGACGTCGTCGAGCTCCCCTCGTGCCGTCTCGAGCCCCTTCCAGTCCTTCGCGGCTCCAGCCTCCAGCATCCGCTCAGCAGCCTGCCCGACAAGCTCCCGGTACGGCTTAGCCTGCTCGCTACCAAACATCTGAACCGAGACTTGAGCAAGCGCCGCCTTGTGCCCCCAGCGTCCTACCTCAGCCGGACTGACTGAGGTGAGGTCGCGGAAGTGGCGGGCGAAGTAGAGGGTGCGCTGCACACCTGGGGGCGTTGTCTGCTCGCCGATGCGGGCGTAAACAGACGCGCGGGTGACCCGGTAGCGGTTCCCCTCCTTGGTGGCGTCGAGCTTGCCTTCCAGGATGAGCTGGCGGGTGCGGGTGCGGCCCACCCGCAGGAGCTCGGCGGTCTCGTCGAGGGTGAGGTGATCGTCGGCAGGGCTCATACCTGCGGCCTCATACGACTACCGCACCTGACGCACACCACCGCTTCGATCTGGATGTGCAGCTCCACCTTGTTGCCACAGCGGCAGCGGTAGAGCACCAGAATCGTTTCGTGTGCTGGGGGGTTGCGCTTCAGGAAGTCGTCGGCGCTCAGGCCGTCGGTAATCGACGGTGTAGCTTTGCGGGGCATCAGTTCACTCCCTGCCAAACCCGGTGCGCTTGCCACAACCGCCTCAGCGCTTCCGTTTGATCACCGATGAGGTAGACCACGGCCCACGCCAGCGTGTAGCTGTTCAGGTCGGTGACCAGGCCCGCCTCGAGCGTCACTGTGCCACCGGGTAAGCGACCACCGCTCGCGGCTGCCAGGAGGCGCTCGAGCTGCCACGGCAGGCGGGGCACACTATCGGGGGCCGCGAGATCCCTGAGCAGCTCAGCCTTGCGTGTCTTCAAGGTCGAGAGCGTTTCGGCGTCGAGCGGTGCGTCACTCCTGAAGGTGAGCTTGGGCTCGAGCACTACGCCGCGCTCCTCCAGTTCTCGGAGGAGGCTCACAGCTCGCCCTCGGTCGCGCCGATCAGGTGCTCGATGCCGTCTAAGTCGACCTCGGTTTTTTGTGGTCGGTTTAAAACCCCGGAAACCCCCGTAACCTCCGTGTCCGGCCTACGAATGCCGTGCTGCACAGCTTTTTCTGTCAGGGAGTTTTGTCGGGGTTTCGGGGTTTCAGTTTCAAAACCCCGTAAAAACCCCGTAACGTTTTGTGTGTCCCTGACGGCGTCTACGGGGTTTGGGGGGGTTTCCGGGGTTTTATTCGGACCTCGCTCCAGACGGTAGGCGTTACTCTTGGTAGCGGCGTCTCTCCCGGCGTTACGAATCTTCACTTTGCCGAACACCCGGTCACGCCTCGAGCTGAGTGCATGGCCAATGCGTTGCATCGCACTCTGGGCTGAGCGGCCTCCCCAAAGGTCGAGTAACAGGCGGTGCTCTTTGATAATCTCAAACAGCTCGTGCGCCGCTACGGGTCGTTCCCCGTAGGTTTGCCACCAAGCTTCGCAGAGGCTCACCCACTCGGTCGTCTCCTTGTCGGCTTCCTGGTAGAGGCGCTCGCGTCCGGATAAAAAACCCGAAACGCCCGAAACGCCCAGGATGCCACCCATGACCCCGGCCCACAACTCATAACGCCCCAGTACCTTGTCGGCGTGAGGCATGCCTTCAGCTACCCACGCCTGCACGAGCGACAGGCAGGCGCTCACCAGCTCGGTGCGATGCGCCCTGACCCAAACCGGCAGATTCTTGTGCCGGAAGCCGCGGCGCTCCTCAGGGCGCTCCACCCCGGCGTCCAGGCGTATCGGGATGACCCGGCGCGTCAGCTCGTCGCTCAGCCCAACATTGTTGCCGGTGGCCAGCCAGGTGGTGTCGTTACGCACCTCGATCATCTCGCTCTTGCCGAGACGCCGACCACGCCAGTACTCCGAGGTCAACGCCGCGGCTAAGGATGTCGAGCGGAGGTGCGTCACGTTGTCCATCAGCAGGAAGGGCGCGCCCTCGAGCAGGGCAGCCGTGATCCGCTTCTCGGTCTCGTCCTCCTCGCGGGGCAGCGCCATGATCGGAGCGGCTTTACCAGTGACGATCAGCGCAGCGGATTCGGATAACAGACCCTTGCCGGTGCCGCGCGCCGGAGCGTCGATCAGGTAGAGCGGCGTAGGTCCGGGAATTAACGGCCGCACGAAAGGTTGAAGGGTGAGCGCTAGGGCGTGAGCACGACCGGCCTCTTCGGCAAAGGGGAAGTCGCCGAACACCTCGTCGAGTAAGGCCAGCGCCTCGGCGCTCGGCATATCCGCACGGACACCCTCGAGTCCCCTGAGCCGTAGCAGCAGGCCGCTTGCTGGGTCGTAGCCGTCGACGGCCAAGAGCGTTCCTCCCGGCAAAAAGGTCGGGACGTGGCCGACACCCTCGAGCCTCGGGAAGGGGAGGTTAGGTAGCGCCAGAATGTCCGGTGCCAGGTCGGCCGGGGGACGTGCCGGAAGGTGAACCTCGATAGGCTTGTCGTCCTCGTCTTTCTTAAACTCGAGCTTAAAGAAGTCGGCGGACCTGTCGAGTACGCCTTTGAGGGCAGCTTGGGTCAGCGCTTCGACCTTGAGCTCGGTGTTGACCCGAGCGGTGAGGCTACCGCGGACGAACAGGAACGGGGGCTCGTTGACGGCCTTGAGCGCGGCTAGAGCATCCTCGGTGATCTCGCGCAGCCAGCGGTCGTTGACCTGGATCTCCGGGTGGTTCCCGTTCTTCCCAGGCTTTCCTTTAGAGCCGGGATCGTCACGTTTTCCCCGTTTAGACTCCAGCCAGTCCCGCTTCACTTTCGGCTCCGGTACTTCACGCGGTTCCTTCAATCCAGCCTCGAGCCCGCTTCGAATGGTGTGCTCAGTAAGGCGTGGATTAGGAAAGTCGGCCGCAGCAGCGTTCAGGGCGTCCTCCACCTCGTGACGCTCGAGCGCCCCTGCCCCGACGAGCTGCCCCAGGTTAAAAGCGGCCTTGTTGAGGGTGTCGTTGCGGGTGCCGTCCGGTGCCGCGGCTACGGTGTCGTGCTCACGCTGCAAGGCGCTACGGGCGTACCTACGGGCGTGGCCGGTGTCGGCGACCTGAGGTCGGTCACGCATCCGCTCGCGCGCCTCGTCACGCCTCCGCTGCCTCTCCGCTTCAACGTCCAGCGCCTCCTGTAACTGCGGGAAGGCGAGCAGCACCTCGTCGCGGTTATAGCGCTGACCACTCGCCTCCAGGATGGTCGTGAGTAGCGGCTCGCTTTTGGTGTGTAAGAAGCCGGGCACCCGCATGACGCGAGACAGGTTCTTGCACGCCGAATCACCCCCGAAGAGGGCGATGAGCGCCGCTTGCAGGATCTGAAACTCCTTTGTGCCGACGCCGTCGACGAGCCAGTAGGCGTGCAGCTTGTGCGGCAGCGAGCTCTGCACGATCAGCGAGGGGCGCAGCGGAGCGTTCCGAAGTGCCCTCAGGTTGTCGCCCGAGCTCGCCTCCGCGCGGTCGATCTCGACGAAGAAAGCGCGGACGCCGGTGACGTCATCGTCCCTTGCGGCCCTCTGGTCCTCCGCGACGATGTGCTGCTCCATCTCCGGCGGCAGGCGGTTGATCACGGCAAACACGCCGTAGCCCTTCGCGTTCTCTCTGGCCAGGTCCGTGAAGTCATGCTCGGTGTTGAGCACGCCCCAGAAACTAAGGGTGGGGCGCTTGCGGGCGGGGTCGATGCAGCGGTACTCGGTAAACTCGTGCGTCAGGACCAGCTCAGAAAAGCGCAACGCCTGGGTGAAGTCACGCTCAGGCAACATGGCCGTGCCCTCCCATCCGCATGAGGTTCTGCTCGATTCGGATGCTGAACGCCTTCGAGTTGCGGGTGAGCTCGCGGGCACAGCTGGCACAAAGGTAGTAGAAGACGACGTGGGTGCCGTGGTCATCCGTGAAGCATCCCAACATGGCGGGGCGCTCTAGCGGCTTGCAGCAGCCGGGACAGTGACTGACGAGTAGACGTCGGGGGCGAGTGCCGATGTGCCGCTGCGCTTTTTCCCACAACTTGGCCTGGATAGGGTTCATGACGGCCTGCTGTTGTCAGAGGGATTGGAGGCTGACAGGCAAGCACGGCAGGCTGCTACACTGTTCGTAGCAGCCGCCCCGCTGTGTTTGCCCGCCTCACTTCTACCCGAGTGAGGCGCTTTCATTAGGCTGCCTCTCGTACGGTTTCGCCCCCGGCGTCGAGCCACGCCTCGAACTTCGTTTTGTCGAAGCGGATGTGACGGCCGAAGCGCACCATGCCGCTGATGCGTCGTTGCCTCGCCAGGTCGTAGACGGTGCTGGCAGGTACGCCCATGATCTTCCCGACTTCCGAAACGTTGTAGAAGCGGCTCGAGGCGTTTGCTTGGCTATGTGCGGTAGGTGCTGTTAGTGTGTCCATGTAGACCTCCGGGTCTGCGGCTGAGCTCGTGGGTGTACTGCTTGGTCGTAGGGCACCCACGAGCGGCTTATTAGCTACGTGCGGATAAAGAAACGCTGACCTCCTTACTACGGTCAGCGTACTCTTTTATAGGTTGGTAATCAAGCATTTTACGCGTCTACGACGGCATTTTCTCGCCCTACTTAGCGGATGTTGGCAGTTATGCTACGTATGGCATAACTGCCAACATCTCATTCCTGGGCGGCGACAAACTCGTCCGGATAATCTTCTAGCAAAAGCTTCTCCTCCTCCGTAAGCGGTAGGCCGAGCACGCTTGTAAGCTTCCCGATCTCTTCTATTAACT
>CADCWP010000037.1 GCA_902806425.1 uncultured Truepera sp.
CCCGCTCGCTTGGTATCGCGGACAAGCTCTATCAGGTCATTGTACCTTCCGAGGAGACGGTCGAGCACGCGGGTGGCGGCAAAAAAGAGGTCGTGCGGCGCAAACTTTTCCCGGGCTACGTGTTTGTGCAGATGGACATGGGCGACAACCCCGACGAGCCTAACGAAGCGTGGGAAGTCGTCCGCAACACCCCCGGCGTCACCGGATTTGTAGGTACGGCGACCCGGGCAGTGCCGCTCACCCAAGAAGAAGAGATGCGAATGCTCGGTACAATGGGCATTACGGGCACCAAGGAAACGCCTAAGGTCAAGGTTAGCTTCGCAATCGGCAACATCGTACAGGTGACCTCGGGGCCTTTCGCTGATTTTACCGGTGTGGTCTCGGAGCTCAATCCGGAGCGTGGGAAGGTCAAGGTACTCGTGTCGATCTTCGGGCGTGAAACGCCGGTCGAACTCGACTTTTCGCAGGTCATCAAGAGCTAAAGGCGCTTGGACCCCGGAGTCGCCACTCTCCGGGGGAGCTTAAGGAGGAAGCATGGCAAAAAAAGTTGTCGGTATCGTAAAACTTCAGCTGCCCGCTGGGAGGGCGACCCCCGCCCCACCCGTTGGGCCAGCTTTGGGTCAGTATGGAGCCAACATCATGGGCTTCGTTAAGGAGTACAACGCGGTCACCGCGTCGCAAACGGGTGCTATCGTGCCGGTCGAAATCACCATCTTTGCCGACCGCACGTTCACCTTTATTACCAAAACGCCCCCGGCGAGCTACCTTATTCAGCAAGCGGCGGGCATCGCCAAAGGTTCGGGTGTACCCAATAAGCAGAAAGTTGGCAAGCTTTCGTGGGAGCAGTGCTTGGAACTCGGCCGCACGAAGATGAAAGACCTTAACGCGGCGAGTGAAGTTGCTGCGGCTAAAATCATTGCTGGAACGGCGCGGTCCATGGGCGTGAACGTCGAGGGGGCACCCGATGCCTAAGCACGGTAAACGCTACCGCAGCCTACGCGAAAAAGTCGATACGGCCAAGGCGTATTCGGGTGATGAGGCTGCTTCTCTAGTTAAAGAGTTGGCGACAGCCAAGTTCGATGAGACCATCGAGGCACACGTGCGTTTAGGTATCGACCCCCGTAAATCGGATCAAAACGTTCGTGGCACGGTGGCCCTACCGCACGGCACCGGGCGCACCGTCCGGGTGTTGGCGCTGACCCAAGGTGACAAAGTTCGTGACGCCGAGGCGGCTGGTGCCGACTTCGTCGGCGGTGATGAGATGATCACCCGGATTCAAGGCGGCTGGCTCGAGTTCGACGCCGTTGTCGCCACACCCGATATGATGGCCGCCGTCGGGAGCAAGCTCGGTCGGCTCCTCGGTCCGCGCGGCCTCTTGCCGAACCCGCGCTCTGGCACCGTAGGGCCGAACATCAGTGAACTCGTACGCGCCCTCAAGGCAGGTCAAATCGAGTTTCGTAACGACAAGACCGGCGTGGTTCACGCGCCCATCGGTAAGGCCAGCTTCGACGCCACCAAATTGGCCGAGAACCTAAGCGCCTTTCGCGGTGCGGTAGAGGCCGCCAAGCCCGATACGGCTCGAGGCGTGTTCGTGCGGACGGTTTACCTAAGCTCTACCATGGGGCCGAGCGTTCCAGTCGAAGTGTAATCTGACGTCGTCCCACTTTTGGGTGGGGTGACGCCTTCTAAGCATCTCGGTGCGAAGCACCTTTTTGGCGTTGGAGACAGCAGGGGCCAGCCAGGCTTAAAGATCCTGCCGAGGCGCTAGGCTACAGGTTAAGCGGCCTAGTCGTGCTTCGCGGTTGACGTTCTAGACAGTGAAGAAAGGTACCCCGTGGCAAATCCGAAGAATGCAACGTCGGTAGGCCAGCTGCGCAGTCTGCTCGGCGAGGCTAAGACGTTTTTCTTGGTCGACTACCAGGGGCTCTCCGCAGATCAGATCGGTGTGCTGCGAACCCGTGTGCGCGACGCTGGTGGGCGGATGCTGGTCGCCAAAAACAGCCTTATCAGCGTCGTCTTAAAAGAACAAGGCGTCGAGGGTGTTGAAACCCAGCTCAAAGGTCCGACAGCGCTTGTTCTAGTCGGTGACGATCCTGTCGCTCCTGCAAAAGCGCTGACAGACTTTGCCAGTGATCATCCAAGTTGCCCGCCCGCGATCAACTCCTCAGCGAGCTTCTGGGCGTGTTGCAAGCACCTCTACAACAGGCTGTGGGGGTTCTGGGGGCTGCGCCGCAGAACCTGGTATCGGTCCTTACGAACTACTCAGAGAAATTAAAGGAGGCCTGAGATGGCTTTTGACAAAACAGCTTTAATCGAACAACTTGGCAGCTTGACGGTTCTTGAACTCGTCGACTTGGTAGAAGGTCTTAAGGAAACGTGGGGCGTCGAAGCCGCCGCCGCGATGCCCGCTGGGATGATGATGCCCGCCGGTGGTGCCCCCGCCGGTGCTGCTGAAGCCGCTGAAGAGCAGACCGAATTTACCGTAAGCATCAAGACCGCCGGTGATAAAAAGCTTAACGTCATTAAAGAGGTCCGCGCCATCACCAGCCTTGGTCTTAAAGAAGCCAAGGACTTGGTAGAGGCGGGCGGCGTCGTCAAA
Source organism: uncultured Truepera sp. (assembly GCA_902806425.1). GTDB lineage: Bacteria > Deinococcota > Deinococci > Deinococcales > Trueperaceae > Truepera. Next base: position 2,600 of record CADCWP010000037.1, read on the forward strand.
GAGGGGATTGCTAAAGAAGAGGCCGACGAGATTAGGGGTAAGCTCGAGGCCGCAGGCGCAACCGTCGAAGTCAAATAAGGACGCTGCGCCGGATGCAAGGGGTAGGCTGTTGTGCGGCTTACCCCTTTTATTTGTAAAAGACGTATGCTAGTATAGTAATTTGGTGAAAAGCCCTGCTGGGAGGTGAACCACGGGCTCAGCCTGACCGGGTGTTAAATACTGGTGAAAAGACCTCAGCGCACGAGACTCTACGCGATACGTATAGACACGCCACCTACAGACAGCAGATAAGAGAGCCAGACGCACTGTATAAGCTAAGACAACATCATTCAGGAGACCCAAGCCGAGGCTTGGTGTTTTTTGCTGCTCACTAAGGTGAGTGGTGGTAGGTATTTTAGGTCTTTACAGCTCATACTTTACAACGCCGACCTTTTAATGGCAAGGCCGCCACAGATAAGTGGCTCCCACGCTCAGCGTGGTCTTACAAGCAATCAGAGGGGTGACGATGCGCGAAATCCGCAAGTTTGGGAGTATCGAAGAGGTTATCGAGCTGCCCAACCTAACCGACATTCAGATAAAGTCTTACAACACCTTTTTGCAGACCGATAAGAGCGCCTTAGAGCGCGAGAACATCGGGTTGCAGAGCGCATTTAAAGAAGTTTTTCCAATAGACGAAACCGAACGCGGGCGGCAGACGGGGCTCGTGCTCGATTTTCTCGAGTACACCTTGCAAGCGCCTGAATTTAGCCCGGAAGAGTGCCGAGAAAAGGACCTTTCGTACCATTCGGGACTCTTTGCCAAGCTGCAACTCGTTCATAAGGACACCGGCCTCATCAAGGAAGATCAAGTGTTTTTAGGCGACCTGCCACTGATGACCGAAGACGGCTCGTTTGTCATTAACGGAGCCGACAGGGTGATCGTCTCGCAGATTCACCGCTCGCCAGGCACCTATTTCACGGGCGCACCCAAAGGTATGGGCCGGACCTATATGGCGAGCATTATCCCGATGCCCAAACGCGGACCGTGGATCGAGTTGGAGTTTGACAACTCCGACGTGCTGTGGATGAAGGTCAACAAGAAAAAGTTCCCTTTCACGCTTATTCTGCGCGTCCTGGGTTACAGCGACGCTGAGATCCGCGGCCTTTTTGCGGGCAACGAAGCGGTCGTCGAAACGACCTTCGCAGAGGACACGACTACAGGAGCCTCGATTGAAGAGGCGCTCTTAAAACTTTTCACCGTGCTCCGCCCCGGCGACCCGCCCAAGGTCGACAAGGCGACCTCGTACCTCTTCAGCCTCCTCGCCGACCCGCGCCGCTACGATTTAGGTGAAGCAGGGCGCTACAAGATGAATACGAAGCTGGAACTCGAGTTCCAAGAGAGCACGCTGTTGGGCTTTGAGGACGGCCGCTTTATCGACTACGGCCTCGTGGCGACGATTCAGTACCTCGTCAACCTGCAAGCGGGCGCTGACGGTTTCGAGGAGGACGACATCGACCACCTCGGCAACCGCCGCATCCGCACGGTCGGCGAACTCGTCGCTGATCAGATTCGCGTCGGTCTGGGCCGGATGGCGCGCGGCGTGCGTGAGCGGATGCTCCTCGGCAACCCGGACGCTGCCACGCCGCAAAAGCTTGTCAACAACCGCCCCATCGTGGCGGCCTTGCGCGAGTTTTTCGGCCGCAGCCAGCTCAGCCAGTTTAAAGATCAAGTGAACCCACTGTCTGAACTCCGTCACAAGCGCCGCATCTCGGCCCTCGGGCCGGGGGGGTTGACTCGTGAGCGCGCTGGCTTTGATGTCCGTGACGTTCACCGCACCCACTACGGCCGCATCTGCCCGATTGAAACGCCTGAGGGGGCGAACATCGGTCTTATCACCTCCTTAGCGTCGTTCTCGCAGGTCAATCCGCTCGGTTTTATTGAAGCGCCCTACCGCCGCGTCGTCGACGGTAAGGTGACCGACGACGTGCAGTACATGACCGCACACGAAGAGGACAAATGGGTCATCGCGCAGGCGAACACCGCCCTAGGTGATGACAACAGCTTCTCCGGGAACAGCGTCCTCACGCGCCGTTTAGGTGACCCTTTCTACGTCGATCCGGAGACGGTCGATTTCATGGACGTGTCACCGAAACAGATCATCTCCGTCCCTACCTCTCTCATCCCGTTTCTAGAGCACGACGACGCCAACCGCGCGCTGATGGGCTCAAACATGCAGTCGCAGGCGGTGCCGCTGATCCGGCCCGACGCGCCCTACGTCGGCACCGGGGTCGAGGAGCGTGTCTCCCGCGATTCGGGAACGGTCCTGCTGGCGACTGATAACGGTACCGTTAGCTACGTCGACGCCAAACGCATCGTTACGGAAAACGAGCGTAGCGTCGAGAAGGAATACTTTCTCACCCGCTTTCAGCGCTCGAACCAGAACACCAACCTCGATCAGCGCCCGCTCGTCAACGTCGGTGACGCCGTCACAGCCGGGCAGGTCATCGCCGACGGCCCCGCTTCGCAAAACGGGCGTTTAGCCTTGGGTCAAAACGTGCTGATCGCCATTATGCCCTTTGACGGCTACAACTTCGAGGACGCCATCGTGCTCTCCGAGCGGCTGGTCCGTTCGGACGCCTACACAAGTGTTCACATCGAGAAGTACGAAAAAGAAGCTAGAGATACCAAGCTCGGGCCGGAAAAGATCACCCGCGACATTCCCGGTCTCAGTGAGGCGGCGCTCCGTGACCTCGATGAGGACGGGGTCGTTCGCATCGGCGCAGAGGTCAAACAGGGCGACATCTTGGTCGGTCACACCTCGTTTAAGGGCGAGACAGAGCCGACGCCGGAGGAGCGGCTGCTGCGCTCGATCTTCGGGGAAAAGGCGCGTGAGGTTAAAGACACCTCGCTTCGCGTGCCCCCTGGCGACGGCGGTATCATCCTCCGCACCGTGCGCTTTCGCCGCGGCGACGCCGGGGTCGAACTCAAACCCGGTGTGCAGGAGATGGTGCGCGTCTACATCGCGCAGAAGCGCCGCCTGATCGAAGGCGACAAGCTCGCCAACCGGCACGGCAACAAGGGCGTCGTAGCCAAGATCATGCCACCAGAAGACATGCCCTACCTGCCGGACGGAACGCCCGTGGACCTCGTCTTTAACCCGCTCGGGGTGCCGTCACGCATGAACCTGGGGCAGATTCTGGAAACGCACCTGGGGCTGGCGGCCTACAAAAACGGGGTTTCGTACGTCACGCCGGTTTTTGACAGCGCGGGTGAAGAGGAGATTAAAGACCTGCTCGAGGACGCGACGAAGCGTGACCTTGTCGCTGACAAGGAAGCTGGGTTCACCACCGACGAGCGCGAAGCCCGTGTTATCGAACGTGCCGGAAAGCTCGGCATCATAGGCCGCGACATGGACCACGACGACGCAAGGACGGCGCTCGCCCGTACCGGCAAGACCGTGCTGTTCGACGGTCACACCGGCGAGGCTATCGACGCGCCCATCGTCGTCGGGGTGATGTACGTCATGAAGCTCTACCACATGGTCGAGGACAAGATGCACGCCCGCTCGACGGGTCCATACTCGCTCATCACCCAGCAGCCTCTGGGCGGTAAGGCGCAGTTTGGCGGTCAGCGTTTGGGCGAGATGGAGTGCTGGGCGCTCCAAGCGCACGGCGCGGCCCACACGCTCCAAGAGATGCTCACTATCAAGTCAGACGACATCGACGGGCGCAACACTTCATACGAGGCCATCGTTAAGGGCAACGACGTTTTAGAACCCACTATCCCCGAGTCGTTTAAGGTGCTCGTCAAAGAGCTGCACTCGCTTGGACTCGACGTTCAGGTGATGGATGACGCGCAGCCGATCAGCATCTTCGACGAATCCGGCAGAGGTAAATAGGGAGACTATGCGAGACTTTAACCGCGTACAGATCAAGATTGCGTCGCCGGAACAGATCCGTGACTGGAGCTACGGCGAGGTCGTAAAACCTGAAACCATCAACTACCGCACCCTCAAACCCGAGCGCGACGGGCTTTTCGACGAGCGCATCTTCGGGCCGGAAAAAGATTACGAGTGCGCCTGCGGCAAGTATAAGCGGCAGCGCTACGAGGGTAAAACCTGCGAACGTTGCGGCGTCGAGGTCACCAAGGCCACCGTGCGCCGCTACCGCATGGGCCACATTGAACTCGCCACCCCCTGCACCCATATCTGGTACGTCAAAGATGTGCCGAGCAAGATCGGGGCGCTCTTAAACCTTTCGACGAGTCAGCTCGAGCAGGTGCTGTACTTCGCCAAATACGTCGTTACCGATCCGATGGACGCGCTACGCGACGGTCGCCCTTTGCGCGCGGGCGACCTGTTGACCGACGACGAATACCGTCAGCTCCGCTACGGCCATCAGGAAACCTACTCGGTAGCTATAGGCGAAGACGCGGTTATCGGAGACGGCGACTACGTCGAGGCTGGGCAAAGTCTCGCTAAGGGCGTCAAGTCGAAGTTGACCGGTCTGGCGCAGTACCGCTTTCCGCGCAAGCTCGTCTTCGACTACGAAGAGAGCAAAGAGGCGTTTCTAAGCGTTCCTACAAAGGCGTGGATCGAAGGGGAACGGTACTCGGGTGGTCAGCCCTTTGCCGAGTTAGCGAGCGACGTGACCGTCACCGCCAAAGATGAAGGCATCGTCGAACTGCTGCCCATCGGCACGGACGGCGGCATCTTAAACCTCCGCAACCCCGACGACGAGAAGATCATGGCGTCACACTTTCTCCCCACCGGGATGGAACTGCTCACGGGCGATGGCGAGCTCGTCGAAGCGGGTGCCGAACTCGCCCGCGCCGCCTCGGGCACCACGCTTATGGTTCCCCGCGACGCGGCGGGCGCGAGCGTCGCTAAAAGCCGCAAGCGCGGGGCCGACACCGAGCTGACCCTGACGCTCCGCTGGGCGCGCCGCGACGAGCAGCCCATCAACCCGACCATGCACGTCTTGGTCAGCGACGGGGCGAGCGTTTCCGAAGGCGATAAGATCGTGGGCGCTATCGACCAGGCACAGGAAGTTTACGCCGAGGCCGACGGCACGGTGCATATCGCCGAACCCGCCAGCATCATCGTCTCACGCGCCAAGCTCTACCCATATAACGACGAGCCCATCGTCGTCAACGGCGACCGCGTCATCCCCGGTGACGAACTTGCCGACGGGGGCCGGGTCAAGGCTGACATCTCGGGTCGCGTCGAGATCGACCTCGTGCGCCGTCAGGTGCGGCTGATCGAGTCGTACGATTTTGAAGCCAAGATGGGCGCGGAGGCGATCCGCGAGCTTTTAGAAAAAATCGATCTGAAGCTGCTCGAAACCGAGCTGGTCGAGGAGATGAACTCGCCCTCGAGGCATAAACGCGCAAAAGCCCGCAAGCGCCTCGAGATCACCCGTAACTTTATTCAGTCGGGCAACGACCCGGCGTGGATGATCTTAGAGGCTGTACCCATCATGCCCCCGGCGCTGCGCCCGATGGTGCAGGTTGAGGGTGGGCGTTTTGCCACCTCCGACCTAAACGACCTCTACCGCCGCCTGATCAACCGCAACAACCGCCTCAAGAAACTTATGGCGCAGGGCGCGCCGGAGATGATCGTTCGCAACGAGAAGCGGATGTTGCAAGAGGCTGTAGACGCGCTGATTGACAACGGTCGCCGCGGGGCTGCCGTCGTGCATCCCGGTAGTGACCGCCCGCTCCGTTCGCTGACCGACCTTTTGGGTGGGAAGCAGGGGCGTTTCCGGCAAAACCTTCTAGGTAAACGCGTCGACTACTCAGGTAGAAGCGTCATCGTCGTGGGGCCGCAGCTCAAGCTCCATCAGTGCGGTATTCCCAAACGCATGGCACTTGAACTTTTCAAGCCGTTTTTGTTCAAGGTCTTAGAAGAGCGCGGCGTGGTGTCTAACATCAAGAGCGCCCGCAAACTCTTGGAGCGTTACCGCGACACCCGTGACGAGATCTGGGACGCGCTCGAGGAAGTTATTCAGGACCGCGTGGTGCTCCTTAACCGCGCCCCGACGCTTCACCGCCTAGGCATTCAGGCGTTCGAGCCGGTTCTGGTCGAGGGTCAGGCTATCCAGCTGCACCCCTTGGTCTGCGAAGCTTTTAACGCCGACTTCGACGGCGACCAGATGGCGATTCACGTTCCACTGTCCGTCTACGCGCAGGCCGAAGCGCGGCTTCAGATGCTCGCCTCGCACAACCTGCTCTCACCCGCGCACGGCAACCCGAACGTCGGCGCAAGCCGCGACATCATCCTGGGCCTGTTCGTACTGACGCAGCTCTATACCGGCAGCAAGGGCGCGGGCAACAGCTACAAGTCGCAGGACGCCGCTCTCAAGGATTTCGACAGTGGCAGCTTGGACCTCAACGCGCCGATCACGGTCGGGGGCGAAGAGACCTCGGCGGGCCGCCTCAAATACCGCTTCAGTGACGTTGACGAGGCCCTCCTAGCCGTCGAGCGCAACGAGATCGACATGCAGGACACGGTTACCGTCAAGGTCAAGGGCGAGATGATGACGACCAGCCCGGGCCGCCTCTACTTCGCCCGTATGGTCGAGGAGACCCTTTCCGAAGACGGCGGCGAAGTACCCGCGTCGCTGATCCGCTACGACACCGCGTACGAGAAAAACGCCCTGCGCGACCTTGTCACCGAGTCGTTTAAGCTGCTCGGCATCGAGCACACCGCGAAGCTTCTAGACGCCCTTAAAGACGAAGGCTTTAAGCTCTCAACGACCTCGGGCATCACCATCGGCATCGACGATGTGGCGATCCCGCCCGCGAAAAAAGAGATCGTCGCCGAAGCCGAAGTTAAGTTCGACAAGGTGATGGACGCTTTTGACCGGGGGTTTGTCACCGACGCCGAACGTCACCAGCAGGTGATCCGCGTTTGGACTGACGCTACCGAAGCGGTTAGGCAGGCGGTGTTTGATAACTTCCGCGATAACATGCCCTTTAACCCACTTTTCGTGATGGCGCAGTCCGGGGCGCGCGGCAATCCGCAGCAGGTGCGTCAGCTCGCTGGGATGCGTGGGCTGATGGCGAAGCCCTCGGGCGACACCATCGAACTGCCGATCCGCGCGAACTTCCGCGAAGGTCTGGACGTTTTGGAGTACTTCTTCTCGACGCACGGCGCGCGTAAAGGGGGCGCGGACACCGCGCTCCGCACCGCCGACTCGGGCTATTTAACCCGCAAGCTCGTCGACGTCGCGCATGAGATCGTGGTGCGTGAGGACGACTGCGGGACGGCGGAGTATCTCGATGTACCGTTCTACGCCGACGGGCGGCCGCGCAACAAGGGCCAAATCGACATGAGCCTCTATGGGCGTCATCTGGCGCTCGACTTCGAGATAGGCGACTACACCGCCCAAGCCGGTACGGTGCTGATGCCGGAGCACATCGCCGCTATCTACGCCCGTTTGCGCGACAACCCTGACGTTCGTACCATCGCGCTGCGTTCTCCCGTCGCCTGCCAAACGCGCGCGGGTGTCTGCCAAGCGTGTTACGGCATGGACATGTCGCTGATGCGACCTGTTTCGTTAGGTGAAGCGGTCGGCGTCATCGCCGCCGAGTCCATCGGTGAACCGGGCACGCAGCTCACCATGAGGACCTTTCACACCGGTGGGGTCGCTACCGGCGGCGACATCACGCAGGGTCTGCCCCGCGTGATCGAACTCGTCGAGGCGCGCAAGCCCAAGGTCAAGGCGACGATCTCTGAACTCGACGGCGTCGTCAGCGTCGCTGAGGAGGAGGACAAGTTCCGCATCACCGTGACGAGTAAAGACGGCGAGTTCAGCAAAGCCTATAAGGTCGATAAGAACACCCGCGTCCTGGTTCGTGACGGCGACGAGGTTGAGGCGGGCGCGCAGCTTACCCGTGGCGCCATCAACCCTCACGACCTTCTAGAGTCGCGTGGTCCGGCCGACGTGCAGCGCTACTTGGTCGGAGAGA
>CADCWP010000038.1 GCA_902806425.1 uncultured Truepera sp.
GCTGACAAGAGGATAAGTGAGAGCATCAAATGGAACGCCCCTAGCTTCTACATTAAGGAGCACTTCGCAACGTTCAAACTGCGGCCGCTGGGAACAGTTCAGGTTGTCTTTCACACGGGGGCAAAAGTTCGAGCTGATATCAACGTAAACATCCATGACCCTTCCGGTCTGCTGACGTGGGTGGCAAAGGACAGGGGCGTGGTCACGCTGTCCGACATGAAGGAAATCGCGTCCAAGAAGATCGCTTTAATAGCTGTTGTAAAGCAGTGGATCGAGTATATGTGACGCGACGATCTGTAGGAAAGTCACTTAAGAGTAGGTTAACCCGTCGTCCCAACGCACGCTCACGCGCCGCTAAATGTCGCTAAGCCTCACCGTAAGGAGGGTGCATGACCCCCGACGAACAAAGCATACGAAACCTCGTTTTGGAATGGCGTCGCGCCACGGTTGCGGGCGATGTAGAGGCCGTCCTTGGCCTCATGGCAGAGGACGTGGTGTTTCTCGTTGCCGGTCAGCCTCCAATAGAAGGTCGCAACGCCTTCGAGAAAGGGTTGCGGAGCCTGCTCAGTACACACAGCGTGGAATCGACGAGCACTGTTCAGGAAGTTCAGGTCTCGGGCGGACTTGCGACCTGTTGGGTTCTACTTACCGTACACGTCGCTCCTCTTTCCGGCGGCACGCCGGTTGTACGGTCCGGTAGCGCTTTATCCATTCTTCGCAAGCAGGCTAACGGCGCGTGGCTGGTGGTGCGTGACGCGAACCTTTTAGCAGTAGCGTCGTGACGCCCAACGCCCCCCTGATATGACCCGGCAAGCTAGGTTTGTCACTCATAGCGACCGTTGGGTGTTCACAACCTTGCTCAAACCTACATAGAACAAAGGGGAATAACTATGGGAAAAGTTTTTTTAGATATGGCGGTGTCTTTAGATGGCTTTGTTTCCGGGCCGAACGGCGAGGACGGCGGGCTCCACGACTGGTACTTCGCGCCTTCGGGTAACGCAACCTTGATCTTGGACGAACTTTTACACGGCGTCGGGGCGATGGTGCTCGGCAAGCGGGCCTTCGGCGACCAGCCGGACGGCTTCGACACCCCGTACAAGGTGCCGCATTTCGTTCTCTCCCACGCGGCTAAAGATACGGTAGAGAGGGACGGAGCCACCTTTAGCTTCGTCACGGACGGCGTCGAAAGCGCCTTAGAGCAAGCCAAAGCGGCTGGTGATAAGGATGTCTGCGTAGCGGGCGGTGCAAACGTCGCCCAGCAGTGTCTAAAGGCCGGACTTTTGGACGAGGTGCAGCTGCACCTCGTTCCCGTGCTATTCGGTGGGGGTCTCCGACTCTTTGACCACTTAGGGGGCCAGAGGATCGAACTGGAACGAACCCGTGTGCTCGAGTCGCCCGGTGTGACTCACCTCAAGTTCCGCGTCGTCAAGTGACCGACCTCGCCTGGTAAATCCGTAGCCGTCTCCAACCAACTGAGAGAGGAAAAGGTTATGAACCTTCCGAAAATCGTTTCCCGAGACGAATGGCTGGGTGCTCGCAAAGAGCTGCTCGCCAAGGAAAAGGAAGCTACGCGTGCGCGCGACGCCCTTAACGCCGAGCGCCGTGAACTGCCGATGGTCAAGCTTGACAAGGATCACCTATTTAAGGGTCCGGACGGTCCGGTAACACTGACAGGGCTGTTTAGGGGACGCCGCCAACTCATCGTCCAGCACGTTATGTTCGACCCCGAGTGGGAGAGCGGTTGCCCGAGTTGTAGCTACGCCGTGGCTGACCTCGGTCCCGGTCACCTGCCACACCTGCACGACAAGGACACCTCGTTCGTGGTCGTCTCCTGGGCACCCTTGGAAAAACTCGAAGCTTGGAAGGCGAAGAAGGGTTGGACAGTTCCCTGGGTTTCCTCGTTCGGCAGCGACTTCAACTATGACTTTTACGTCACCATAGACGAAGAGGTGGTTCCCGCCGAGTACAACTACCGGACCAAGGCGGAATACGTGGAGAGGGGCGTGAGGTGGGATATGCGGGGCGAAAACCCTGGCTACAGCGTGTTCTTGCGTGATGGTGACGCCGTCTTTCACACCTACTCGACTTTTGCCCCCGGGGTCGAACTCCTCAACTCCAGCACGCAGTTTCTCGACCTGACCCCGCTCGGGCGTCAGGAAGGTTAGGAGGTCAGGTAGCAGTGACGATTAAAGAGCTTCTCCAGGAGCTGAATCAGGAAGCGCAGGCGACGCGCCGGGTGCTGGAGCGTGTGCCCAAGACCAAGCTCGAGTGGCGACCGCACGAGAAGTCGATGACGCTCGGTCAACTGGCGCTGCACGTAGCGACGCTTCCGGGAGCCATTGCCGAACTCTCAACCCTGGCGTCATTCGACGTAAATACCGAAATCCCCCGTCCGGGCGCAAGAAGCGTTGCCGAACTGACCGGGGCGCTCGAGCGTAGCCTCACCAAGGCCAGAACCCTGCTCGGTGCTATGGACGACGCCGCACTGGCCTCCCCCTGGAGGATGGTCGACGGAGACCGGGAGGTCGTTACGCTGCCGCGCGGCGCGCTTTTGCGGTCGGTCATGTTAAACCACCTGTATCACCACCGGGGTCAGCTGACCGTCTACCTGCGGCTGACAGGGGCCTCGGTTCCGGCCATCTACGGTGCCAGCGCGGACGAGACCCCGGTTTTTGGTTGAGCCGCTCGGGGTGAGGTGGTGTCCGAGTTGCTTCACTGCCGGTTCCGCCGCCGCGGCGGTCCCCTGATCGCCTGATTTAGAAATCTGTCCGTTCTTCAAGACGGGTGAAGCCCCGAGATGCTACCCTACGGCGGCTCACGACCCGCCCTTTAGGCTCGCCCACGCCTCTCCCAGACTCTTTAAGGACCTTTAATGCCTAAACTTACGACTGATCCCGGCACGACCACCTCCAGCACGACCGTCCCCACGGACCCGCAGCGGCTCTCGAGCCGCGACCGGGGCGTCATCGTCATCTTGCTGATCGCTACCTTTGTCGTTATCTTAAACGAAACCATTATGAACGTGGCGCTGCCCCGGTTGATGGTCGACCTCGGCGTGAGCGCCAGCACCGTGCAGTGGCTCGCCACCGCCTTTTTGTTGACGATGGCCGTCGTTATCCCTACGACCGGCTTCGTCCTCCAACGCTTCAGCACCCGCGCCGTTTTTCTGAGCGCGATGGGGCTCTTTAGCCTCGGCACCCTGCTCGCGGGCCTCGCCCCCGGGTTTCCTGTACTGCTCGCCGGGCGCGTCATCCAGGCGTCGGGCACCGCGCTCATGTTGCCCCTTTTGACCACGACCATCCTCGCGCTCGTACCCGCCGAGCGGCGTGGGGCGATGATGGGCACGCTCAGCATCGTCATCTCGGTCGCACCCGCGGTCGGGCCGACGCTTTCGGGGCTGATCCTGGGGGTGCTGCCCTGGCGCTACCTGTTCCTCTTCGTGCTGCCGGTCGCCCTCGCCGTGCTGGTGTTCGGCGCGTGGCGGCTCGTCAACGTCGGTGAGACGCGGCGCACCACGCTCGACCTCGCCTCCGTAACGCTTTCCGCGCTGGGCTTCGGCGGTATCGTCTACGGCTTTAGCCACGCGGGCGAGGGTGGTTGGGGTGATCCGCAGGTCGTCGGTGCGCTCGCTGTAGGAGGCGTAAGCCTCGGACTTTTCGTCTGGCGACAGCTCGCCTTGCAGCGGCGGGGCGCTCCACTGCTCGACCTGCGGGCCTTTGGCTATCCGATGTTCGCCCTCAGCACGGTGCTCATCATGATCGTCATGATGGCGCTTTTCGGCGGGGCGATCCTCCTGCCGATCTACTTGCAAAACGTCCGCGGCTTCGGCGCGCTGCAAACGGGGCTGCTGTTGCTTCCTGGCGGCGTGCTGATGGGCGCGGCGGCTCCTCTTGTAGGGAGACTGTTCGACCGTCATGGACCGCCCTTGTTGGCGGGTACCGGGGCGGCGCTCCTCACTCTTTCCCTGTGGCGGTTCAGCGCCCTCACGGCGACGACCCCCGTCGGGACGCTTCTGGCCCTGCACCTGGCCTTCAGCCTGGGGTTGGCGCTCCTTTTCACCCCTATCCTGACGAGCGGCCTCAACCCTCTGCCCAGCCGCCTCTACGCGCACGGCAGCGCCCTCATGAGCACGCTGCAACAGGTTGCCGGGGCAGTCGGCACGGCGCTCCTCGTGAGCATTATGGCAACGAGAAGTGCTGGCTTACAGGGGACGGCTTCGCCTGAACTCGCGCAGAGCGCCGGACTCCACGCGGCCTTTGCGGCGGCGGCGGCCTTCGCGGGGGTGGCGCTGCTGCTGGCGTTCTTTTTGCGGCGCGTTCTACCTGACAAAAACGACGAGACCATGTCGGTACCCGAGGGGCAAGCCGCGCTCTCGGCGCACTGAGGCTTGGCAACCCTGACCTACAGCTGGATCGTGCGAGGAGGCGCGCTCATAGAGGAGGGGGCTTTCTAAACCCGTGAGGCGGGCGCTCTCGGGGGTAGGCGTTGTGGGCCTCTAGAAGCTCAGCACGCTCGGCGAGGCCGACTTGAAGCTGCACGGGGTACCGAAAGCGCTGGCACAGCCTCGCCGAGTGCTCGCCGCCGGGGGGGTCAGACGTTCGCTGCCGGAAAGACGGTAAGGGAAAAATCAAAGTGAGAAAGATCGTCGTATCCGAGTTTGTGACAAGGAGGGCTGCGGCAGCCTGGCTGAACATGTGCGAGGAGACCGGTGAGTACAGGGCGATGATAAACGACCCTACCAAGTTCGTCGTTTCAAAAACTTCGGGTGAGCTGGCGTGGAACAACTCGAGGCTGCCCACAGGGAGCATTATGGAGGAGGTTGTCAAGCTCAAAGGGGAGCCCGGCAACAACTTTGGCAGCGGTGAGCTTGAAGGCTCGCTACAGCAGCATGGCTTGATCGACGAAGACCGATTTACGGTCTTTCTGCCGTGATAGGTCGGCTCAGGCATCGCTGCGCTGACCTATCAAACCAAGCAAAACTGCTGACCTAAAGCAGCCCGCCCCATCATTCAGCCCTTTAACGTCTTGCGAAATCAGGTAGTTTAAGTTACACTCCACCTACCTTAAATATTAAGGGTGTTGCGCTAACGGTTACGGCGTAAACAAAAGGAGACCGCATGGCTATCCTCGAGCAAGCCCGACAGTTTTTCCTAAAAGATGCGCGGCTCTTGGAGCGCCACCTCTTTCACTACCACTTCGAGGGCGGCCCGCGAGGGGCGGTGCTGCGGGCGCTACTCGCTTATCAATCAGGGAGCGGCGTTTTTGCCTACGGCCTCGAGCCCGATAAACGCAGCGCGCACCCGCAACCCATCGACCAAGAACAGGCGCTGCGGGTACTTGCCGACATCGGCCCGGATGACGTGGTTTTGGCGCAAGTCCTGGACTTTTTGCCTACCCTCACCACACTCAAGGGCGGCCTGCCGTTCGTGCTCGAGAGTGTTGCCGACGCGCCCCGTGCGCCGTGGTGGAATACCGAGCCCGACCCGCCCGCCGCGCTCAACCCGACCGCCAGCATCGTGGGGCTGCTCTATAAGTTGGGCGTCACCCACCCCTGGCTGGAAGCTGCTACGGCCTTCGTTTGGGAGAAGCTTGAGGCCCTTACCGACTCCGACCCACACACCCTGCTCAGTGTGTTGGTGTTTTTGGAAGCGGTTCCCGAGCGGGCGCAGGTGGAAACGGTGCTTGAGCGTCTAGCGGAAGAGATCTTGCGGCATACCGCTCTGGAAACGGGCGCTGAGGGTTACGCCCATCCGCCCTACGCCTTCGCGCCGTACCCTGAAAGTTTAGCGACGCGGCTCTATCCTACCGAGCTGATGCAGCGTCACCACGAGGTCCTCACAAAAAAGCAGCAAGTGGACGGCGGCTGGCCCATCTCCTGGCCTGCGGTAGGTCCTGGGAGTGAACTCGAGTATCGGGGCATCGTCACGCTGAACGCGCTGAAGACGCTACGTGCTTACGGGACTCTGTAACGGAAAGGATTCTGATGCCCGACGCGTTTAAAGGGGCTTTGCTCGAGCTTTTCAGCGAAGCCTATACTGGCCCGAACCACGCTTACACCTGGTTTATCGACAACAAACCGGGCTCGGGTCTGTTCGGGACGCTCGCACCGCTCAGCGCCGAGGCGGCGTCTGAAGAGGGGCCGAGCGGTGCGACGATAGCGGCTCACGCCGAACATCTGCGCTGGAGTCTGGCGCACGCAAACGCCTTCGCGAGGGGTGAGGTGCCCGAAGGCGACTGGTCTGAAAGTTGGTCAGTGCGGACCGTTGACGCCGAAACTTGGGACAATTTACGCGCTGAGTTGCGCCGCGAATACGACACGCTGTTAGCGGCAATGAACCGGCTGGAAGGCTTCTCCGATCCGCAGCTTCTCAAGGGGATGTTGGCGCTCGTGCCGCACGCGGCGTACCACTTGGGAGCGGTTCGGCAGCTGGCGTTGACGAAGTAGGGGTGTCAAGATACAGGGCAGCCTTTTGCGAGGGCGTTAAACTCTCCCAGGAGGACATCATGGCACTTGTTCGCAAAGGCAGCGCCCAGTGGAATGGCGACTTAAAAGCAGGCAAAGGTACGGTTACGGTGCAGAGCGGCACCTTCGACGCGCAGTACTCGTACAAGTCACGTTTTGAAGAGGGAACGGGTACGAACCCCGAAGAACTCATCGGCGCGGCGCACGCGGGCTGTTATTCGATGGCGCTCGCCAACACGCTCGCCGAAGCGGGTCACACCCCCGACAGCATCAGAACGACCGCTAAGGTCAAGATGGAAGGGCTTAAAATCACCGAGGTTCTGCTCGAGACCGAGGGCAGCGTTCCCGGCCTTGACGCCGCCGAGTTTCAGGGGTACGCCGAAGACGCCAAGAAAAACTGCCCAGTGTCGCAGGCACTCGCCGCGCTGGACATCAAGCTGGACGCTAAGCTGGTTTAGGACTGTTTCCTTGCTCCTCGGCCTCACCTGATCTTTGGGTGAGGTTTTTTGTGGTTTAGCCTTCCGCCGGAGCTGTTTTCACCGTTCAGCGTTGACACCTGCTGAAACAGCGCTTTACACCCTGTGTTTACGGGCAGCGCCGTGGATCTGTGTAAAACGTTACCTTGCAAACGACTTGCGCCCACGTCGAGATGCTGATAGCTGATTGAAGCTGACCGCTGTCCGCCCTAAGCGGCACCCCGCTCTTACAAAGGGTCGGCTACACCTCCGCGACCGTTTCCTCCTGAAATTGCCGCCGGTAGAGCGCTTCATAAAGCCCGCCCTGCGCCAGCAGCTGCCCATGCGTTCCCTGTTGCACGGCGCGCCCGTCAGCCAACACGATGATGCGGTCGGCGTTGCGGACGGTCGAAAGCCGGTGTGCGATGACGAACACCGTGCGCCCTCGCATAAGGGTCTCTAACGCCCCCTGTACGAGCGCCTCGGATTCGGAGTCGAGTGAACTTGTCGCTTCGTCGAGGATCAAAATCCTCGGGTCTTTAAGCAGCGCGCGGGCGATAGCGACCCGCTGGCGCTGCCCGCCGGAGAGCTTGATCCCCCGCTCACCGACGACGGTTTCGTAACCGTCCGGAAACGCCCCGATGAAGTCGTGAGCGTTGGCGGCCTCGGCGGCCCCCTCAACTTCGGCGTCGGTCGCGCCAGGTCTACCGTAGCGGATGTTGTCGCGCACCGTCCCGGAAAAAAGCTGCGTCTCCTGCGGCACGATGCCAATCGAGGCGCGCAGCGCCCTTTCATCTAGGTCGCGCAGGTCTACGCCGTCGAGCGTAATGCGCCCGTCCGTCGGATCGTAAAAGCGTGGGATAAGCGTTACCAGCGTGCTCTTGCCCGCACCCGACGGACCGACGAGCGCCGTGACCTCGCCGGGGGAGGCGGTCAGCGTGATACCGCGGAGAACCGCGGTACGTCCCCTTTCGTCGTCGTCGGTGGGGCTGCCGTAGCGAAACGACACCCCTTCAAAACGTATCTGCCCCCGAACTTCGGCGAGGTGCTTGGGGTTTTCGGCGGCGTGAAGGTCGCTCGTCTCGCCTAAAAGCTCGAAGATACGTTTGGACGCGCCTAACGCCTCCTGAAACTGGCTGTAAAGGTTTGTTAAAGAGCCCACCGCGCCCGCGACGAAAAAGGTGTAGAGCAGAAACTGCACCAGCTGACCCGGCGTGAGGCTGCCCGCGACCACCAACCGTCCACCAACCCAGAGCACCACGCTGATAGCGGTGAACATAGCCAGGATGATGCCGGAGAAAAATGCGGCTCGGAACGCCGCCCGCTTTAAGGCGATGCGGTACGACGCTCCGATAAGGCCCCCGTAGCGCTCGGCCTCGAGCCCCTCCGCCGTAAACGACTTGACCACCCGCACGGAGGTGATGGCCTCCTCGGCGCTGGCGTTGGCCTCGGCGACCCGGTCCTGAAACTCGGTGCTGATCGCACTCAGTCTGCGTCCGAAAAGGCGTGCGGCCAGCATGACGACCGGCACAATAGCGAGCATCAGCAGCGTAAGGCTCCAGTTGGTGATAAATAACAGCACGACGCTGCCGATAAGGAGCGCGAGCTGATTGACAAGTTGCGCGAGCGCCTGCGACACTGCCCCCTGCACGACCGAGGCGTCCGAGGTCAGGCGTGAGGTGATCTCGCCTGTTCGGCGCGTCTCAAAAAAGCGGATGGGCAGCCCTATCAGGTGCCGGTAGAGCGCCCGGCGCAGGTCGGCTACGACCCCTTCACCGACCTGCGCGATCATGTAGGTGCGTAAAAAGTTAAAGGCGGCTTGAACCAGGAAGATAACCAGGAGCAGGCCGACCGTGCGGTTGAGGCTGAACCCGGCCCCTTGCAGCGAGGCGATAAAGGTGTCGAAAAAGCGCCGAACAAACTGCGGGACGGCCAGCGAGAGCCCGCTCGAGACCGCCACCGCTGCCATCCCGATGGAGAGTTGTACGCGGTAGGGCCGCGTGTAGGCGAAAAGTTTTCGGAGTTGGGCAAAGTCTGAAAGCGAGCCTTTAGTCGGCTCGCGTAGAGATCGGGAACGCATCATAAAACCATAGTCTACGCCGCTTGCGCCGAGCCTTACGTTGGGAAGCCCTAAGCTTACCCCACTTCAAACTACCCCGTAATACTCGAAAAACCGTCGAATTTTGGGGTTTTCCAGGTAGGGATGAAACACCTCTACCGGCGACGGGTTCGGCTCGCCGCCGACGAGCCACGCCTCACCGCGCGCGAAGATCACGTTCCAGCCGACGTACCGAAAAAACGGATAGGCGGTGACGAGTTCCAAAAGCCGCGCCTGAAGGGGTGCCCAACCGGGGATGGACTGTCCCTTGATGGCGACGGCGGTGTCCGGATGATGGCTGCACCGGTACGGCTCGCCGGTCTCGCGTGAGACCGTGATGGCCGAACCCATGACGCCGGTAGTGAGGTCGATGTTCGCTATCACCCCGCCCCTCGAGACGTTGTCGACCGGTCCCGTCGTTTTGGAGCCGAAACGGTGAAACGCCACCCCTATAAAGGGCCGGTGATCGTCGCCCGGGTCCTGCATGGTGACGACCCGGACGCTGTTGGCCGAACCCGGAAAGATGGCGTGGGCGTAACCGTCTTGCGCGATGCGCTCGCCTACCAGGTAGCCGCTCAGCTGCGAAAAAAGGTGCCCGAGCGCCTTTAAGCTGCTCGGTTGACCGTTCACGAGGAGTTCGCCGCACTCTAGAGCGACGTTAAAGCTGCCCTTCCCTGACCGGCTCACAGCAGGTTTGAGGACGAAGCCGCCGTGCGCCTCTAAAAGCTCGGTGAGCGTGCCCGGCGCGTGGCGTGCGTGGAGCTGCCCACGCTCGATCAGGGCGAATACTTCAGGTACCCTAAAGTCCCGCAACATCGCCGTAAAGAGCAGCCTGTCGCTAAGGACGCCCTGACAAAACGGCCCGTTGATGCGCGTCGCCTTGCGGAGGGCGGCGTCCGGTAGATACGCGCTATGGTCCCGCCCCAGGGTCGTCAGGTGCTGGCCTAGGGACAGCTTTCGCTGACGGCTGACGGCTCGGAGCAGCTCGAGCGGACTGCGCGGATGTTTAGTGGAACCCGGCCTCGCCATATGCCGCTCATGGTAGCAACGCAGCGTCGGGCGTGCAGAGCCGTACGTCACGCCCGACGCGGAGGGTTTAGCCCAACAAAAAGAGCGGGTTGTCCCCGCTCTCTATGGCTAAGCAGCATATATAAATGGAGTGTAGCGTGGCTAGCCTTTGACCGCCCCCGCCGTCAGACCGTCGACGATGCGGGCTTGGAAGATGAGCACGAGGATAACTAGTGGAATCGACACGAGCACCGACGCCGCCATGATCTCGCCGAAGGGCTCCTGCCGTGCGATCCGCCCCGAGAGCTGCGCGATAGCGACTGGAACCGTCTGCGCTTGCTGATCGAAAGCAGTAAAAGTCAAGGCAAACAGGTACTCGTTCCACGCGCCGATAAACGCCAGCAGACCGGTCGTCACGAGCGCGGGTGCGGTCAGCGGCAGGAGTATCTGCCAGAATGTCTG
>CADCWP010000039.1 GCA_902806425.1 uncultured Truepera sp.
CGCCCGCCGCCTGCCGCCCAGCGGAGCGCGTCGATAAGGTTTGATTTACCCGAGCCGTTCGGCCCGACAATCGCGGTGACGGGTTCGGTGAACTCTAAAGTAGTCCGGTCGGCAAAACTTTTGAAACCTTGAAGCGTGAGGGAAGCGAGGCGCACAGGGGTGAGTCTACCAAGTTGGCCGCTGAATTGGCCGGGGTGACGTTCGTGCGCCCTCGAGAGAGGCCAAATTGTTCAGCTTAGGGCCTCAGCCTCCTGCTGAAGCTTAAGGACAACCCCCAGCGCCACGTCCACATGCCGGGTCGCGTTAAACATCGAGTTGAAAACGTGCCGCACGGTCCCCGACTCGTCGATGATGTACGTCACCCGCCCGGTCATAAGGCCGAACATCGCCCTGGCCCCGTAAAGCTTATTCACCGCCCCGCCCTCGTCGCTCAGGAGGACAAACGGCAGCTTGTGCTGCTCGGCGAACCCCTGATGTGACGCCTCGCTGTCCGTACTGACGCCGACGACCTCGGCCCCCGCCTCCTGAAAAACAACGTAGCTGTCACGGAACGCACACGCCTGGGCCGTGCAGCCCTGGGTGTTGTCCTTCGGGTAGAAGTAGAGCACGATGGGGCCGCGACCGAGCAGGTCACTGAGCCGGACGATGCGTCCCGTCCCATCGGGCAGCGCGAAGTCGGGGGCGCGGTTGCCGGGCTCGAGCTTCCCCGTAGAAGTTACAACCGATCTATCTACTGTCTTCATACTGCCTCCAAAACATAGTTGGCCTTTTTGCTTAACCAGAGTATGGGGACCATCAGTTGATTCTTTTACGAAAGAGGATTTCGCCAACGCCTTCGTTATGTCCGGAAAGGATGCCACACTCCTCAAAACCAACACGTCGATACCATGCCTGTGGCTCGACCTCACCACATTGAGAAGAGCTGTAGATGACCTCACCGCCTCTCATGCACGCATCCTTTTCTAAAAAGGCAAGTATGGTACGTCCAACGCCCTGGTTCCGTTCACTTTCGCCCACCCAAATAGTTGCGATAAAAGGCACATATGACCATAGGTAATCAATGTGTGCATATCCAACTTGCGACTGCTCCTTACAAGCCACAATGATCTCCTGCCATTCGATCTTCCGCCGCAAAATGGCTTCCGACAGTCTGATAACTCCGGCCGTAGAGAGAAAACCCCAGTCCTCTGTAATCGCCCACCCGGTCTCAAAGTTTTTAGACATAGGCTCTCCCGTTAAGGTTTTTAAACCGCAAACCCTTAGATCCTATTCCACCATATTCTTATTTTCTTATTGTCAAAAACACAGCTTGTCTTACGGCACGACCTTCCCCACCCACTCGAGCGGGTTCGTCGCTACTTCGTTTACGCGCATCTCCCAGTGCAGATGCGGCCCTGTAGAGAGCCCAGTCGTCCCAACCTCGCCGACGACCTGACCGCGCCTAACCTCGTCGCCGACCTCCACACGAATTTTCGACTGGTGAAAGTAGAGGCTGAACACCCCGCCGCCGTGATCGAGCACCACCAAACCGCCCTTGATGGAAAAAAAGCCCGCGACCCGCACGGTGCCTGTGTTCGTCGCGCGGATGGGCGTGCCTTCGGGTGCGGCGAGGTCCGCGCCCTGGTGACGCGAGATGTTGCCGCCGGGACCGTACTGGCGGGGGTCGCCGAAGCTGCTGCTGCTCTCACCCTTCACCGGTAGCAAAAAAGGTTGACGCCAGCGCGGTTGTGCAAACCCACGCGCGTAAGCAGCAGCTAAAGTCTTCTCTTCAAGCTCTCTATTTTCCGGCGTCGAACTACTCAGAACCTCTGGCGACAGGTTGAGGAGTTCGACCGCGCGCGGGTCGGCGGAGACTGTAACTTCTCGCTCGAGCTGTGTGGCTCGCCCGAACTCGTCGGTCACGGTGACGCTCAGCGGCAAGGCGCGTGTTTCGGAACCGAGCGGGACGCTGCCAAGCGCTACAGCCCGCCCCGGCGAACGGAATACCCTGAGCGGTGACCCGTCCAAGGTGACGGCGACCTCTTCGATCTTGGGGTCGGCGGCGAAACCGAGCCGCACCCCCACCGGGTCGCCCGCTACCGCCGTCTCGGTAGCCCGCACCCGTGGCCGCGCTTCGGGAACGCCTGTGACGGTGTAACGCGTGGTCGTGGCGTTGTCGGCCCCGTCGGTCGCCGTGACCACGAGCCTGTTCTCCCCTGCCCGCGCGTTCAGCGTCAGGCGCAGGTTCTGTGTCACGGCTTCGGAGGCCCGACCGTTATAGCTGGTCGTGTAGATGACGGGTTCGCTCGCGCTCACAAAAATCTTGTAGGGTCTCCCGGCGGGTACACGGTTCGGGACTTGGGCCTCGAGCCCCGGCGCGGCCCGGTCGAGCCACCCCTGCGAGAGCGCCAGCGAGTAAAACCCCAGCGTCAGCGCGAGCAGCGCCAACATCCGGCGACGCCGCTTGACGCGCGCTCTCCGAAACGGGCGGTTCACCGACGCCCGCTAAGCTTCTTGGCTGGTCACGAAGGGCAGGTTGCGGTAGCGGTGGTCGACGTCGAGACCGTAGCCGTAGACAAAGGCGTCGTCGATCTCAAAACCCATGAAGTTGATGGGCACCTCCACCTGTCGCCGTGAGGGCTTTGAAAGCAGCGTCGCCACCCCCACCGACAGCGGCCCGCGCCCCTTAAGGTAGCCGAGCAGGTAGTTCATAGTCAGACCTGTATCCACGATGTCTTCGACTAAAATGACGTGTTTGCCCTTGAGCGACTGGTCCAAATCCTTGGTCAGCCGCACCTCGCCGGAGGTGGCCGTGCGCGACCCATACGACGACACCGCCATAAAGTCCAGAGTGAGCGGCAGGTCAATCGCGCGCACAAGATCGGCCATAAACAAAAACGCGCCGTTGAGAACGCAGATCAGGTGGAGCGGCTTGCCCTCATAGGCGGCGGCGATCTCGCGGCCTAAAACCTGCACCCGTTCACGCACCTGAGCTTCCGAAAGCTGCACCTGACCGCTACCCTGTTTGAAAATCGTCACAAAAAGCTCCACATGTCAGCCAGTATAGTCGAGCGGTTTTAGTTCGGCTTCCAGAAGCTCCCGGAAGTCGCCCGGTTCCAGGTCACCCAGGCCGAGGTGAGCGACGCGCGTGCGTAAAAGCCGCGTCACTGTAAAGCCGAGCGCACCCAACATCCGCCGCACCTGCCGGTTGCGCCCCTCACGCAGCACGACGGTACACCCACCCGGCTCGAGTCTGACTGAAAACGCCCGCGCGGGGCCGTCTTCAAGCGTGACGCCGCTCCGCAGGGCGTGCAGGTCGCGTTCGGTCAGGGGGGTATCGCACCACGCCCGGTACTCTTTTTCGTGCTCATAGCGCGGGTGGGTGAGGTGAAGCGTGAGCGCGCCGTCGTTGGTAACGAGCAGCACCCCTTCGGACTCCCTGTCCAACCGGCCCACCGGATGTAGTCCCGGCACGGGCGGCAACAAGTCGATGACGGTTTTGCGCCCACGGTCGTCCGACACCGCCGAGATGACGCCGACGGGTTTGTTGAGCAGGTAGGTCACGTGCGCTTGCACGGTGGCCCGGACGCCGTTTACGCGCACGTCGTCGTCCGCATTGACGCTCTCGCCGAGTTCGGCGCGTACACCGTTGACCGTCACCTGACCGTCACGGATGAGCGCCTCGGCTTTGCGGCGGCTGGCGACACCGGCCCTTGACAAGTATTTTTGCAGCCGCTCCGCCATCTACACGAACAACTGCCCTTCGCCGACCCGCACCGCCGCGCCGCCTACCGAGACCTGGACGCCTGCGGGCGTGCGCCTCAACCTTACAAAAAGCTCGCTTTTGCGCCCCATCTCAACGCCCTGATGGCTGACAAACTCGGCCTCGTCACCCTCTAAGATGCTCGTGTGCGCGGCCAGATACGCGCCCAGCGGGCCGTGCGCGGAGCCGGTCGCCGGGTCTTCGTATACGCCGAGCGCAACGCCCAGCATCCGCGCGCGAATATCGGAGTCGGGAGCATGACGGGTAAAGATGAAAACTACAGGACGATTATCGGGTAGCAACCGGGAAAGTTTAGACAGCGAGACCTGCGCCCGCGCGAGCGCGTCGAGCGAAACAACCGGCACCAGCAAAAACGGATTTCCGGCGCTGCCGAGCTGCACCGGCAGGTCGGGCTCGAGGTCGCGCTCTTCAAGCCCTAACGCCCGCGCCACCTGAGATTTATCAAACGTTTCCAGAAGCTCCGGCACGCCCTGATTCATCCACACGCGGCTCAAGCCGTCGTCCCCACGCTCGAGGGTCATCTCTACCGGGCCGACCCCCAGCTCGAGCGTTACCCTATCTTTGCCCGCAAAAACGCCCGCTCTGTCCAAGGCGAACACCGTCCCGACGCTCGGATGCCCCGCCATCGGCAGCTCGCGCGTCGGGGTGAAGTAGCGGGCGCGCACGTCGGCGGTGCCGGAGGGCAGCACGAAGCTCGTTTCGGACAGGTTGAACTCATTGGCGACGCGCTGCATCTGCGCGTCGGTCAGGCCGCTCGCATCCGGCACGACGGCGAGCGGATTGCCCGCGAATGGCTTGTCCGTAAAAACGTCCCAAAGCTCATAGGTCAGGTTATGCGTCACGCCGCCAAGTCTACCCGCTAAGGGATACCCAACACGCGTGCTAGCTTGGGTCATGGTCCATCCCCTGCACGAACGCTACGCAAAACTGCTGGTTGGCTACTGCACCGACGTGCAACCCGGTGAAAACGTGCTCTTAAACATCGAGAGCCCCGCCCTGCCGCTCTCCCGCGCGTTGGTGCGTGAAGTGCTCAGGGCGGGCGGCGTGCCGCACCTGCGCCTGATCTACCCGGAGCTTTTGGCGGACGTGCTCGAGCTGGCCTCAGACAGCTTTTTAGATTTGGAGCCGGGGCTCGAGCTGAGCGAAATCAGGCACGCCCACGCCTGGATTCGCGTCGGCGCGCCGAGCAACACCCGCGCGCTGCAAGGGACAGACAAAGGCAAGCTCGGGCGCGTGCAAAAACGTCTGCGCGGCGTATCCGACATCCGCACTCAGGAGACGAAATGGTGCGGCACGCTCTTTCCCACCTACGCGGGCGCACAGGACGCCGAGATGAGCCTGGACGACTACGAGCGGTTCGTCTACGGCGCGATGTTTTTATTTGAGGACGATCCGGTAACGCGATGGCGAAACTTGCACGACGAGCAGGCGCGGCTTATCGAACGGCTTTCAAGGGCCAATGAGGTGCGGATTCAGGCCGACGGTACCGACCTCACACTCAGTGTGGGCGGGCGCATTTGGGTCAATTCGGACGGGCACCGCAACATGCCCTCCGGCGAGGTCTTTACCGGCCCCGTCGAGACGAGCGCCGAGGGTCAGGTCCGCTTCGACATTCCCAGCGCGGTTCACGGTACCGAAGTCGCGGGCGTCGAGCTGACATTCAGGGAAGGCAAGGTCGTCTCAGCGAGGGCTGACAAGGGCGACGATCTCTTGCAAGCGCAGCTTGAGACCGATCCCGGCGCACGTTTTCTAGGCGAGCTGGGGATTGGCACGAACACCCACATCCAGCGGCCCACCAAGAGCATCCTGTTCGACGAGAAAATCGGCGGCACGGTGCATCTGGCGCTCGGGCAGTCGTACCGGGAGACAGGCGGCACCAACGCCTCCGCGATCCACTGGGACATGATCTGCGACCTGCGCCGGGGCGGAACCCTTCATCTGGACGGCGAGCTGTTTCAGGAGAATGGTCGGTTTACGCTTTAGAACGTTCCTTAGCCCCTTTGGACTGGCCGCCGAACCTGCGCGGCTTACCCGAAGCCCGATGCGGGTAGCTTCAGGCAGCGCCTCTTCGCAAACTCGTTTCATACGGTCACGCGGACGGCTTTAAGCGTCATTCAGCAGGCCGCTAAAGCTTTCCCAAGCCCTCGCCAATCCTAACCCTCTACACAGCACGCTCAGGCCGAGCCTGTTACCGTATTTAGCGGAGGTTCCACCTATGATTGCCGCCCTACGCCGTTCACTAGGCCAGCACGCGCTGCTGCCGCTCGCCCTCGTCCTCGCCGCCTGCGGCAGCCCTCAAGCCGACGCCGGATCACCGAACTCACCCAGCCCGCCACCCGTGCAAGCGCCCGCTGTAGATCTTCAAGAGGTCGTCACGGGGCTCGAGGAACCCACCGCGGTCGTGAGCGCCGGAGACGGTTCCGGTCGCTTATTCGTCACCCAGAAAACCGGCTTAGCCCGCGTTGTACAGGACGGCAGCGTGCTGGGCACACCCTTTTTAGACCTAACGGACGCCGTTTCGACCGACAGCGAACAGGGACTTCTAGGGCTGGCTTTTCACCCGGAGTACGCTGAGAACGGGCGTTTTTTCGTGAACTACACGCGCGGCGACGGGGACACCGTGATCTCCGAATTCGTCGTCTCCAGCGACCCTAACGTAGCTGACGCCGACTCTGAGCGGGTCCTGCTGACCATTCCGCAGCCCTACCCGAACCATAACGGCGGCAACCTCGTCTTCGGTCCGGACGGCTATCTTTACGTCGGCATGGGCGACGGCGGCGCGGGTGGTGACCCGGAGGAGCGGGGGCAGGACCCAAGCACACTGCTCGGTAAAATGCTCCGCATTGATGTGGATAACATAGGCGACGAACCCTACGGCGTCCCGCAGGACAACCCGTTCGCCCAAACCGAGGGGGCAATGCCCGAGATTTGGGCGTACGGCCTCCGCAATCCGTGGCGTTACTCGTTCGACCGGGAGACCGGCGACCTATGGATCGCCGACGTGGGGCAAAACGCCTTTGAGGAAATCAACCGGCAGCCAGCTGACAGCGCGGGCGGTGAAAACTATGGCTGGGAAGTCACCGAGGGCTCGAGCTGCTTTAACGAAGCGGACGCCACGGCACCACTCGAAACGTGCGATACGGAAGGTTTGACGGGGCCGGTACTCGAGTACCCTCACAGCGAAGGTCAGTCGGTCACCGGCGGCTACGTCTACCGGGGTGAGGCAATTCCCGAACTCGTGGGCCACTACGTCTTCGGCGATTTCACCAGCGGCACCATCTGGGGCGCGGCGGCGCAGGAGGGCGGAGGCTACGCCAGCACACGGCTGGTCGATTCGGGTTTCTTGGTGGTCGCGTTCGGCGAGGATGAAGCTGGGGAGCTGTACGTCGCGGACTATGACGGCACGCTCTACCGCTTTGCCTCGGCGGTGCAGGCGAGCAGCTGGTAAGTTCGGGTGGATTACATATATACCCGTGACGGGCGGCTGCGCGTCTGGGAAACGTTCCGCCGCGTAACGCCGCAAGAGCTGTACAGCTACTGGACGGACCCTGCCAAGCTCAAGATGTGGTGGCCGGATGAGGCGACGATAGACGCCGTTCCTGGAGGGCACTACAGCTACACCTTTACTCAGCCCGACCAGACGCTTTCCGGGGTCTTTTCGGAGGTCCTAGCGGGTAAAAGGTTGGCGTTTAGCTGGGCGTGGGCGAGTGAGCCCGGGTCTGCACGGCAGGTCGTTGTCGATTTTGAAAAGAGGGACGCGGACACCCTGCTCACCGTTACGCACGGGACGTACGGCGGGGGTGAAGCGGAGACACGTGAGCGTGAGGAACACCTAGAGGGTTGGCAGCACTTTTTAGGCAAACTAAAACGCGCAACCAAGCCCGCATAAAAAAGCGCCCGCCAAGTGCGGGCGCTACTGTTTGGTGTGCTTTTAGTAGCGGGCACCTTCGGGTGCGGGCGCGGCGCTCGTCACCGTAACGTTTTTGGCCTGCAACCCCTTCTGACCTTGTTCGACCTCGAACTCGACCTCGTCGCCTTCGTTGAGGCTGCGGTAGCCGCTGCCCTCGATAGCCGAGAAGTGACAGAATACGTCGGCACCGCCGTCACTCTGCTCGATAAAGCCAAACCCCTTCTCGTTGCTGAACCACTTAACTCGACCTGTCGCCATATCTAAACCTATCTTCCTCCTGGTGTGCGGGAGGCACCCGCTGCCAGCAAAAACTATCCCAGGCTGTCCTGGGCCACAAAAAAGCAGAGGCTCTTTCGCGGTGCCTTTATTTTACTAGGGTGAGCTGACGATAACAAGGGTTAAGCGTTTCTTCATCTAATTAGTAGGTATAACAGCTGTGTACGGCAACCTGGAATCAGCAACACGGTTTTTCGGGACCGGCCTAACGCTCGTCTACAGCCAGAGAGACTTTTTCGCTCCGGGGACCGACGCGCGGTTTAGGATGGGCTACTTTAATGACCCCTACGCCTATAACGGGGCACCACAGCGGCGTACGGGCTGAACGGCGGCGGGGTAGGCGGCCTCGAGGCGCGTTCAGGCAGCTTTGGGGTGTTTCTCGAGGTGGATCGCTCCCGCCCTCCGCCTTATCGGCCCGCGTTTTAGAATTTTCCCTTTCGAGGTGATCCCCGCTCCCAAACTGACGCTCGGCGCGACCTACTATTTCTAACTGACGCCCAGCGTGCAGGACCCCAAGCAGCGCTCTGATACCATCGGAGTATGGACGCGGCCTCAACTACGGTGAGCCAGATGGCAGTGCGCGACTTGGGCCGTCTGGATTACCGCGCTGCCTGGAACGTGCAGTTGGAGACGCACGCCGCCGTCGCCGAGGGCCGGTCGCCCCCGACGCTGCTTCTGGTTGAGCATCCACCGGTTATCACCTTCGGCAAAAAGGGTGGACGCCAGAACCTGCTGACCGACCCGGCCTTTTTGGAGGCGCAGGGCTTCTCCCTCTATGACATCGAACGCGGCGGCGACGTCACCTATCACGGCCCCGGTCAGCTGGTCGGTTATCCGATCTTGCCGATCGGTCGCCTTGTGCGGAGCTACCTGCGAAACTTGGAGGCCGTCATGGTGCAGGTGCTGGCGACGTACGGGGTTGTGGGCGAAGGCAGCCCCGGCTACGCGGGCGTCTGGGTCGGGGACGAAAAGGTCGTGGCTATCGGGGTTGCCATCAAACGCAACGTCTCGTTTCACGGCTTCGCCATGAACGTCTCGACCGACCTGACGCATTTCTCGCACATCGTTCCCTGTGGTATCCAGGACCGGGGCGTGACGAGCTTGCAAAAACTTTTAGGCCGCCCGGTGACCCTCGCCGAAGTTAAACCCAAACTGATCCGGGCGTTCGCCGACACCTTCCAGATAGACCTCTTAGCAGAAAGCGACGTGGCGCGATGACCCAGCCCAAAACTCCCGACGTGCTCCTGAACGACGTCAAAGTCGTAAAAAACGGCGTCTACCGTAAAGACGCTGAGACCGTCCCACGCGAGCGCAAACCGGCGTGGCTCAAGGTAGCGCTGCCGTCCGGAACCAAATACAGCGAGGTCAAGGGGACCGTGCGCGAACACCGCCTCAGCACGGTCTGCGAAGAGGCGATGTGCCCGAATATCGGCGAGTGCTGGAACGCCGGAACGGCGACGATCATGCTGATGGGCTCGGTCTGCACCCGCGCCTGCCGCTTCTGCGCGGTCGATACCGGCAACCCCAAGGGCCGCCTTGACCCCGACGAACCGCGTCTGGCCGGGAGTTCAGTGAGGCTGATGGGCCTCAAGTACGTGGTCCTGACCTCCGTCGACCGCGACGACCTGCCGGACGGTGGCGCGGGCCACTACGCGGCGTGCATCCGCGAGATTAAACGCGTCAATCCGGAGACGGCGGTCGAGGCGCTCACACCTGATTTTGCGGGCCATCACGAGCACGTGCAGCGGGTTTTGGACGCAGGCGTGGAGGTCTACGCGCAGAACCTCGAGACGGTGCGCCGCCTCACCCACCCCGTACGCGACCCCAGGGCCGGTTACGACCAAACACTTAGCGTTTTGGCCTATGCCAAAAAAGCTCGCCCCGACGTGCTGACCAAAACGAGCCTGATGCTGGGTCTAGGCGAGACTGACGCTGAAATCATCGAAGCGATGGATGACCTTAGAAGCGCGGGCGTCGATATCGTGACCTTCGGGCAGTATCTGCGGCCCACAGCGTCGCACCTGCCGGTCGTGCGCTACGTGCCGCCGGAGGATTTTAACCGCTACCGTGCGATCGGTTTGGAGAAGGGCTTTTTAGAAGTGGTCTCGGGGCCGCTCGTGCGGTCGTCGTACCGGGCGGAGCGGGCGTTGGAGAAGAACAACGTTGGGATGGCGGCAGACTGATATGCAAGTAAACACGTGGAGTGAGTAAGTGAAAAGATATGTCACGTCTAAAGTGTTCGTTCCCGGCGGGATGCCGAGACTTACATACGTACCACGCAACGCAATTAAGCTAGAGGCACGCCTTAGAACCGCGGTTGATAGTTTGCACAAGCTGATTACCGTTACAGGGCAAACGAAATCAGGAAAGACCGTTTTGGTAAATACCATCCTACCGAGAGCTACGGAGGAGCAAAATATTTGGTTAGACGGTGGGCACTTCGCACAGGAAGATGACTTTTGGTCAACAATTCTTCAAGAGCTAGATGGCGCAACTAGCTACGAGTCAAGTGAAACTTCTGAGTCGGTAAAACA
>CADCWP010000040.1 GCA_902806425.1 uncultured Truepera sp.
GGGCCAGAGTACCGGCATCGAGGGCGTTCTCGCCCTGATTGAGGGATATCTCGGCCAACTGGGCGAGGACCCCCGCCCGAGCCGGGCGATGCTCATCCTCATCGTGGAGTCTTTCGTCGGCCAGCCCGACCTGCGGGACGCCGTCCGCGATCTGAACGGGGTGCTCCGCGACAGCCTGCGGGACCAGCTCCTGCGTGGCCAGGGAGACGGAAGCGTTCGGGGGGACATCGACCCGACCGTGGAGTCCGTTTTGCTCGCTGGCATTTTGCGGGGCATCGCCGTGCAGTGGCTCGCGGATCCCGACGGCGTGGACCTCGGCCGGGCGACGGACAGGGCCGTTGCCGTTGCTAGCCACGCCTACGCGGGCTACCGACCGACCGCATAACCCGTGCGATCTGATCGGATCTAGCCGTGGCCGCCACCGCACATCTTTTAGCGTAGCTAGGTAGGGCAGTATGTAGGTGGCCGTGGACGTATACAACTTAATGAGCGAGCTATCCGGTACACATCCGCTAGCGTTGCCGGACCCGCGCCGCTCACCGTCATGCCATAGACGTCGGCGGCGTAGCCCGTCAGCCCAATCAGATGCCTTGCCCGCCGGACACTTCAATCCGCTGCGCCGTGATCCAGCGGTTGTCCTCGGACAGTAGGCTCGCGATCATTGGCCCGATGTCGTCCGGCACGCCGACGCGGCCGAGCACGATCATGTCCGCGAACTGCTTGTTGACCTCCGGCGTGTCACGGACGAGGCCACCGCCGAAATCGGTCTCGATAGCGCCCGGCGCGACCGTATTGACTGCGATACCGCGGCTACCCAGTTCCCTGGCCATGTATTCGGTGAGCACCTCGACTGCGCCCTTGACCGCCGCGTAGACAGAGAAGCCGGGATACAACCTGTTGGTCAGACCGGTCGATAAGTTTACGATGCGGCCGCCGTCGGCAATCAGCGGCAAGAGTGCCTGGGTGAGGAAGAACACGCCTTTAAAGTGGACGTCGACCAGCCCGTCGAATTGCGCCTCGGTCGTCCCCTCGATCATGGCGTACTCGCCGTGACCGGCGTTGTTGACAAGGTGATCGAACGTCTCGCGTTGCCAAGTCTCGCGCAGCGCCGTCCGCAGGCGCTCGACAAAGGGTGCGAAGGCGGCGACGTCGCTGCTGTCGAGTTGGAAGGCCATCGCCTGACGGCCCATAGCTTGAATCTCGGCGACCACAGCCTGGGCTTCGTCCACGCTGCTGCGGTAGGTGAGGATGACATCACCGCCGTGGCGGGCGATGCTGAGTGCGGTGTTGCGGCCGAGTCCGCGGCCAGCACCGGTAACGAGAGCGATCTTAGTCATGCTATACCTCCTAGTATTTGTGCTCACATCCTCTCGGGGCGTGAACGTAAGCCAACGGTAGCAAGCTGACCCCCGGCTGTCTTTACCGAAACCTCGGCGTTCTTTGCCTATTCCTCCGAAAAGGAGTTGTGCAGCAGTCGAGAACCGTTAGGATTACCCCATGACCGACATGCTATTCGACGCTGTTCGCCGCTACGCGGAGGCCCATGCCGACCCAGCTGGCCTTGCTCAAACCCCCATTCCCGGCCTGACAACCATCCGTTCAACCGCGCCCAGCGGCTTAGACCATGCGATCTCCCGCCCCCTCGTCTGCCTGGTTCTGCAAGGCAGCAAGCAAGTCGTTATGGGAACCCAGACCTTTGCGTTCGGCGCGGGTGATTCGCTGCTGATCACGGCGGACGTGCCGACCGTGAGCCAGATCACGCGCGCGAGTGTCGCCGCGCCCTACCTCTCACTTGTCCTGGACCTAGACCCGGCAGTGATCGCGGACTTGACCGTGCAGATGGGGGTGGTGCCGGTCGCCGACGGCGCGCCCGTGCGGGTCGAGCCGACCGACGCCGAAGTCGCCGACGCGGCGCTGCGGCTGATGCGCCTGCTCGAGCGTCCGGCAGCAGTGCCGATGCTGCACGCGCAACTGGTGCGCGAACTGCACTACTGGCTTCTGGCCGGTCGGCACGGGGCGGCGATCCGTCAATTTGGCCCGCCGGACGGCCACGCCCGACGTGTGGCGCGCGCGGTCGCGGTGCTTCGGGCCGAGTTCGATCAGCCGCTGCCGGTCGAGCGCCTGGCGGCGACGGCCGGGATGAGCCCGTCGTCGTTCTACCAGCACTTCCGCGCCGTGACTTCGCTCTCGCCCCTGCAATTCCAGAAGCAGCTGCGTCTGATCGAGGCGCGCAGGCTGATGATGGCCGAAGGTGTGTCGGCGACCCGCGCGGCGTTTGCGGTCGGTTACGAGAGTGTGCCTCAGTTCACGCGGGAGTATGGCCAGACGTTCGGCTCGCCGCCCGTTCGGGACAGGGAGGCGGCGAGGAGCCGGGCGCAAGCGGCGGCTTAAACCGATCATGAAAGAGACCTTATCTTTACGGCCGCCTACTCGCGGCGAATGTCATCATCTGCTCAGGCACTAAGCACAGGCGGCTACAGGGCATTGGATTAACCAGGTGGGACGGACGCGGCAAAAGTGTTTCATATCCAACGCAACGTTATGGCCCAAATGGCGCGGAGAGAACTTCACTCTAGGTTCATCAGCAAACGTGAGGTGAGTTTTGAAGCCCCTGAGCTTCACCCAAACCGACCCCCATATTTCATAATGGGAGAGATGGCAGCGACGGCCCAAGAACTCAGGAACCGCTTGCGGGGACCCTTGACCCTCGAGCTTAGGAGCGGGTGTCAGGACACGGCGGTTAAAGGCGGACTCGAGCGCCTGTTAGAGACCGTCGGCGGCCCGTTCGGTGACGTGCGGGCGCTTATGGACGGCTACAGCGCGCTCTCGCCGGAGAGGCGGGCGGAGCGGGTCGAGCAGGCCCTCGCGCTCCTTGGCCCGGTTGAGGTTTCAGAGGCGGCCGTACAAAGATCGAATGGCGCAGCCAAGCCCCGATCAGCCCAAAAGGCGCAGCGGCCTGTTGCAGAAGCCTCCACAGAGTCCGACTTCTCGAGCGCTAAGCTCGACGCCGAGTTGAGTCAAACCCTGCTCAACGTCGGCCACACCGCCGCCAAAAAGCTAGCCCCACTAGGTCTCAAGACCTACCGCGACCTGCTTTTTTACTATCCCAAACGCTACGAGGACCGCCGCGCGCTGCCGAGCTTTGCCGCGCTGAGCGAGCAGGAATCGGTAACGGTCGTCGGCACTGTCACCGGGCGCAAGCTTACGAAAGCGCGGAGCGGGATGACCGTAGTGCGCGCCTTTTTGGAGGACCCTCACGGGGCGCGGCTGGGAGTGGTGTGGTTTAACCAGGCGTGGCTCGAGAAGCAGCTCTTTCCGGGTCAGCGCATCATCGTCACGGGCAAGGTTAAACGGCGGGGCAGCGCGGTAGAGCTGTCGGCGGCGCATTACGAGATCGACGACGACGCCGAATCGCTCTCGGCGGGGCGCATCGTTGGGGTGTATGGGTCTACCCAGGGGCTCAGTCAGGCGTACCTGCGGCGGGCGGCGAGAAGGTTACTCGACGCGCTGGGCTTGGTACCCGACCACCTGCCTAGGAGCATTTTAGAGCGCTTTAAGCTCATCTCTTTAGACGAGGCGCTCCGTGAGGTTCACTTTCCAACGGGCGAAAAGGCGCTCTCGGCGGCGCTGCGGCGGCTTAAGTTCGACGAGTTCTTGTTTCTCGAGCTGCGCGTCCTCTTAAACCGCGACACAGCGCTTATCGGCAAGCAGTTTAGGATCAAACAAAAAGATATAAAGACGTTCGAGTCGAGCCTGCCTTTCAAACTAACGACCGCCCAGCGGCGGGTGCTCGACGAGATTTTAGGCGACATGGCGAACCCCAAACAGATGGCGCGCCTTTTACAAGGCGACGTCGGTTCGGGGAAGACGGCGGTGGCGGCGGCGGCGGCCTATGTGGCGGTCCAAAACGGCTTTCAGGCGGCGCTTATGGCCCCGACCGAAATCTTGGCGCGGCAGCACTATCTCAACATGATTCAGTATCTGCACCCGCTGGGCGTGGCGTGCGACCTGTTTATAGGCTCGGCGGGCTTTAAGGAGCGGCGGGAAGCGAGGGAGCGGTTGGGGTCGTCGCAGACCGACCTCGCCGTCGGCACGCACGCGCTGATCCAAGAGGGCGTGGTGTTCCGCAATCTAGGCTTGGCGATTGTCGACGAAGAGCACCGGTTCGGGGTCGAACAGCGGCGCAAACTCTTGGGCAATAGCCCCGACGTGCTGGTGATGAGCGCGACGCCCATCCCACGCTCGCTGGCGCTGACCTACTACGGCGACCTCGAGCTGTCGGTGATCGACGAACTCCCGCCGGGTCGTCAGCCCATCGAGACGCGGCTCGTAAACGACGCCAAGCGCCGCGACGTCTACCGTTTCGCTTGGGGGGAGATTCAGAAGGGGCGGCAGGTCTACCTGGTCACACCTTTGATCGAGGAGAGCGAGGCCGAGGTGATGAGCGAGATCGTCTCGGCGACGCAGATGTACGACGACCTTAGGGCCATCATGCCCGAGGCGTGTCGCATCGCCCTGTTGCACGGCAAGATGACCGGGCAGGAAAAAGACGAGGTGATGGAGGCGTTTCGCCGCCGCGAATACGACCTGCTGGTTTCAACTACGGTGATTGAAGTGGGGGTGGACATCCCCAACGCCTCGGTGATGATTATTGAAAACGCCGAGCGTTTTGGGCTTTCACAGCTCCACCAGCTCCGGGGCCGGGTCGGGCGTGGCGAGCACGCGAGTTACTGCGTGCTGATCGCCGGTGACCGCTCGAAAAAGACGCAGGCGCGTCTGGGTGTCATCGAAAAGCACTCGGACGGTTTTGTGATCGCGGAGAAAGACCTCGAGCTGCGCGGACCCGGTGAACTGCGCGGCACGCGTCAGTCGGGGATGCCAGACCTGGTGTTAGGCGACCTCTCGCAGGACACCGAGATCATCGAGCGGTCGCGGGATTTGGCGAAGCGGATGTTGGAGGCGGACCCTAAGCTCGAGGCGTCGTGGGCCGCTAGGTTGCGCGAAGAACTCAAGCGCCGGAGCCGTGCGGTGGCGTTTAGGGAAATCATCTAATGCTTACCGATGCTTACAGCGTTGAAAGCTACCCTCTCCCGGCAGAGTCTCTACCGACGAAAGATCAAGTTGTCATAACAAGTTATCAGTCTGGTGAGGCCCTCTTTCTACCCTACTTGTGCGGCATCGTTCTCTTTCTGTTTGTGATGGGTATTCTTCTTTTCGCAGGTACCAAGCGCTTAGGTATTTGGCATTTGCTGTCTTTCGCAGCACTTCTCGCCGGTTTTGTCCCTGCATTCTTTTATGCTCAGTACGTGCGGGAGTTTCTTCTTTACGGCGTCAGCAGCTACCCAGCAGCTACGTTGGAGCAGGTTCGTGTTGCGGTTACCACCTTTACCTCGACAAGTCCCCTGTACGCGCCTATTCTTTTTGTTTTAGGAGCTGTGTGCGTCTGGCGTTGGCCGTGGACGGTTTTGCTCGCTCCTTTAGCGCACATCACTATTTATGCGACATTTCCTCTTCGGCCCCTGATGGCGGCGCTTGTAGGGACGGACGTAACTATAGACGGTTTGGCATTTCTTTGGCTTGGTATCCATACCGTTATGGTGACGTGCGGCATTTTGGGTTGGCTGCTGGGCCGTGAAGTCTTGGAGACGCTCCGTTATAGGCTCGAGCAAAAATCTCTCAGATGAGCCTGCTTCTGCGCCTCGGCTTCTTTTTCGTCTTGATGGGTTTTGTCGGCGGCCTCCTGCTACGCCGCACTTGGCCGGGTCGTCTGCCCGAGGTCATCGTATTCTCCGCGCTACCCTGGCTCGTTCACCTCAGCTACGTGCTCGTCCGGGCGTTTACGATCTATGACGCGGTATTGAGCGGAATACTGATCGGGCTTTTGGACGTAGGGCTGGCCGCTACCCTGCTCCGCACCGGACCACGCCTATACCGCCGGGACGCCCGCCGCGCCGCGCTGGTGCCGCCCCTGCTGCTCGCCGGTCACTTTTTACTTCTGGGTTTATGGGCGCTGCTGGGCGACGTATCGTTTCGGACGCTGCCCAACCTTTACTTCGTCGCCGCGACGCTGCTGGTTGCGGCGGGGCTGCTCAGCTACGCGCTGCCGACGCCCCGGAGCCTCGTCAGACGCCGCTGAGGGCACGATAGCGGTATAGTTCGCGGGTATGGCGCATAAGGTTCTCGTTACCGACACAATTCAACTGGGCGACAAAACGTATGAGGGCGTGCAGGTGGACTACCGTGAGGGGATTTCGCGCGGCGACCTCCTCGAGATCGTCGGTGGCTACGACGCGATCATCACCCGCAGCCGCACTCAAGTAGACGACGCACTCATCCGCGCGGCCACTAACCTCAAGGTGATCGGGCGGGGAGGGGTCGGCGTGGACAACATCGACTTGGGGGCCGCCAGCCGCCGGGGCATCCTGGTCTTAAATGCCCCCGAATCGAACAACGTCTCTGCGGCGGAGCTGGCCGTGGCGCTCATGCTCGCCGCCGCGCGCGGGGTCACCCGCTCGGACAAGCAGATTCGCGCGGGAACCTGGGACCGGAAGTTTCTGGGCCGTGAGGTCAAGGACGCGACGCTCGGCGTCGTCGGGTTCGGGCGTATCGGCTCCTTGGTATCGCGGCGGGCGCAGGGGCTGGGGATGACGGTCTTGGCCTATGACCCGTACATCTCGCGTCAGCGGGCCGCCGACCTCAAGGTCGAGCTGGTCGACGACCTGCACGAGATGCTGGGGCGCTCGAACTTTCTAACCGTCCACACGCCGCTCACCGAAGAGACGGAAGGCATGATCGGCGAGGCGGAGTTGGCGCTTTTGCCGCCTGACGCGGTGGTGGTGAACGCGGCGCGCGGCGGCATCATCGATGAGGCGGCGCTCTTGGCGGCGCTCACGTCGAAAAAGATATTCGCTGCCGGATTGGACGTGTACGTCCTCGAGCCCCCATCTCCAGAGAATCCCTTGTTGCACCTGGACAACGTGGTCTTGACGGCGCACTTGGGAGCTAACACCGCCGAGGCGCAGGCACGGGTCGGTGAGGAGATTTTAGAGCGCACGGCGCTGGCTCTTAACGGTGACCTCTCGCGCGGCGCGGTCAATGCCCCGGCGCTGGCCCCGGACGTGATGGCGGTGCTGGGGCCGTATCTCAAACTCGGCGAGGCTTTGGGCAAACTCGTGGCGCAACTCGCTCAGGGGCGGATGCGCGAGCTTCAAGTCGAGTTCTCCGGCACCTTCCCGCGTGACCCTGATCCGGTCGCGGTAGCCGTGACCAAAGGCGTTTTAGAGCCCATCTTGGACGAAGCGCCCAACTACATCAACGCGCCGTCGATTGCTAAAGAGCGCGACATCCGCGTGTCCAAGGTGACGGCCTCGCGCTCTCGCGGTTACACCTCACACGTCCACGTGCAGCTCACGACCGACGAGGGTACGTTCAGCGTCGGTGGCTCGGTTTTGGGCACGGAGCCGCGCATCGTTTCGGTCGACGACTACCCCATCGAGCTACGACCCGAGGGTACGATGCTGATCTGCACGAACTACGACCGTCCCGGCGCGGTCGGCAAGGTCGGTACGGTCTTGGGCGACGCGGGCGTCAACATCTCGGGGATGCAGCTCTCGCGCGTCGGTGAGGACGGCTTGGCGCTCTTTGCTTTGGGACTCGACCAGAATCCTCCTGAAACCGTTCTGGACGTGCTGCGCGGCCTACCGAACGTGCTGCGGACCCTCAAACTGGTGCGGCTATAATGGCCGGTTCGGTAGGCGTGCGCTGCGTCAAAGTCAGGCTGAAGCCGGGGTCGTTGCCGCGTGTGCGTGAGTGGGCGGCGGAGATAAACGACAGACGTGACGAGGCGTTGGCAACTTTAGAGGATGAGAGCGTCGTGCTCGAGTCGTTCTTTTTAGATTCATCCAAAGCGGGGGACTACCTCATCGGCTACATCCGGGCTGGAAATCTGGTTCAAGCCGCCGACGCCGCAGAGCGCTCAACCCACGACATCGACGCCTATCACAAAGCGTTTCAACAAGAAGCTTGGGAGTCCGGGCGGGCGCTCGAGCTGCTCGTCGACCTGAGCCGCCTCGAGACGGACTGATGTTTAAGACCCGCCTGTACGCCCCCGGCCCGGTCGATGTGCCACCACAGGTTCTCGAGGCGACCGCTCGCCCGGTCGTCCATCACCGCACGGCAGCCTTTAAAGAGCTGTTTTTACGCACACGCGACAAGCTCGCCGAGGTCGCCTGCGTTCCCGGTGACGACGTGCTGATTTTGGCTGGCAGCGGTACGGCTGGCTTTGAGGCGGGTCTGCTGGCGTGTATACCCAGAGGCGCGAAGATTATTGGCGTCAACGCGGGCAAGTTCGGCGAGCGCTGGACTAAGCTGGCGCGGCACTACGGCTTTGAGGTGGCTGAGCTCACGCTGCCGTGGGGTCAGGCCGCCGACCCGGAGGCGGTTCGGGCGCTTTTGAAAAGCCATCCGGACGCCGTCGCCGTGATGACGACCCATTCGGAAACGTCTACGGGCGTCCTGCACGACGTTGAGGTTATCGCCAAAGTC
Organism: uncultured Truepera sp.; assembly: GCA_902806425.1. GTDB lineage: Bacteria > Deinococcota > Deinococci > Deinococcales > Trueperaceae > Truepera. Next base: position 8,545 of record CADCWP010000040.1, read on the forward strand.
GTTCGTGAAACCGTTCCGGACGCCCTGGTTCTGGTCGACACCGTGACGAGTCTGGGTGTGGCTGAACTGCGCCCTAAAGAGTGGGGACTCGACGGCATCTTTTCGGGAAGTCAAAAGGGGCTGATGACGCCGCCGGGGCTCGCCTTCGCGTGGCTTTCCGAGCGGGCGTGGGCGCGCACAGACGATCTGCACCCGACCTTTTACTTGGACCTCCGCAAAGAGCGCCTTCAGCAGCGGGCGGGGCAGACGGCCTACACCCCGGCGGTGAGTTTGGTGGCGGGGTTAGAGGTCGCCCTGAGTATGCTCTTGGACGAGGGCCTGAGGGCCGTCTGGCACCGCCGAGGGGGGCTCAACCGGGCGGTTTTAGAGGGTGCCGGGGCGCTCGGCTGTAAACCCTACGCCGAACGTATCAGCCCCGCGGTTGCCGCGCTCTACGCGCCTGAAGGGGTCGCCGCGCCCGACATCGTAAAGGGCTTTGGCGCTCGCGGGATGCGGATTGCCGGGGGCCAAGACGACGCCAAAGGGCACCTTTTCCGGCCCTCGGTGATGGGTTACGCCGACCGCTACGACGCGCTTGTACTGGTGGCGGCGCTAGAGGAGATTTTGCTCGAGTTGGGGCAGCCTGTAACGCTGGGGCAGGGTCTGGCGGCGGCGCTGAGAGTTCTCGGTTAGCGGTGGCTCAACTCTTACTTTGCCTACGCCTTAACCTCATCGCGCTTGGATAAGAGAAGGTCGTGTTTTTGAACAACTGCTTATCGATCCACCCATCTTAAGTAGTTGATTGTTTCAACCATTAATAAGTAACCTTAGGTGTTCCAACAAATTGTTCGTGAGTTTCTGACCACTTGCACAATAATTGGAATAGTTTAACTCTGCGCTACTGGTCGGATGGGGCATACCATGATGGACAGTTATCTGGATGAGCAAGCCGTCGATTCGATTTTTGAACCTACCGCTGGACTTTTACAACGTTATGGCCGTTTCGCCGACAAGGACGAGCTAGAAGCTGCGCGAGTCCGGGTTGACCAACTGCAACAGGCTTTGCGCTTAGCGCGCAGCCAAAGCGACATTTACGAGGCGTACCGTACACGCGAAGCGTTGCGGAAGCTCAATCAAGAGCTTCAAGACAACATCACCGTCTACAAACGCCAAAAGCTGTTTTAGTCAGGGTGCAGCACTTATACCTGCGTTTTATGCCAGCGCAGGCCAGACGTCCAGGTACTCACCCGGTTTGCCGTCGCACACCTGCCAGAGTTGGTCTTGATACGTGAATGTTCCATCGCCGTCAAAGAGAGCGTTCTCTGCGGTTTCATAAAATTCTGGTTGGTTACTCGGGTAAATAGTCTTCAGCTTGGTGGTGTCGAACTTAGGGCTTGGCAAGGACATGCTGGAGTATAACCAGTAAGCCGTCGCCATCTTGCACCCGTTAGCGGTTGCGGCTCCGCTCATGACAGCTCACTTGTTACTGATCGCCTCCGCGTATCTCTACCCTAGTCAGCGGTGCTTGTCCCCCATTATGCCGCTCCTGCATAGCCTCAAGCTCGTGCAGTCCCTGTACAGCACACGCTCCAGATGCGCCTCATAATGCTGTAGCTTCTGCACCTCGGCACCACTCAACATCACCGCGTGGGCTTGTTCCTCAGTGGGAAGTAGCTTTGCTCGGTCGCCTAACCCGCGGAGACCAGGCGGTGATGTTCCGCACCCTTAAGAAGCGCGGCAGGAAGGCGGGCACTACTTATCGGGCTGTGCCGCTGCCCGTCAACTTCGTGGACGAGCTGGACTTGGTACACCATTTAAGGGATCAGGGGAAGGCCGATGCTAAGGCGCT
>CADCWP010000041.1:0-9060 GCA_902806425.1 uncultured Truepera sp.
CCGCCGAAGCTCGGTGCGTACCGGACACTAACTTAGTTTCGTCGACCATCGTCTCAAACGGTTTAATGGCGTCCTTGACGAGCAATCTGCCGTCAACGTAGAAACTCACCTCACCTTTTAGGGTATTCGGCGCAAGGTATAGACGGGTCGGCCAGCACCCGTCTATACCGCGGAGCAAAGAGGTGGCTAGAGGCTCAAGGGTGGCTGGTTTCTGTCCGCAGGCCGCGAGCAAGAAAAAAAGCCCGATCAGGGCTGCGTGCAACTTTCTCATGGTGATCTCCTCCGAAGCAAATGTTTCGCTACCAAACAGGGCTATAAGCCTATGTTGTATGGCTTAAGTGGGCAGTAAGGTTTTTGACTCGTAGCGTTTGAGGCCGGGGTAATTTTATGTTTGGCTCGTCTTTCTGAAACCAAAAAATCCCCCGCCGCTATTAGCGGCGGGGGATTGCTTAACTCACGGACAGTTTTCTTAACCCGCAATCCAATTTGCCTTGCTGCATGCATGTATCTCTACCTAACCCCACAGCGTCCCCCGGTGGTCGGGGCTTTTTTATTTGCCACCCTCGAGCATGGAACCCGATTGGCTCAAAGGAGATTTGGATTACTGGTCAGCGCAAAGCATTTAGACAGCTCAGCTTGGTGAATATGTGCACTCTGTAAGCCTTCCCAAGGTTAGCGCCGACGTCCCGCCTTAGTATCTTGGTGAGGACCCTAAAGCACGACACCTTCGCTTAACACGTCGCTTGCTTGAGGTATGCGTAACCCAAACCTGGAGGCTTTTACATGAAAAAACGCGCTCTTTTTTTAATCCCTGCCTTTCTGACGCTCGCTGCTCTCGCGCAGTCCGAGGCTCCGAGCTTAGAGGAGACCCTCTCGACCCTCGAAGAGGGCGTTACCAACATCCCACTCGACGCAGCGCTCGCAACTATCAGCGGTTGGCGGGAGACGCTCGAGGCTTCCGACGACACCGCCTTACGGATTCTCGGGGTACAGCTCGGCGACCTGACTACCGCCCTACAGTCTGAGCCTATCAACCCGGCTGAGGTCGGCAGCCTGCTCACGACTTTGGGTAAGGGGGCTGTTATCGTCGGCGAAGACAGGGGTAACGATCAGGTCACGGCCCTCGGCGATATGCTGACGCAGGCGGGTACAAACCTCTCCATTGACGCCTCGAGTGGCGGCGCGGCGTCCGGCGGGGGCATGTAGCCGTCCGCACCTAACTTTTTAGAGCCGGGTTCATACCGGCTCTTTTTTAGTGCTGTTGTAAGAGATCAGCGTTCGTAAAAGGGGGGTGGCTCGATGCCCAGCAGCCTCAGATACACATACCCTTGTGCCCGGTGGTGAATCTCGTTGTCGACAAGGTAGAGCACCAGGTCCGCCCCCGGCATCGTCCACTGACCGAACGCCGTGTGGACTTCGTGAAAGCGCGCTTCGGGAATCTTCGGCCAGCGGTCGTGAAGCACTGTGGACGTCTCGTCCCAGAGCGCGAGAAGTTCAGCTTTGGTCGGCTCCGCCTGCTTTGCGATTCCTGCCCAGTCCGGCTGCTCCCACAGCCCGGTGCTCAGCCCGCCCAGCGTCGGCGCGACCATACCGATGATCTCGAGCATCAGCACCCCGAAGCTCCGCATGGGCGGCGCGGGCGTAAAGGTAAAAAGCTGATCTTCGGGAAACGCATCTATGACCCTTCGCGTAAGCCTGCGGTGGCCCTCCCAATGCTCTAGCAGCACCTCGGGCGTGATAAAGGTCGTTTTAGTATCCGTCACGGCGTAACCTCCTCGGGTTGTCCACCCTCATAACCAGACTAGCGCGGGTTCCCGTCAGGTCTTGACGGATTTTTAGGTCATACTGAGCCTATGAGGTCCTGCTGATGTATGACCCTTCGATGCGCGTGCTTACGGTCCTCGAGCTGCTCGGGTCGCGGGGCCGCGTCTCGGGAACCGAGCTGGCCGCCGAACTCGAGGTCAGCGTCCGGACGGTGCAGCGTTACGTCGCGCGGCTTCAAGACCTTGGTATTCCAGTCACGTCTACCCGCGGGCCAGGGGGTAGCTACCGGCTCAGGCCCGGCTTTCGGCTGCCGCCACTGATGTTCGGCACCGAGGAAGCTCTCGCCGTAGCCCTCGGCTTAGACGCTCTGACGCAGCTGGGGCTCGGCGCGGTGGCTCCGGCTACTGCGGGCGTAAAGGCCAAGCTCGAGCGGGTGTTGCCGGAGTCGGTTCGCGCCCACGTGGACGCCTTGCGGGGTGTTTTAGAGCTTGAAAAACCGCGCTGGGTTGTCGAGGCTGATACGGCTACCCTGACAAAGCTGGCGACAGCGGTGCACACGTGTAGGCGGGTGAGGTTCGGCTACACCGCCCGGGACGGGACGGCGAGTGAACGCGTGGTCGAGCCGCTCGGCGTGATGCAGCACGAAGGGCGCTGGTTTGTAGCCGGACACTGCGCGTTGCGGCGTGCGCTACGACTTTTTCGGGTGGACCGTGTGGGGTCTGCTCTGCTGTTAAGCGAGACCTTCAGGCGTCCGGAGGGGTTCGAGATGGCGGCGTTTCTCTACAGCACCATCGCCTTCGCTCCGGCCCCGTGGCGCGTCGAGGTGTGGCTCGCGTTAACGCCTGAAGAAGCAGAGGCCCGATGGTCACACGCTAAAGCTGTCCTGGAGCCTGAAGCCGACGGCACCCGGTTGCGCTGCGGCGTCACTGATCTAGACGCGTTCGCGGTCTCGCTCCTCTACCTGGGCTGTCGCCTCGTGGTGAGGGAACCGCATGAACTCAGGGACGCGTTTTGCGCCGTGGCTAGGCGGGCACAAGCGGCTGCCGCCGGGAGCACTTAAGCACGACCCCCTGACCCGACGCTTCTAGCTGCACGCAGCGGCTGGACCAACAACTAAAACCACCTCTGTATATGAGCATGACGTGAGCTTAAGGTTAGCTTAAGGTTTCCCTTATAAACTGATTATGCAAAAAGTCATAAATTCACTAGGAAAGGACCGATGTAGATGTAGCTTGCCATTGTGTGTGGGTAAGTCGCTGCACACCGAAGCCTCTCATCCATTAGAGGACTTTCTCATGAGATACGCCCGCACGTTGCTCGTCGCCTCAATCCTGGCTGTCTTTATCTCAGCGTGCAACACGCCCGCCGACATTCGAGCGCCGCTCGAGCCCCAATACGGCACCGCGCTGGAAGACGTGGGTTCACGGGTCGCCACGAACGAAGCCGGTCAGCTCTACACGCTCGGCACAATTACGGATTACCAGGGTTACACCTACTACGCCGAACCCGTCCTAAAACGCTTCGACACGTCTGGTAAGGAGCTGTGGAGCCGCAACCTCGGGGTGCAGTGTAACGGCGGAAGCGACGTCTGCGCCGCGCTCGCCTACGGGCTCGGTGTAGACGCCACCGGCAACAGTTTCGCCCTCTACGGAGGTGTTCAGGACAGCTATCCCGGATTCGATTATGAGGCCACGCTGGAGAAGTTCAGCGCTTCTGGTACGCCCCTCTGGGCTCGAGCTGTCTATACCAGGTTTTCACTTAACACCTCGAACGGTGCTGGCGGCGCAGCGATGGCGACCACGGCAGGCGGCGAAACGTTTGTCGCCTATAGCTACAGAGATTTAGACACCGGTGCAATCTCGCCGCACCTCGAGAAGTACAGCGCTACAGGCCAAAAGCTGTTCGATAAACCTCACGTTATCGACAGCCCCTCGGACGCGGTTATCGCCGGGGACGGCTCGCTCTATATCGTCGGCACAGGTGCAATCGCCAAATACAGCAGTGCCGGTAGCTTGGTGTGGCAGCGCGCTCTGCCAAAGGTGCCGGACAGCGCTTTCGAGCAGGTCGCGGTAGCTGGCAGTAACGTCTATATCAGCGTCAATACTGATCGGTACGCCTACCAGACCGGAGACAAAAATCTTATCGCGCTCTACAAATACACGGGCGGCGGTACGTTGGTCTGGCAGCGCACCATCACCCCGTTCAATACCGCGATGATGTACGGCCTCAGCGCCGACGCTTCAGGCAACGCTTACCTGAGCGGCCAAACCACGCCCGCGGCAGGCAGCTCAGACCCCTTCGCCCGCAAGTACACTCCTTCAGGCAGCGTCGCCTGGACCTACACGGCTGCTCTGCCGGATACTAGGGAGGTGGCTTACGACGTCTCCGCAGCCGACAGCGGCAAGGTTTACCTGGTCGGCACGACCGACGGCAAGGTCAACGACCAGAACTACGGTGAGGAAGACGCCTTTTTACTCCGTCTTGACACTGGGGGTAAAAAAGTCTGGTCGCGCTAGCTACTCACAGCTAAAAAGAGGCTCCGGTCGTCGGGGCTTTTTTCATGGGGTTGCGTGGGCGAGGAACCGGCTACGGCGAGGGCTCGAGCCTCGACATAGCTTCACTTCGCTGATGAAGCGGCCGGAGGCACCCCGAAAACCCTCTGGCGGCGCGGAAGCCCTACGCGGTTTTCTCGTAAGCTGGCCTATGGCTTCACCCACCGAACACCCCTTCGCGGCGCTTCTAGCTGGGCTCCAAGGGGACCCGGACGTGCTCGGCGCGCTCCTGAGCGGCTCGCGTGGCAAAGGTTTTGCAACCACCCACTCCGACTACGACGTCGTTATCGTCGTACGTGACGGCGCTTTAAACAAGTGTCACACCCGTTATCCCTTTCGCTACGCAGCGAGCATCGACTGCATTATTCACGACCTCACCGGCTTTCGCAGCCACACTGCCTTCGGTTCACCCGAAGCGTGGAGCCGCTACGACTTCGCCCACATGGAGCTGCTTTTCGACCACACGGGTGAGCTGCCGGGGCTCATCGAGCAAAAGGGCAGGGTGCCGGACGAACACCGTGAGGCGGTCTTGCGCGCGTCGCTCGACGCCTACATCAACAGCCTCTACCGTTCGCTCATATGCGTGCGGAACGGAAACGATTTGGGCGCGCGGCTCGAGGCAGCGGTATCGGTCTCTGCCCTACTGACGTTCTTGTTCGCCCTCGAAGGTCGGCACGCTCCTTTCCCCGGCTACTTGGAACTCGAGTTGACGCGCTACCCCCTCGCACACCTGCCGCTGTCCTCTGACGCCCTGATTTCCCTTATCGACCGGGTGCTGGCCTCCGCCGACGTGACGGCGCAGCAGAAATCATTGCGGATTGCTGACGGACTGGCCCGTAAGGCCGGACTAGTGGGCGTGCTCGCGGACTGGGGCGACGATTACGGGTGGATGCAGCGTTTTGGGCGGGAGCCTTGAGAGGGCGAACCGTTCGTTTGCCGTACCGCCCGGTACGCAGACAGCACCCCCTGCGGCGCAACTGTATGACATCTCTTAAACCTCTCCCAGCAAAGAGAGCTAGGCTGCGGGGGAACTTTGAGCAAAGTTCCGATGGGGGAAGATGGTGCGACTAACTGACAAACCCACGGTACGCGCCCAGATACAGGGCGCACTCAGGCGAGGAGGCTGACATGGCAACAGGCAGAAAAGACGGTGGCCCGTTAAGCGACAGCGCGCTGCTCGTTCTCGGCGTGGCGCTGCTGAGTATCGGCGGCTACGCCGCCTACCTGGCGACCCGCAAAGAGGCGACGCCCAACGACAAACGCATCCGCGTCGAAAAGCATGTGACGATCAACCGGCCCGCCGCCGAGCTGTACGCCTTCTGGCGCACGTTGGAAAACCTGCCCAAGGTTATGAGCCACCTCGAGTCGGTCACCGAACTCGACGAGAAGCGCTCGCACTGGACGGCAAAAGCGCCTATGGGCATGAGCGTCTCATGGGACGCCGAGATCACCGAGGACCTCCCCAACGAAGGTCTGGCGTGGCGGGCGCTTGAGGGCTCGGACATCGAGAACGCGGGCTCGGTATTTTTCAATGAGCTCTCTCACGACCGCGGCACCGAACTCAAGGTCGTCTTGGCGTATGAACCGCCGCTCGGCAAGGTTGGAGCGACGGTCGCTCGGCTCATGGGCGAAGAACCTGCGGCGCAGCTCCAGGACGATCTGCGCCGCTTCAAGCAGCTTATGGAAACCGGCGAAACCGCCACCACGCACGGCCAGACTTCGGGCCGGGCCTAGGAGGATTTATGCGCGCACTCTGCTGGTACGGCCGGGGCGACGTTCGGGTCGAGCAGGTTCCTGACCCCGAACTGCTCAACCCTCGAGACGCCATCGTCAAGGTAACTTCGACCGCCATCTGCGGCTCCGACCTACACCTCTTGGACGGCTACGTCCCTACGATGCAAAAGGGCGACATCCTAGGCCACGAGTTTATGGGCGAGGTCGTCGAGATCGGCTCGGAGGTCAGGAAACTTAAAGTAGGCGACCGCGTCGTCGTGCCCTTCCCCATCGCCTGTGGGCAGTGCTACTTCTGCCAGCATGACCTCTGGTCGCTATGCGACAACTCGAACCCGAAAGCGGCGTTGGCCGAGACCCTGTTCGGTCACGCCCCGGCGGGCATCTTCGGCTACTCGCACCTCATGGGCGGTTACGCGGGCGGACAGGCCGAGTACGTGCGGGTGCCCTTCGCCGACGTGGGGCCGTTCAAGGTACCCAACTCCCTGACCGACGAGCAGGTGCTCTTTCTGACCGACATCTTCCCGACGGGCTACCAGGCGGTCGAGGTCTGTGACCTTCAGGGCGGCGATGTGGTGGCGGTCTGGGGCTGCGGCCCGGTCGGGCAGTTCGCCATCAAGAGCGCCTGGCTGCTGGGCGCGGAGCGCGTCATCGCCATCGACCGGGTTCCGGAGCGCCTCGAGATGGCGAAGCAGGGCGGGGCCGAGGTCATCAACTATGAGGAGACCGACGCCCGCGAGGCGCTGAATCAACTGACCGGCGGGCGCGGGCCGGACGTGTGTATCGAGGCGGTCGGCCTCGAGTCGCACGGGCTGGGCGCAGCCGGGGTGTACGACCGGGTCAAGCAGGAGTTCAAGATCGAGCCCGATAGGCCGCACGCGCTCCGGCAGGCGATCATGGCGTGCCGTAAAGGGGGCACCGTCTCGGTCGCGGGGGTGTTCGGCGGCTTTGTCGACAAGCTGCCGATGGGCGCGGCCTTTAACAAAGGCTTGACCTTCAAGATGGGCCAGACGCACGTCCACCGCTACCTAAAGCCGCTCACGGAAAAGATCGAGCAGGGGGCCATCGACCCGTCGTTCGTCATCACCCACAGGTTGGGGCTCGACGACGCGCCGGACGCCTATCGGCGCTTCCGCGACAAAGAGGACGGCTGCATCAAGGTGGTACTAAAACCTTGACAGCTACGGGGTCGAAAACGAAAAAAGTGCTGCTGACGGCGGGGCTGGCCCTCGCCGCCCTGACGCTGACCTGGCGACGGTTCTCGTTTGCAGGCAAAGTCGTCCTCGTCACCGGCGGGTCGCGTGGGCTGGGGCTGCTCCTCGCTAGGCAGCTCGCCGCCGAGGGGGCGTGTTTGGCCCTGGTAGCGCGCAGCCCGGGCGACTTAAAACGCGCCGCTGATGAACTGCGGCAGCGCGGCGCTGAAGTGCTGGCACTTCCCGCTGATGTCGGCGATCAGGCGCAGATAGAGGCCGCCGTAGCCGAGACGATCCGCCGTTACGGGCGTCTGGACGTGCTGATCAACAACGCGGGCGTCATCCAGGTGGGGCCGCTCGAGCACATGACCCTGGCGGACTTCGACACGGCGATGAGAACGCACTTTTGGGGACCGCTCTACACGGTGCAGGCGGCGCTGCCTCAGCTAAAGCGCCAGGGCGGCGGGCGCGTCGTCAACATCGCCTCTATCGGCGGAGAGGTTGCCATCCCACACCTCACCCCCTACAGCGCCAGCAAGCACGCGCTGGTCGGCCTGTCCGACGCCCTGCGCGCCGAGTTGGCGAAGGACAACATCAAGGTCACGACGGTCTCGCCCTGGCTCGTGCGGACGGGTTCGTACCGCAACGTTACGGTCAAGGGACGGCACAAACGCGAACTGGCGTGGTTTGCCCTCGGCGACTCCTTGCCCCTTCTCTCCATGCGCGGTGAGGATGCGGCGGGCCAAATTTTAGAGGCGTGCCGCCGCGCCGCCCCCAGCCTCGTGTTGACGCCGTACGGCAAGGTCGCCGTCGCCGCCAACGCCCTCTTGCCGGGGGTGACGGCGGCGATTATGGCGGGTGCAAACCGCTTTTTGCCGGGGCCGGGGACGGATGGGAACGAGGCTAAAAAAGGGTTTGAGAGCGCCTCGCCGCTCGCGCCTTCGGCCCTGACGCGCCTTTCGGACGACGCTGCTGCCCGCAACAACCAACTGCACGTAGAGGAGCGCGAGGCTAAGGAAGCGTGACGGGCGAGTGTCTATAAACTATTTAAGCGGACGCCGCCCTACCTTTGCTTACAGCCCATTGCACAAAGAGTGATGGTGTGCAAAGCTGACGGATGGCTTATTCCGTTGATCTCCGCAAGCGCGTCGTAGCAGGGGTGCTTGAACAGGAGCTAAGCATTGGTGAAGCGGCCAAGCTATTTCAGGTCGGAACTGCTACAGTCGAGCGTTACCTACGGCGGTTTAGAGAAAGCGGCGACTTCACCCCCCGCACCTCACCAGGTCGGCCTCGCCTGCTTGACGCAGCCCAAGAACAACAGTTGAAGCAGCAGCTCGAGCAAGACAATGATCTCGGGCTTAGAGCGCGTTGTGCACAGTTGAAACAGAGCAGTGGCGTGGTGCTGAGCGAAGCGACCATGAGCCGTTGCATAGCGCGCTTAGGTGTAACGAGAAAAAAAGACGCTTAGCGCGAGTGAGCAAGATGCCAAGGCGCGGCTGCTAGCGTCCATGTCCGCAAGGCCATCGCGGCGAGGGGTTGCCAACTGCTGTTTCTCCCCAGTTACAGCCCTGACCTCAACCCTATCGAGCTCGCCTTCTCGAAGCTCAAAGCCTGGGTACAGCAGGTAGAGGCGCGTACCAGAGAAGCCTTGGATGACGCCATCGCCGCCGCTCTCAAAACCGTCACACTCCAAGATGTCTTCGGCTGGTTCGGACATGCTGGTTATAACCAGCATTTGTTATGAAAGGGGCTGTAGTGTCTCATTCAACGGTTTCCACGACGCCCACCGTTTCGGCGTCATTCCCTGACCGCATCAACGA
>CADCWP010000041.1:9070-10222 GCA_902806425.1 uncultured Truepera sp.
TGGGGGGGTGTCAAGGTGAATGTAGTGGGTGCTGTTCGTGTTTGTGATGTTCTCGGCATCGGGGAACATCCCGGCCAACTTGTCTTGCGCCGCGAGCTGCGCCGCCCACAAGGCGTCGGCGAACTCCTGGTCCACTCCGGCGGGGAGTTGTCCTGCAGCTAGTACTTCCGCTGTCAGTTGCGGTCGGTCGGCGGTGAGCACGACCGTCGGTACCATTGGCGCGGGGGGCGACTCGCGCAGCTGCTGAAAGGTCGCTTGAAGGTCGAGCACTTCAGCGTCGGTGCCGGCCGGTGGAGTGTTAATTGTTTCGAACAGGGCTCGTTGCGTCGGGGTCAGCCCGTTTGGCAGGTCTTCAGACAGCGCGTCGATTAGGACGAGTCCAACTACGTCGGCGGGATGGGCACTGGCGTAGAGCCTGATGATTGGGCCGCCGTAGGAGTGTCCGGCGAGCAGGTATGGACCCGGTTCCCCGGACGCCGTCAACACGGCGTCGAGATCCGCTGCCGCATCCTTTGCTGAGGTCGGCTGCGGCACCGGGGTGGAACGGCCCGTCTCGGTGGCAGTCGAGGTCGACGGACGGTTGTACGCGCAGACCCGAGTGAAGGTGGCGACCTCGGCGAAGACGGTCGGCCGCTCGTCCTCGGGATCCGACTTCACATTCCAGACATCGGCGCTGTCGCCGAGACCCGAGACGAGCACGACCGTGGGGCCGCCCTGCCCCCGGCACTCCAGATACATGCGCCGGCCGTTGCCGATCTCGACGAGGCCAGCGAAATCTCCGCTCGCCGCAGGTGCTACGGACACCGGGAAGGTGACTTCATCTTCGCTGAGCGGCAGGGCATTTTGGCGGGGGCCGGCTCCAGCTGTATCGATCGGGACCGGCTGTTGCGCCTCGTCGAGCACCATAAGCTCCGCGATCGGCGGTGTGCTACCGGTCAGCACGAACGAGTCGAAGACGTACGGCAGGCCGTCGGCGACCTGCGGCGAGGGCCGGTCCATCACGTGGAAGTGGAGGTGTGGTCCGGTGGAGTTGCCCGAGTTGCCCAGTTCACCCAGGCGCTGGCCGCGCACGACGCGGTCGCCTGTGCGGACAGCGACACTGCCTGGCCGCAGATGCGCGTAGAAGGCGAAGCGCCCCTCACCCAGGTCGAG
>CADCWP010000042.1 GCA_902806425.1 uncultured Truepera sp.
AAGAGCTTTTTGCTGCCCAGGCGCTGCTACGCCGCTGTCGCTCAGCTCAAGCAGGCAGTGCTCGAAGCCCTTTATCTACTCGGCGCTATTCGTCTCAACTCAAACGTTGGAGAAGCTTAGATGCGTACAACGAGTTTTGGGACAAAGTTTGGTGGAATCGGCATCAGGCTTGGCTTTACCGGATAGAGGTCGGTGAAGACCTGCTTACAGAAGCGCAAAAACCCATCTTAGAACGAGCCAAAAGTGCTGCAAAACTTATCGAACAAAAGTACGGCGAGGACAATCTTCGTTGGGACGAGTTTGAGTGGGGGCTTTTAAGTGGACGACTGTCGGCACTTTCTTGGGTAACTGGAGCTGAGTGGGAAGAATCGCTGGACACATAAATGTGAGAAGATTAAGATTACGAAGATTGTTAAGAAACGCTCAATAGAAAAACCATCATGTTTCCCTCATAGTGACCTCAGTCACGCGCACCAAGCTCTGTCTTCCCGACCTGACCCTTGAACGCTGATCCATCATATGGAGGTGAGGCATGTCCCGCAGATTTATTTGGTTGGTGTTAGGGGTTTTGTTGGCAGGGTGCGGGAGCGTCTCCGAGCCGACGCTTGCACCTCAGTTCGGGACGGCGCTCCCGGATAAGGCGACCGAGGTGAGCGTAAGCCCGTCGGGCGCGATTTACACCGCTGGAGACTTTCGTGACCGCAGCTTTTTGCGGCGTTACAACGCCTCCGGGGCGCTTCTCTGGGAGCGCACGCTCAACCACACCTCGAACCTCTTTTACGACTCGCACTTTCTCGCTTCGGACAACGCCAGCAACGTCTACGTGGCCGTGTCAGGGCCGGACGCCGATGAAGCCGACCTCGCCAAGTACAGCCCTAGTGGAGCGCGGCTCTGGAGCAAAAAGCAGAGCGACACCATCTACGGCGTCGCTACGGACGCCCTCGGCAACCTCTTCGTGGCGTCCGGGGGCAAGGGCTACCTGACCAAGTACAGTCCGTCGGGGCAAAAGCTCTGGGAACGTTGGGGTTTTCCGGACCCACTCGCGGTAGCGGTCTCGAGCATGGGAGACGTGCATATCGTTCGAGAGGACGGCGCGGTGCTCAAGTACGCCTCCGACGCGCGCAAGCTCTGGACCAAAACGCTGGACTTCGCTGCCGGTTTCACCGAGTACGAGCCCGAGCACTTTGAACTCGTCGTCGGTCAGAACGGAGAGGTCTACGTCCTCACAAGGCTCTTGGCCGAGCTGTACTTGGGTGGGGAGGACACGACCTACGACGCGTATCTGCGGCTTCACGCCTTCAGCCGCGACGGGTTGCCCCGCTGGGCGCGCACCGTCACGCACCTGGGCGTTCCCTGCTGTTATCAGGGCGGCATCATGTCCGGCGTCGTCAACATGGGCTTGGCGGTCGACGGCAGCGGGAGTCCGGTGCTGGCCTACGCAGGACCCTCGAGCCGCAGCCGCTACGACATAAACGCCTTTGTTGCCAAGTATTCGCGTGCGGGCCTTCGACTCTGGCGGCGTGAGTTCGGCACCGATAGCACCGACGGGGCGCTCGGCGTTGCGGCGCATGGCACTACGGCGCTCTACGTCGCGGGCTACTCCTACGCTGACTTAGCCGGGAGTAACAAGGGCTCTGCCGACGCCTTTTTACGCAAGCTCGACCTGCAAGGCTGGACGCTCTGGACGCGCTAACCTCATCCGCAAAACACGCCGGTCCCGTGATGCGGAACCGGCGTGTTCGTCCGACAACTGTATTTTTACGCTTTAAGGTACCCGCGCGCCGTCAGCTCGTCCAAAATCTGCGTCACGCTCTCCTCGATGCTCTGCCGCTCGGTGTGGAGCGTGATCTCAGGCTTTTCGGGCGCTTCGTAGGGGTCGTCGATACCGGTAAACCCTTTGATCTGGCCTGCCCGCGCCTTTTTGTATAACCCTTTGGGGTCGCGGTCTTCGCACACGTCCAGGGGTGTGTTGACGAACACCTCGACGAACTCGCCCTCCTCGACGATCTCCCTCACCATGTCGCGGTCACGGCGGTACGGGGAGATAAAGGCCGTCAGCACGATGACGCCCGAGTCCACAAAAAGCTTGGCGACCTCACCGATGCGGCGGATGTTCTCCTCGCGGTCCTCGGCGCTAAAGCCCAGATTTTTGTTGACACCGTGGCGGATGTTGTCGGCGTCGAGCAAGTAGGTGTGGTAGCCCTGCCTGTACAGCGCGCTCTCGAGCGCGTTGGCAACCGTTGACTTGCCCGAACCACTGAAGCCGGTAAACCACAAGATGCAGGGGCGCTGCTGCTTGAGCTCGGAGCGTTCCCGCTTAGAGACCGTGTGGTCGTGCCAGGTGATGTTGGTCGCTTTCGTGACCACTTCAGGCTCTGCCGTTTTCTGGGTCATGCGGGCTGCTCCTTGCGATAGGCTTGAATGAGCACCTCAGCGACTTCGGGGCGAGAAAACTCGGGCGGCGGCAGTTGGCCCTGAGAGAGCATCTCACGGACCTTGGTCCCGGAGAGCTGGACGCGTTCTTCGGGCGTGCTCGAGGTCGTCTTGGGTGTCGCCATCTGCTGCGTGCGCTTGCAGTAAAAGGCGTGCTCGAACTTCATGGGCGTGATCAGCAGGTCGCCGTCGTTCAGCTCGTCAAAGATAAGTTGCGCGTCGTAGGTGCCGTAGTAGTCGCCGACGCCTGCGTGGTCACGTCCCACGATCAGGTGGGTGCAGCCGTAGTTCTGCCGCGAGATGGCGTGCAAAATCGCCTCGCGCGGGCCACCGTAACGCATCGCCGCCGGATAGACGCCGAGCAGAACTTTTTCTTTGTTGTAGTACCTGTCGATGAGGATGTTGTAGCACCTCATCCGCACGCTCGCGGGCACGTCGTCGGACTTGGTGGTACCTACCAGCGGGTTGATAAACAGGCCGTCGACGGTCTCGAGCGCGATCTTGGTGATGTACTCGTGGGCCCGGTGGATGGGGTTGCGCGTCTGAAAGGCGACGATGGTTTCCCAGCCTTTTTCCGCAAACGCCGCGCGGGTCTCTTTCGGGTAGAACTTGTGGGCACCAAACTCACCCTTGGGCAGCTCGCCGACGAGCGAGACCGGCCCGCCCAAGTAGACGCTGCCCGCCCCCATGACTGCCGCGACGCCGGGGTGTTTGGGGTCTGACGTGCGGTAGACCCCTTCGGCCTCACGGGTCTGGTCGGGCCGGTAGACGTCGGTTACGTGCATCACGGCTAGAACGTCCCCACCTGCGGTGAGCGCGACCTCTCGGCCTACCGGATACTGTCCGGCGTCGGATTCGCTTACCTGCAAGGTGATGGGAATGCTCCAGACGGTGCCGTCGGCGAGCCGCATGGACGCGACGATGCTCGTATAGTCGGCTTCGCTGACAAAGCCCTCTAGGGGGCTGTAAATGCCGGTAGCTAAGCACTCGAGGTCGGCTAAACTCCGCTCCGAAAGCTCCAGGCGGGGGAGCGTTTGAGCACGCCGAAGGGCCTCGTCGCGGGCGCTCCCGGTCAGCGTGCGGTCGACCAAGACGCCGCCGTGCGGGGCGATCAGGGGTTTGGACATCTTCACTCCTCTTCTAAACAGCTCTTAGCGAGCTTTCGGCTATCTTAACAACTCACCCTAAGTAGTCTTTTGACCAACCACGGAGGCTCTTGCAAATAAGGCTTCGCTCCTCGAGACGATAAAGTGCGGGTTTAGGAGGGTTTCTTTATTGTACTGGAGCGCCCCACCCCCAGGCTCGCGGACGAACGCGCCAGCTTGTTCGGCGACGCACTGCGCGGCGGCGGTGTCCCACTCCATCGTCGGGCCGAAGCGCGGATACAGGTGCGCTTGCCCGTCGGCGACCAGGCACAGCTTGAGCGACGAGCCGATGGAGACGAGTTCGACCGGGGCGTCTTGTTCAAGTTCCGCGACCAGGGCTTCGGTCGCTGCACCTGCGTGCGAACGGCTCGCTACCAGCTTGAGCGTGCCGCTCTCGTAAGGGGCGGCTTCGATGCGCGTGTCGGTGCCCCTAAACGCGCCGATACCTGCTGCGGCCCAATAGGTAAGACCCAGCGCGGGCGCGTGGACGACGCCGAAAACCGGCGTGTTCCCCTCGATGAGCGCGATGTTGACCGTAAACTCGCCGTTTCGTTTGATAAACTCTTTGGTACCATCTAAAGGATCGACGAGCCAGAAACGTGCCCAGTGGTTGCGCGCCTCATAGGGCAGATGCTTGGCCTCTTCCGACAGCACCGGAACGTCCGGGGTGAGCCTTTGCAGACGTTCCAAGATGACCCCGTTCGAGGCGAGGTCGGCCCTGGTCAGGGGTGAGTCGTCGGCTTTGGTGACGACGCCGAAGTCCCCGTCCTCGTAGATCTTCATAATGGCCCGTCCGGCGGCCTCGGCGGTAGTGATAAGCTCCGGCGCAAGCGCCGTTAGGTTCGGCTTCATAAAAACTCCTCAACGTACGGGTCCCGCTCACGCAGCATACCGGCCTAGCGGCGGCTTTCCGTGTACGCCTGCTCGAGCACCCCCATCAACTTTTTGGCGAGGATGTCCCTCGAAAAGCGTTCGTGCGCGAGCTTGCGGGCGGCTCCGGCGGCACTCGCCAGCCACGCCTCGTCGCGCAGCGCGCCCAGCAGCGCGTCTTTGGCGGCGTCCAGGTCGTGCGGGTCGAGGACGATGCCCGCGCCCGATTCACGCAGGATGTCCGCCTGCCAGCCGCCGTAGTTGATCATCAGGGGTCTGCCTGCGGCCAGACCGTCGAAAAACTTGTTGGCCGAGTTGTCCCACATCTCTCTGACATCGATAAAAAGAGACGACGCCATCGTCGCCGCCGATAAAATTACCGGCACCTGGTTTTTGGGCACCTTACCGGGCATAAAAAAGGTCTCGCCCAAAACGCCCAGTTCCTGCGCGCGGGCGCGTATCTTCGCCTCTTCAAAGCCGCCGCCGATGACCGCGAAGCGTACCTCGGGGGCTTCAGCGCGGACCCTGGACGCGAGTTCAGCCAGGTACGAGACGCCGTTGATCTGCCCGAGCGTGCCGATATAAACGACCAGCGGCCCCTCGCCGAGCCACGCGTTCTCGGCGCGGTACGCCCTACCCGCCGACGCCGGAACGTCGAAGAGCGCGACGTCCGAGCTGTTGGGAACCACGTGAACGCGCTCCGCCGGGTAGCCGGTGCGGACGACGCCGTCTTTCATACCCGGAGAGAGCGCGACGACGTGGGCGGCGTTGCGGTAGGCGAAGCGCTCGAGCCGCTCGGCGGCGGCGATAGCGGGTCGCCCCTTAATCACCCCCATCGCAATGGGTAGCTCCGGCCACAGGTCCCGAATCTCAAAGACCATCGGGATGCCCTGCCGTTTGGCCGCCCAGACCGCAGGTAGCGCTATCGTTAGGGGCGTGCTCGTAGCGAACACGAGGTCGGCCTTGATGCTCGCGGCTTTTTGCGCGGCACCGTAGGCGAACGTAGAAAAGGCCCTCACCCGCTCGGGGGCGCTCATCGTGTTCGAGTAGGGGACGGGCAGCCAGTGAACGCGGATGCCCGCCTCGACCGAAACGCGCCAGCCGCGGCTGCCTGCGGGTGCAAGGCGGTCGGCGGTGATGAGGTCGACTTCGTGTCCCCATTCGACGAAACGGCGGGCCATCTCATACGAGCGGATGCTGCCCGGTACATCGGGCGTGTGAAAATACTGGTGAATATAGATAATTTTCATCTGGGACCATTTCTGCGGGTTTTGGCGGGGGGTTCAAATCGCTGCTCGAGGGTGTCGACGATCCCCTTGATGTCGTATTCGGCCATGACCCGCTCCTGACCGGCGCGTCCCTGACGAACGCGCTCCGGCTCGTTTTCTACAAGGGTGGTGATGGCGTCGACGATGCTGCCGACATCTTCCGCCGGGATCAGCTGACCGGCCCCGGCGGTGAGCAGTTCGCGGGTCCCACCGACGTCGGTCGCTATGGCCGGGAGCCCGTACGACATCGCTTCGATCAAGGCGACCGCGATACCTTCGTGCAGGCTCGGCAGGATAAAGGCGTCGTAGCAACCTTCGGCGTAGCTGCTGAGGAGTTCGTTATGGTCGACGTTACCTAAGAAGGTCACGCGGTCGGCGACGCCGAGCGTCTGAGCTTGGGTCGTGAGCGCCCCGCGCGTCTCGCCTTCACCTGCGAGGCTGAGTTCTACGTGGACGCCCCGCGCCTTAAGCTGCGAGAGCGCCTCGAGCAAAAACCGTTGCCCTTTGCGCGGAATCAGGGTGCCCGTGCAGATAAGCCGTAGCTGCACCCCGGCGGGCGGCGTGGTGCGGGCCGCTCCGTGCGGGCTCAGGGGCACGCCCATGCGGATGATCGTGGCTTTGTCGCCCAATTGTGGCCCCGCGACGGGCCGAGCGAGCTCGAGGCCGTCTTGGGAGATAAAGCGGGCGAAGCGGGCGGATTCGAGCTTGGCTCTAAAGGCGTTGGGTTGGGTTATGTCCCAGCGGTGCGCGGTAAAACTCCACGGCACGCCGCTCACCTCACCCGCAATCATGGCCGTTGTGGCGGCTACCGACGCCCAGTAGGCGTGAATGTGATCGGCTCCCCACGCCCGGGCCTTACGGGCAAGCCACAGCGCTCTTGGAAGTGACGCGACGTTTTTCTTAACGATGTTGCGCGGCTCGCCCGCCGTCAGCCGGGTCATGACGCGGCCTACCGCCGCCGGTGCGCGGAGCAGCTCGGCGGAGCCTACCCGCAACACCTCACCTGAGGTAAGGCTTCGGTAGGCGGTCAGCGGCATAAAGGGTTCGGCGTCGCTGTGGGGTGTCAGGGTATAGCGCGACATCGGGACGAGATGGACCTCATGCCCCCGGCGGATAAGCTCACCGATTTCGGGAATCGCAAAGACTTCGGTGTTGCCGTAGGGTAGAGAGGCGGTTACATAGATGATCTTCATAAGTTAGGGTTCAGCAGGCGCGGACCCGGACGCTTCGGCGTAGCCTAGAGCCCAGAGGTCGCAGCCCTCCGCTGAAGAGTCTAACGCACATCTCGTAACGGCGCATGTAAAGTTGCCCCGACAGCATTTTTTAGAGCTGTCCGGACACGTCGAACCCCGACCCAAGCTCGGCTGCCCGTCCCGCATGACCCGTAGCTCAGCAGAGACGGGAAAGGGGCGTATCACGCCTGGGATATGCTGTTTTTCACATGGTTGAAACGACGGTACCGTAAATATGACACTGCAAAATGCTGACCACTAAATTTTTCATACTTGTTACGAAGCCTAAATGACCTACCCCTCGGCGTAGCGCGCTGATACAGTACCGTTATGGAGACGGCACCCGACCAAGCCCCTACGCTCCCCAAACCGGGGGTTCCCAAAACGATCTGGATCATGTGGCTTCAGGGACTCGACAAAATGCCCCCGGTGGCGCGGCAGTGCTACAACTCGTGGCGTGCGTTAAACCCGGACTGGGAGATCATTTTCCTTGACGAAAACAATTATGGCGACTACGTAGATATAAAGGCTGTTTTGGCGACCGACAATCACCTCGAGGTGCAGGCGGTTGCCGACGTTATCCGCATCAACCTCTTAGCCAAACATGGTGGGGTGTGGATCGACGCGACCTGCTACTGCTGTGTCCCATTAAACGACTGGCTGGACGAGGCGGCGGCCTCCGGCTTTTTCGCCTTTGCAAAACCCCATAAAACCCGCCTTATGGACAACTGGTTTATGGCCTCGCATAGGGGGTGCTATCTCACCGAGCGCCTGGCCGGGGCGGCGAACCACTACTGGCAAAGTAACCATAAACTCAGGCGGCACCACAAGTCCCTCACCTCGAGGGCACTCACGCTACTGCAAAAAAACACCTTTGTCACGCGGTATTGGTTTTCCCAGCCCGTCAGAAAGGTGTTAAGGGCGTATCCTTACATGTGGTTTCAATATCTGTTTACCGAACTCGTCCGCACCGACGCGCGGTTCCGGCGCATCTGGGACCAAACGCCGGAGCTGAGCGCCGACCTCCCTCACGCCTTGCAGCATATGGGTATGTTCGAGCCGCTTACCGAGGCCGCCAAAAACCATATTGACGGTAAAAAAAGCCCGCTTTACAAGCTGCGGTGGCGGTTTAAGCAGAGCCTTTACACCGAGGCGACGACGCTTCACTATCTGCTGTCTCAGCCTCTCCCCGACGCCGTCCCTAGCTTGGCAGGCGGGCCAACCGACGCTGAAAGTGGTGTTTGAAGCGGTTCGGTAGAAACCCCGCTAAGATTCCGGCAATCCAGGCACCGTCTTCGCCTAAAAATGTCTTTGGAGCCGACCAGATAAGCGCCACGCCGCTGAGACCCACAGCGGCCGCCGCTATCACGAGGTCGGCAAACGGGACCAGCGGTAGCGACCGCAGCAACACTGCTAGGCCCCACGACTCGGCCAGGATGATCAGGGACAAAAACGTCGTTGGCAGGTACAGCTTGAACAGTTCCGACCAGCCCATCTCGGTAATCTTCAGGCTCATCTGCGCCATCAGAAAAAAGTTGGCAATAGCGGCTGCGCTGACCCCTACGGCGACCCCGGTGATGCCCCAGTAGTGACCGAACCACGATCCCGCAACCACCAACACTGCAAATATAAACTGTCTAAAAGCCCTTTTGAAAACGGTCCCGACGGCGCGGGCGACCATATCGCTCATCCGGTAGCTCAGCCGAAAAGACATGGTGACCGCAAGAATTTGAAACGGTACAATCGTTGCCTCCCAACCCTTACCGAACAAAACGGTGATGACCTCGGGTGCAAAGATAAACAAAAAGACGCTTAGCGGCGTCACTAAAAGTGCGATGACTGTGGTTCCGCGCCGGTAAACGGCTCTCAGTGTGGCGGGCTCGTCTTGAACTTTGGACATGGCGGTGAAGAGCACCGAGTCTAGGATGTTGCCCAGGTATTTAGACGGCAGCATCAGCAGCTGAAACGCCTTGCTGTAAATACCTAGGATCGCTGTACCCAGCGTTTTGCCAACGACGACGGTGTCGGCGTTTGAGGCGACCCGGTTAAACGTCTGCCCGAGGGTGAGGCCGGTGCCGAAGCTGAGGAGGTCGGCGAGGGCGGTGCGGTCCAGCTGCGGGCGCATATCGTGGGGCGAGGCCCTAAGATAAAGGACGTTGATCAAGATAGATTGCGAGAGCGACGCCCAGACGAGCGCCCAGGTGCCGAACCCGGTAAGCGCTAAGGTAACCCCGATAATTCCGTAACTCACGACGTACGAAGAGACGTTAAAGATCGACTTGATACGAAAGTTCAGGTTGCGGTGGTTGAGCGCCCGTGCGACGAGCCCGGTGGCGTTGATGATAAAAAGCAGTGAAAGTCCGCGCATGACGCCTACGAGACCCGCGGCATTATTGAAAAATATCGAGAAATAGGGAGCTAAAAACCAGATGGTGACGCTCAGCGTAGCGCCGAGCAAAAGGGTCAGGGTAAACGCGGAGCGGATATGGGCTTGGGTCAGCGCTTTACGCTGAATCAGCGACGGTCCCAGGCCAAACTGATAGAACAGCTCGGCAAATGAGATAACGACGTTGGCAAGGCCAAAAAGCCCGAAATCTTCTTTTGTCAGCGAGCGCGAAAGGATCGCCACGATAAGAAACTGCAAAACAGCCGACGCGCCCGTTCCGGAAATCGTCCAGAAAAAACCCACCATCGTCTGCTGGGTAAGCCCCTTGCGGGAGGATTTAGTGGTCGTGCGTGCCATTGAGGGCTCCTGCTCGAGGCGGTTTATATCAGCTGAAGGCTTGGCGGAACAGCCTAGCACACACCAAGCCCGCCTAGAATATCAAGTGCGCTTAAAAAATACCTGAGTTGGGGTCACATGGCACTGTGTTGGACGTTGTGTTTAGCACTGTCTTTGGACCCAGTTTTTGGACTGGTGTTTGACGTTGGCCTTTGTTCGGGAAGTGGCACCGTCCGGTCCCCTAAGCCGTATATCTACCCTGTGCGCGAGGGCTGTGCGGAGGACTGATACTGCTCTTCAAAGACGGGGGGGTACATCGAGTAAAACCACTGCGGCAGTTTGTTATCTGCGTCGCCGCCCAACCTGCGTTCTTGCCCCAGACTGTTGAGTACGGGCAGAGGAATAAAGCGTCCTAACGTGGCTACGGCCCCGATGAACCGGCGGTCGGCGGGGGAGAGGGTCTTGTCGCGGTCACGTCCCGGACGAAACGTCGTGTTGGACTTGTAGGCTTGTTTTAACATCGTCGGCTCGAACTCC
>CADCWP010000043.1 GCA_902806425.1 uncultured Truepera sp.
GTGCTGCGCCATGGAAATCTCTTTCCTCTTTGTGAAACCCTTGTTCTTCTGAGTCAGTGATTGGAGGTCGTCCAGATAACCGGATGCGAAAGTATCCCAAGTTTGTTGGATCAACAACGAAATATGACTCAAAAGCTTCTGCCACGATGCGTCGAACTTCCGTACGTTTAGCATCATCTTGGAATAGAACTTGTAGGCTTGTAATCGGGGTCATTTGAAGATCACCTGCGGCCTGTTGATTGATCAAGTCAATCCTACTTCTGCCGTCAAGCATCAACGTTTTATGAGTAAGAAACCAAGTACGGAAGGCGTTAAGGTGTTCATACGGATTTTCAACAAAGCGCATTAAGTTACCAGGATCAACTTGTAGTCTGCCATATCGGCTACCAACAATTATTTGACCGGCACCAAGAATCTCCCCAGGGTTAGGTGTCTTTTTAATGTGCTCGATGGCCTGTCCAACTTCGTCCACAGGCAATCCGGTAAATGTTAAGTCTTCTAGTACGACAAAAGCGTTTTGCTGACCATTGCGGCAATAATACTCAATTTCAGAAAGAACTTTGCTTTTTCCTGAGTTATAGGAGTAGTGATAACCTCCTCGGCTGCTATTCCCGGTACGCTCCCAGACTTCAAACGAAAATTAGAAATCATTTGGCATGTTTGACCTTGCTACTACTTAGATTGTCCTTGCGCTGCCAAGCTTTCTCTTTCTGAATTTGGACTGTATTGTCTGCAACTACGATCTCCTGCGTCCGTAGTTCGTCTCCACTGACGGTGATCGTTACATGCTGGTCGAGCTTACTCAGAAAGTGAAGCAACCTCTCGACCGAGAAGTCCTTGAGGATGCCACGGGTCATCTTCGATACATCCGGTTGCGACACGCCCAGCACCTCAGCCGCGTGTTGCTGAGTCCACCCGCGCGTTTCAATGATCTCGTAAATTATCCCCGCGAGGTGCGCCTTGAGTTTGCGTTCTTCCGGGTTAGGCAAGCCCAGGTCGGCGAATACGTTGCCGCTGCCCACTTCGTACTCGATCTTAGCTTTGCTCACTAGCCAGCTCCTTTGCTCTCTTTAGTCGGCTGCGTATAACGTCCATATCCGGCTTTGGCGTCTCGCTACCGCGTTTTGATTTCTTTTGGAAGACGTGCAGCAGGTAGATGGCGTCTCCCAGATTCACCGCGTACACCGCCCGGTAGGTGTCGCTGTCCACGTCGGCGCGTATCTCCTGCACTCCCGGCAAGCCTGTGAGCGGCTTGATGCTCTTGTGGAACTTGCCTTGCTGCACGAGACCGAGCACAAAGCCAATGGCGTCTTGCACATCAGCGGACATCGCCCGAAGGTCTTTTCGGGATGAACCCATCCATATGATCGTTTTCTCGTTCGGCATACCGCAGCACTATATCTCAATAATATGGTGAAAACGCTATATTTGCAAGTTGAGCGTTTCCGCTTTGCTCTTCGCTCTTTTAACCTTTTTAAGTGGAGTGCTCGAGCTTCAAACAGTTAAGGCTCACCAGCCTGACAAGCAGCGGTGAGCCTCGGTCGTTTAATCCTCTGCTAATTGCTCTGCTTGTTGACCTCGAGCGCCCCCGTCATAATCGCTACCACGTCCGACATGCTGTAGGCCTGGGGCCGGACGATAGCCGTGCGCTTGCCCATCCGGTGAATGTGAATCCGGTCGGCAATCTCAAAGACGTGCGGCATGTTGTGGCTGATTAAAATGACCGGCAGCCCCCGGTCGCGCACCTTTTGGATAAGCTCCAAGACCATCCCCGACTCTTTGACGCCTAGAGCCGCCGTCGGCTCGTCCAAGATGATGACGTTGCGGGCGAAGGCAGCGGCGCGAGCGACGGCGACGCCCTGCCGCTGACCGCCGGAGAGGGTCTCGACGGCCTGCTGCATCGACTGGATGCGGAACTTGAGGTCTTGCATATATACAGTCGCGTCGGCGAGCATCTTTTTCTTGTCGAGCATCCGAAACACGGAGCCTAGGGGGCCGGGTCTGCGAATTTCACGACCTAAAAACATGTTGTCGACGATGTTCAGGGCGGGCGCAACCGCGAGCGACTGATGGACCGTCTCGATGCCGTAGCGCCGCGCGTCCAGGGGGCTGCGGAAGTTGATGGCTTCGCCGTTTAGAAAAATCTGTCCCGAATCGGGGATGACCGCGCCCGAGAGCGCTTTGATGAGCGTCGATTTGCCCGCACCGTTGTCGCCGATAACGGCCAAAATCTCACCCGGGAAGAGGTCGAAGTCGGCCCCGTCCATGGCGACGACCTGCCCATAGTGTTTGACGAGTCCCTGGGCGGACAGGACCGGCGTGCGGGCGCTCTGGTCGGCAACCTGCGGTGGTGTGCCCCGCTCGGGGGAAGGCATAGGAGGCCTGCTCATGCGCGCGCCTTTCTGGACAGCTGGTCGATGGCGACCGCCAAGATGACGAGTATCCCGGTGATCAGCACCTGATAGATAGACGGTACACCCGTGAGCTGGAGGCCGTTGCGGAACACGCCCACGATCAGCACCCCGAGAAGCGTCCCCATGACGTTGCCGCGTCCGCCGAAAAGGCTGGTGCCGCCGAGCACGACGGCAGTGATGCTCTCCAGGTTCGCGTCTTGCCCCGCCTGCGGGTCGCCGACGCCGGTGCGGGCGATGAGCATGAGTGCCCCAATGCCGTAGGTCGCACCGGCCAATGTATAGACCGTTAAAAGTACGCGGTTGACCGGGATGCCGGTGAGCCGCGCCGCCTCGGGGTCGTTGCCGACGGCGTAGATATGCCGCCCGAAGGCCGTATTTTGCAGCATGTACCAGGTGATGAGGTAGAGGATAAACATCAGGATGGAGCCGTAGGAGATGGCGGTGGTGCCGAGCAAAAAGGTCTCGCCCAGCGACGTCTGCACGTCGGGGAGACCGGTGATACTCTGCGTCGAGTAGATGCGGACCAGGGCGAAGGCGATGTTGAGCGTCCCCAGCGTGACGATAAAGGGCGGCAGGTTGAGGCGCGTGATGAGGAGACCGTTCACCGCCCCGAAGGCAGTACAGACCAAAATACCGATTAAAATGGCTAAAACCGGGTTGACGCCGCTGGCGACGGCGAGTTTGGTCATCACCACGCCACCGAGGGCGCTGATAAGACCGTTCGAGAGGTCAATACCGGCTGTTAAGATAATCAGCGTCTGCCCGATAGCGAGCGTGCCGACGACCATCACCTGCTGGACGATCAGCGAAAAGTTCCGGCCCGTCAAAAAACGGTCGGACTGGGTGGCGAAGATGATTACTGCAATAACGAGCGCGATAAGTGGGCTGACGGCGGGGGCGGCTAAAAAGCTGATAAAGCGGCGCGAAGCGGTGGACATCGGACCTGTAGTCGTCATAGTTCCCCTTTA
Source organism: uncultured Truepera sp. (assembly GCA_902806425.1). Classification (GTDB taxonomy): domain Bacteria; phylum Deinococcota; class Deinococci; order Deinococcales; family Trueperaceae; genus Truepera. Next base: position 3,383 of record CADCWP010000043.1, read on the forward strand.
ACTACACCTAATAGCTACAGAACTACAGATAGCTACGGATAACTACAAAGGTGTGCAGCGGCTTGACAAGGCCGCTGCACGGACCTGCTTGCTCGTTTACTCGCCCCAGCAGTTCTCGAGGCCGAACGCCGTGTCTTCGCTCTCGACGCCCTCGACCGGGTTGTCGGTGATGAGCGTGACGCCGGTGTCGGTGTAGCCCGTAGGCGCGGTGCCGCTCTGGGCGTATTCAACGACTGCCTCGACGCCTAAAGAGGCCATCTCCAAGGGGTACTGCTGCGAGGTCGCGTCGATCTGGCCGTCAACCACGCCGCGCACGCCCGCACAGCCGCCGTCGACCGAGACGACCGTGATCTGATCCTCTAGCCCCGCGTTGCGGATCGCCGTGTACGCGCCGAAGGCGGCGGGCTCGTTAATGGTATAGACCAGATTGATGTCGGGGTTGGCGGTGAGGCAGTTTTCCATCGCGGTCTGGCCCTGGGTCTGGTCGCCCTGGGTATCCTGGCTGCACACCACCTCGGGGCTGTTGGTCTGCTCAGGCGTTTCGGCGGTCACGTCGGCGAGGCCGTAGCCGGCCATAAAGCCGTTGTGCCGAAGCGTACCGACCGAGATACCGGGGGCGAGGTCGAGCGTGGCGACTACGGGTTCGGTGTCGCCCATGACGGCTTTAGCATACTGTCCGATCAACAACCCCGCCTGAAAGTTGTCAGTGGCGAAAAGCGCGTCGGTCGCGCTCTGGGGCTCGGTAGGGGTGTCGAGGGCGATCACAATGACGCCCTGCTCGCGCGCCCGTTCAATCGCCGGGACGATGGCGCTGGTATCGCTGGGCGTGATGAGGATGCCCGTAGCACCCGCGTTGACCATGTTTTCGATGGCGGTAACTTGGGCCTCGTTGTCGCCGTCGAAACTTCCGGCGGCAGTCAGCAGTTCAGCTCCGAGTTCCTCGGTTTTGGCTTGCGCGCCCTCGCGCATCTTGACGAAAAAGGGGTTGGTTTCGGTTTTAGTGATGAGGCCGACGATGACGGGGTCTTGGGCCAACGCCATACCGAAGGCGAGGATAAGGGCTGCGGCGACTACTTTAGGGGTGTTCATAAGGGTCTCCTAGAGCTGTTTAGTTCCGACCTGCGTCCGTTATAGTCGCGTCACATGCGCGTGACGCCGTCAACCTCCCGCATTTGTAATCGATTTCAGTTTCCGAGGTCAGCGTAGTCTAAGGCGGCGTGTTTGTCAACCCGCACACCACAGCCTAAAATCGATTACAGTCAGCTAACATGTCGGTCAGTGAATTGGGTAGAGTGAGCCGCATCCGTGACGTCGCCGAGCGGGCGGGGGTCTCCTCAGCGACCGTCTCCCGGGTGCTCGCAGACAAACCACACGTCAGCGCCGACGTGCGCTCTCGCGTGCTAGCCGCCGCCAAAACCCTCAACTACCGCCCCAATCGCATCGCCCGCTCGCTCAGGATACAGCGCTCGCGGTTTATCGGGCTGGTCGTGTCGGATATTCAAAACCCGTTTTTCAACCGCATCGTGCGGGCTGTTGAAGACACCGTACTGCCCCACGGATTCGCAGTTTTCTTGTGCAACACCGATGAAAATCCGGAGAGGGAACGGCTTTACCTGGACCTTCTTAGGGACGAACAGGTCGCGGGCATTATCCTGACGCCCACGCAGGCGGACGCGGCGGCGTACCGGGCGTTTGTCGGGGCGGGGATTCCGCTGGCTGTCATCGACCGGCAGGTTGAGGGGTTGGGGGTCGATACGGTCGTGTCAAACAACGTAGAGGCGTCGCAGGCGGTGGTTACACAACTCGCGCAGGCCGGACACACACGTATCGGGGCGATCTTGTCCGATCTGTCGATCTCTACCGGAAGGTTGCGGCTCGAGGGCTACAGAAGGGCGCTCGGCGCGTCCGGTCTGGCCTTCGATCTTAAACTTACAGCCTTTGGCAAACCTGTCGAGGCCGTAGGTTACGACTTGGCGCGGCGCGTGTTGACGCAGCCGCTACCTGCCACCGCGCTCTTTACAGGCTCGAAACTCCTCACCTTCGGAGTGCTGCGCTACCTCTGGGACCACCACCTGCGTGTACCGGAAGACGTCGCGCTGGCCGCGTTCGACGACCTCGAGGGGTTGCTGAACACCGTTGAGATGTTGAACGTCACCCAACCCGCCTATGACGTCGGCTTCAAGGCGGCGGAGCTGCTGCTGACGCGAATGGGGACGCCCGAACGCCCCCCCGAGCTGCACGTCTTGCCCTCGAGCGTCGCCTGGGTTGGTCGGCCCGCCTAACTTAAGCGGCGGCTTTCGGCGCGGTAGACTGAGTTCGGATGTCTAGGACCCGCTTACCGAGCACGCACCTTGAAATAGGGCTCGAGGCCCTCAGTCCCCTAGGTCTGGTAGGGGTCCCCCGCTGCTCGTCCCCTGGCCGAACCCTCCGGACCGAGTGCCGGACTACTAAGGTCTTGCTGGAACCGTCACCCGCTATGGTCCCGCGGGTACGCTCTGGGGCGTTGTCGGAAGCAACGCCGGACTGTACACGCCGATGAGCGCTACCTTATCAGACCGTGCTGAGACCATGTTGCGGAACATCTTTGGTTACGACCGCTTTCGCGGCGCGCAGGCCGAAATTATCGCGCAGGTCGTGGGTGGCGGCGACGCGCTCGTGCTGATGCCGACCGGCGGCGGCAAATCGCTCTGCTATCAGATTCCGGCACTTTTGCGTCCGGGCGTCGGCATCGTGGTGTCGCCTCTGATCGCGCTCATGCAAGACCAGGTCGACGCGCTTTTACAGCTCGGCGTGAGGGCGGCGTTTCTCAACTCGAGCCTCACGCCTCAAGACGCCGCTGCGGTCGAACAGCAACTTTTACAAGGTGACTTGGACCTCCTCTACGTCGCGCCCGAAAGGTTGCTGACGCCGCGTTTTCTAGGCTTACTGGCGCGCAGCCAAATTTCGCTTTTCGCCATCGACGAGGCGCACTGCGTCTCGCAGTGGGGCCACGACTTTCGGCCCGAGTACATCGGCCTCTCACTTTTAGCCGAGCGCTTCCCGGAGGTGCCGCGGGTTGCCCTGACCGCGACCGCCGACGACGCCACCAAGCGCGAGATGGTCGAGCGGCTCAGCTTGGGGCGGGCGAAACAGTTCGTGTCGTCGTTCGACCGCCCGAACATCCGTTACACGGTCGTCACCAAACAGGGTGCGCGTCAGCAGTTTCTGGCCTTTTACCGCGCCGGTCATGAGGGTGACGCGGGCATCGTCTACTGCCTGTCGCGTAAAAGTGTGGACGAGACGGCGGCGTGGCTTGTCAAAGAGGGCGTCGCGGCGCTGCCGTACCACGCGGGGCTCGCGGCGCAGATTAGGCAGCGGCATCAAGCGCGCTTTTTGCGCGAAGAGGGCTTGGTAATGGTAGCGACCATCGCCTTCGGCATGGGCATCGACAAACCCGACGTGCGTTTCGTGGCGCACCTAGACCTGCCCAAAAGTTTGGAGAGCTACTACCAGGAGACCGGGCGCGCGGGCCGCGACGGGGAACACGCGGACGCCTTTATGACCTACGGTTTGGAGGACGTGGTCTCGCTCCGGCGAATGATGGCGGGTGGGGGCGCGCCCGAGGCGATTAAACGAATTGAAGGGGGGAAGCTCGAGGCGCTCCTAGGTTTTTGCGAGTCGGCGGGCTGCCGCCGTCAGGTCCTCTTGGCCTATTTCGGTGAAACGCTCACCGAGCCCTGCGGCAACTGCGACACTTGCCTTACCCCCGTCGACACCTGGGACGGCACGGTCGCCGCGCAAAAGGCGCTGTCGACGGTTGTCCGTACCGGGCAGCGCTTCGGGGCGGGGCACGTCATTGACGTACTCTTGGGTAAGGAGACGCCGCGAGTGCTGTCACTAGGGCATCAGGGCCTCAGCACCTACGGCATCGGCCAAGAGCACAGCGAACGCGCGTGGCGCGGCGTGCTTCGGCAGCTTGTGGCGGGCGGTTACCTGAGCACCGACGCTGACGGCTACGGCACCCTGAAGCTCTCGCCGCGCAGCACGCCTCTCTTAAAGGGGCAGGAGACGGTGCATTTCCGTCACGACCCTGCGCCGCAGAGAGTCGTCAAAAAGGGTGCGGCGCGTCCGGTCGATACGCTCAGTGGGGCCGAAGCGACGCTGTTTGAAGCGCTCCGCGTACTCCGGGCACGCTTAGCCAAAGAGCAGGAGGTTCCGGCGTACGTCATCTTCGACAACAAGACGCTTGTCAAAATGGCAGAGCTTAAACCGCGTTCGCTCGCCCAAATGCAGCGGGTGCCGGGGATCGGCGAGGTAAAGCTGGGGCGGTACGGGCAGGCGTTTTTGGAGGCTATCGTGGCGCACGGCGGCTGACGGAAGCATAAAGTTTCAAGCCGTAGAAGAGCGTTAAAAGCGTATACGACTGTAATCCTAACGGCATCTTTGTTCAGCGGCCGACTTTTACGCACTCTGCTACGGACGAATACAATAACCGACAAAAGTACTAGGGATTTGATAGAATAAGGGCGAGACCGTATGACGCTCACCCTGACACCTTCCCGCCGTGAAACTCCCAAAACAGACGTTCTAAGTTTGTCCGGCCTCACCAAGAGCTATCACGATCCCCGCCAACCGGCCCTCCATGACGTTTCCCTGGAGGTCGGGACGGGTGAGCTGGTTTCGGTTCTGGGGCCGTCGGGCTGCGGCAAGACGACGCTGCTGCGTCTCATCGCCGGGTTCGAGCGGCCTGACGCGGGCAGCGTCCGGGTGGCGGGGATTGAGGTCGCCGGGTCACATTGGGTGCCGCCGGAGGCGCGGGGCATCGGCTTCGTCTTTCAGGACTATGCGCTCTTCCCGCACCTCAGCGTCACGCAAAACGTCGCTTTCGGCTTACCGCACCTGAGCCGTAAAGCACGGAGGGTACGTACGCAGGAGGTGCTCGACCTGGTCGGCCTGACGATCTTCGCCGCGCGCTACCCGCATCAGCTCTCGGGCGGGCAGCAGCAGCGGGTCGCGCTCGCCCGAGCCCTCGCACCCGAGCCAGCGGTGATGCTTTTGGACGAACCCTTTAGCAACCTCGACGCTGCCCTGCGTAACAGTACCCGCAAGGAGGTCCGGCGGCTCCTTAAACTTGCCGGGGTAACGGCGGTTTTAGTCACTCACGACCAGGAAGAGGCCATGACCTTCGCCGAGCGGCTCGTGCTCCTGCGGGCGGGCGTACTCGAGCAGCAGGGCGCGCCCGAGGAGGTCTACGCGCGCCCGCGCACCGCCTTTGCTGCTGGCTTTTTGGGCACCACCAACCTCCTGCGCGGCGACGCCCGCGGCGAGAGGGCGCAGACGCCGCTCGGCACGGTCCGGCTAACCCGCGCCGCAGAGGGCAGCGTGCTGCTCTCGCTGCGCCCCGAAGACGTGGCGTTTGCGGGCACGGGTCTACGTGGGCGCGTCGTGGCGCGCGAGTTCAAGGGCCACGACCTGACCTACAGCTGTGAGACCGAGACCGAACCGGGCAAACCAGCGCGCGTCACGGTGCAAACCGGCCCCGGTTGCCCGTACGGGGTCGGTGATACGGTGTTCCTGGCTCCGCGCGGGCTGGCGGTGCCGCTCGAGGGCCCCGCCCACCACGAGCCGAAAACGGGTTGACAGGCGACGAGGCACGCGCTAGGATGCCCGCAGCGTTTAATTCCAACCTAAACGCTCGGATTAAAGTTCACCCTTTAAAGGAGGCGTAATGAACATGCGCTTGTTAGCCGTGCTGTCGCTGCTGTTCGCCGGAACCGGAGCCTTAGCCCAGACCCTGACAGTCTATTCGGGGCGAAACGAGGAGTTTGTCGAGCCGGTGGTCGAGGACTTCATCGCCGAGACCGGCATAGAGGTCGAGGTGCGCTACGGCGACACCGCCGAACTCGCAGCAACAATCTTGGAAGAAGGGCAAAACAGCCCCGCCGATGTATTTTTAGCCCAGGACGCGGGCGCACTCGGCGCGCTTGCTGGGGCTGGCCTTTTTACCGAACTCCCCAAGGCAACCTTGGAACGGGTCGAACCGCGCTTTCGTAGCGCTGAGAACCTCTGGGTTGGCGTCACCGGGCGGGCGCGGGTGCTCGCGTACAACACGGACGCCTACACTCCCGAGACGCTGCCTGAGAGCATTTTCGACCTGACCGGTGACGCTTACCGTGGGCGCGTGGGCTGGGCACCCTCAAACGGCTCGTTTCAGGCGTTCGTGACCGCCATGCGCGTCCTAGAGGGCGAGGAGCGCGCCCGCGAGTGGTTGGAGGACATGATCGCCAACGACGTGCAGACCTACACCGACAACAGCTCACAGATAGAGGCTTTAGAGCGCGGCGAGATCGACCTGGGACTCGTCAACCACTACTACCTCTACCGTTACCTAGCCGAACAGGGCGAGAGCTTTCCGGTCCGCAACCACTATTTCTCTGACGCCGACCTGGGCTCACTCATCAACGTCGCGGGCGCGGGCATCCTGGCGACGACGGACCAACCCGACGAGGCGCAGAGGTTTGTCGACTATCTGCTGAGCGAGAGCGCGCAGCAGCACTTTACCAACGCCGTGTTTGAATATCCTTTAGTCAGCGGCATCGAGACCAACGATCTGCTGGTGCCGCTTTCCGACATCGAAACACCCGAACTGGACCTGTCGAACCTAGACGACCTCGAGGGGACGCTCGAGCTGCTCTCTGAGGTGGGTGCGCTTTAGGATTCGGTTTTAGCTTATTGTTAAGCCCCTATGCTCTTTGCAAGGGGCTTTTTTATAACAGAAGTTACCCAATTCAGCC
>CADCWP010000044.1 GCA_902806425.1 uncultured Truepera sp.
CAAAACGTACCAGCACGGCGTCTTTATGACCGACCAAGATCCGTTCGTCCAAGCTGCGGTCATCCGTATAAAGGCGCTGCATGGCCCAGCCGTCGTCGGGGTGCATACGGTAATAATAGACCTCTTCTAGGTCGACCTCGTCGGGTGGGTTCTGAAGGTCGTGCTTATGGGGCGGGTACGACGACCAGTTGCCCGACGGCGTATAGACCTCGACGCAGAGCAGGTGCTCGGCGCCGCCGGGGTCCAAGATGTGCGAAATCTGCCGGGTAGCGTTGTGGCCGCCGCGAATTTCGACCTCGACGTCATCCGGGGTGATGAGGCGCGGGGGAAGCTTTCCCTCAGCAGGGGCGGAGCCGACGGCGACCTCGAGCGCCCCCTCAGCTTGAACCGTATAGCTCACACCGGGCGGCAGATAGACGCTGTGCGGCAACCCGGCGAAGACCCCACGCCGTCCCCTGATAGGCCACGTCTCGCGTCCAACGGTAACGGTCGCGTCGCCGCCTAAAAAGACCAGACAGAGTTCGTTCCCTTCACTCTGCGCGCCCAGTGTCTCACCTGTGCCTAGCGTACGTACCTGAAAGCCCAGCATCTTCCAGCCTGCCCGCTCGGGGGTAATGTCGGTTTGCAGCAGGTTGCCCGTGTTCGCGTTAACGACGTGTTCAGCCTTGTCCATAGTCCTCCTATAAACCTAAAGTCCGCAAAAATGCGCGGTTGCGCGTGGCGCTCTCTTTGGGTGCGCCCATACCCGGTAGCACGTCCTGCTCGACGGTGAGCCAGCCTCTGTAACCGAAGTTTTGCAGCCGCTTCGTCACCTCCTCGAACGGGACGCGGCCCCGGCCCAACTCGCAAAAGATGCCGCGCCCTATGGCGGTGTTGTAGTCCCAGCCCTCCTGACGCGCTCTCGTCGCCAAACCGGGGTCTAAATCTTTAAGATGCACGTACCGGATGCGCTCCCAGAAACGCTCTAAACCCTCTAAAACGGCTTCCGAACCACAGCCTCCGCCCCCGTAGAGGTAGTGGCCGGTATCAAACACCAGCCCTATCAGCTCGGGGTCGGTGAGCGACAAAAAGCGCGCGATCTCGTCTGGCGTCTCGATGAACCCGGCGCAGTGATGGTGAAAGAGCGTCCCGAGCCCTGTTTCTCTCTGGACGGCTCGAGCCACTTCGTTCGCGTTCTCTGCGAACACCTTCGTCTCAACGTCGCCTAGAGCCATCTTCGGGGTGATGCGGCCCGCGTGCTGAAACCGCATCAGGTCGCGGCTGTGGGCGTCGGCCAGAACCAGATACGGCTGCCAATGGGGATCGCCGAGGTCGGCCACGCTTTCTAAAAGACGTGCGACAGTGAGCGCGCGGTCTCTTCCCTCGCCTAGTGCCGCTGGGTCGGCCAGCGGCACATCGACGTACGCGCCCAGCATGGTGAGGTCTCGAGCCTTTAATTCCCACCGCAGCATCGCTGCGTCGGTCGGCAGGAAGCCGTAGTCGCCGAGCTCGGTGCCCGCATAGCCTGCCTCTACGAGTTCATCAAGCATCCGCGTGTAGGAGATACGCGCACTCTCGGTGTCGGTGCCCTCGATAGTGCCCCACGAACAGGGGGCGTTGCCTAACCTGAACGTCATAGCTCAAATCCCGGGCTGGAAAAGCTCCCGTCAAGAAAACCTTGCACTCGCCTTTCCGCCTGTAGGACGAGGTGATACGCTCCCCGCAAGCTGTCCTCGACCTCACCTGTAGGGATGAACTCGTGGCCGATAAAGCCGTCCCAGCCGCTTTCCGCGACTGCCCGGAAGACGGCGGGATAGTTGATCTCCTGAGCGCCGTCCAACTCACGCCGTCCGGGGTTTCCGGCGGTGTGAAGGTGCCCGAACGCGCTGTGATGCGCCCCTATCGTGCGGATCAGGTCGCCCTCCATGATCTGCATGTGATAGATGTCGTAGAGCAGTTTGACGTTTGTCGCGCCCACCATCTCAGTGACGCTGACACCCCACGCTGTCCGGTCGGCCTGGTAGTCCGGGTGGTCAACTTTGCTGTTGAGCAGCTCGAGCAGCAGCGTCACGCCCGCGCTTTCGGCGAGCGGTGCGAGGCGGCGCAAGCCCTCAGCTGTAATTTTCGCGCCCTCGTCGTCGCTCTGCCCGCCCCGGTTGCCGCTAAAACAGATGAGGTTCGGAATCTTCCAGCGTTCGGCGAGCTGGAGCGCGGCTTCGGTTTCGCGGACGATGCTTTGGTGGTTCTCGCGGCGGTTGAGACCCACTTCGATGTGCGCGTGCGCCCGGTGCGTGACGATCTCGAGGCCCATCGCCTTGGCTGACGGAAAGAGTGCTTCGTCCAGCAACTCCACCCCGTCGTAACCGATTTCAGCGGCGCGGCGCAGCAGCGTCTCGGGGTCGGTTTTAGGTGTAGCGAAACTCCAGTAGGTGAAGGATTGTTTGAGCATCAGAGGCCCACCGCCTGACGCGCGAGCTGAGACAGAACGGCTTTCAAAACGTCAAAGGTTAGACTTCCGCCCTTTTCGCTGATGGTCTTCTTCGCTTGATTCCAGGTTTTTTGGTCTCGAGCCGCGTCCAAAAATTCATGGCCCTGCCAGGTAAGGCGTTCTATGGTCCACACGACAACTTTGTCAATGCGTGTTTTGCTGTGAGCTTCTACAAAACCAGCGTCGTTAAGCAGCGACACGCTGTAGTTAATTTCCTCAAAAGCATACCCATCAATATCAATTTGCGATGTGTGAAGACCTGTTTTGCCTCGATATGGCACATCTTCAATAGCAAGCAAGGTTCTCCGTATCAAATCCATATCGCGTTTCATACCGTAATCTCCGAGACCTCGACAGGCCGCTTCTCCTTTAGGCTCTTCGTCGCTGCCAACGCTACGCGTAAAGCCTCCACCGCGTCCTCAGCCCCCGGCGTCGGCGTCCGACCCTCTCGCACCGAGTCCACAAACGCCTGCACCTCGGCGCGGTAGGCATCTCTAAAACGCTCGATAAAATAATAGATATAGTCGCCCTGAATCCCGCCCTCACCGTATTTCCAAACCTGCGTGGCACGCTCCGCCTCGGTCACGAGCTTGCCCCTTTCACCGTGGACTTCGACGCGCAGGTCGTAGCCGTGGACGGTGCGCCTCGAGTTCTGAATTACGCCAATAGCGCCGCCTGTGAACTCGAGCGTCAAGATACTCGTATCCACGTCTCCGTAGTCGTTCATGTAATCGGCCACCAAAACCCGCCCGAGCGCTGTGACCCGCTTGATGTCGCCAACCATAAAGCGCGCGACGTCTATATCGTGAATGACCGAATCGAGGAAAATGCCGCCCGAAGTCGCCACGTAGGACTCCGGCGGCGTCGTCGGGTCCGAAGACTGTGAGCGGAACATCTCGGGTCGGCCCAGTTCACCCGCGTGGATGGCGCGCGCGACCTCCCGGAAGCCGGTGTCGAAGCGGCGATTAAAGCCGATCTGGAACGGCACCCCAGCCTCTCGCACGACAGCGAGGGCATCGTACGTCTCTTTGAGGTTTAAGGCAACGGGTTTTTCGCAGAAGACGGCCTTGCCCGCCCGCGCCGCCGCCTTGATCTGCTCCGCGTGCAGCGTCGTCGGGGAGGCGATCAGCACAGCTTCGACCTCGGGATGCTCGAGTAGCGTGTCTACATCGTCGCAAACGGCGGCTCCTCCGTAAGCGGCGCGCTGGGCGGCGTCCGGGTTCGCGTCCATCACCGCAACCAAGCGCGCGCCGTCAATGCTGCCCGCAATATTGCGAGCGTGCAGCGCACCGATACGCCCCGCGCCCAGGACACCGAAACCTAAACTACTGGAATGGGTCAACGTCAGTCCTTACTTGAAGCGGAGTTGCTTTTGCTTATCCTGCTCGTACTGCTGGCGTTTCTCCTGCACGGTGTCCGTTTCCGAAACTTCCGCAACGGGCACATCCCACCAACCGCCGAAGGCGTAGCCGCCGACGCGCCTTTCGGGGTTCGTCTCGACCACCACGACGTTGACGCCTTTGCGGGTTTTGGCTTCGGTGAGGGCTTGGCGGAAGTCGGCTTCGGTGCGGGTGAAGACGGCGTGTGCCCCCATCGCGGCGGCGTGGGCGCGGTAGTCCACAGGGATGTAGGGGCCGTCGAGTCGCCCCTGCGGGTCGCGGTAGCGCAGCTCGAGCCCGAAGTGCGGCGTCCCGGTTGAACGTTGCAAGCCGTGAATGCTCTGATAGCCGTGGTTGTCTACCAACACGACGGTGAGGTCTAAGCCTTCGGCTACAGCGGTCACGATTTCGGAGTTCATCATCAGGTACGAGCCGTCGCCGATCATGACCACTACCTCGCGCTCCGGTTCGGCCAATTTGACGCCGAGCCCCGCCGGAATCTCGTAGCCCATGCACGAATAGCCGTACTCGACGTGATACGCGCGCGGGTCGGTCGGACGCCAGAGCTTGTGCAGATCGCCGGGCATCGACCCCGCCGCGCAAATCATCGTCGCGTCGCCGCTCATGACCTCGTTTACCATGCCGATAACGGCTCCTTGGGCTAGGTCTTCGGGGTCTTCTACGGTGAAGATGGCGTCAACGGTACCGTCCCACTCCCTCTTCAGCTCGGCAACACGCTGACGGTACGCCGCGTCCGTACCGGGATGGTCGGCCAGGGCGTCGGAGAGAGCTTCCAAGCCCCGCTTCGCGTCCCCGATAAGCGGCAGCGAGAAGAGCTTGTGTGCGTCCAGCGGGGAGACGTTGAGGCCGATCAAGGTTGCGTTCGGGTGAAACGCGGTCTTGGAGGCTGTGGTGAAGTCCGCCAACCGTGTCCCGATGGCAAGAACCACGTCGGCTTCCGCTGCCAGCTGGTTCGCCGCGCTCCCGCCCGTCGCCCCGACCGCCCCAACATTCATCGGATGATCCCAGGGGACGCCGCCCTTACCGGCTTGCGACTCGCCGACCGGGACGCCGTGCTGTTCGGCAAACCCAGCCAAAGCCTCGCTCGCTTCGCTGTACTTGACGCCGCCGCCCATGACGATAAAAGGACGCTCGGCGTTTTTGAGCAAGTCGGCGGCCTGGTCGATAAGTTCGGGTTCGACGACCGGGCGGCGCACCCGCCACACCCGTTTGGCAAACATCGTTTCAGGCCAATCGTAAGCTTCAGCTTGCACGTCTTCAGGCAGCGAAAGTGTGACCGCGCCCGTCTCGGCGGGGTCGGTCAGCACGCGCATGGCTTCGGGGAGGGCGCTGAGGAGCTGTTCGGGGCGGGAGATGCGGGAGTAGAAGCGTGATACGGGCCGGAAGATATCGTTGACGCTTAGGTCGTGCTCGCTGGGGTGCTCGAGCCCCTGCAACACCGGGTCGGGCAGACGGTTGGCGAAGAAGTCCGACGGCAACAGCAGTACGGGCAGACGGTTGATGGTCGCCAGGGCCGCGCCCGTGACCATGTTGCTGCTGCCGGGGCCGACCGAGGCGGTACACGCGAACGTTGACAGCCTGTTGGTGTGCCGCGCGTAGGCGGCGGCGGTGTGAACCTGCCCCTGTTCGTTCTGGGGACGGTAGAAGGGCATGACCGCAGGGTCGGTCTCGGCTAGGGCTTGGCCCAAACCCGCGACGTTGCCGTGCCCGAAGATGCCCCAGGTTCCGGCGATGAGGCGGTGCTCTACGCCGTCGCGTTCCGAATACTGAACGCTCAAAAACTTGACCAGCGCCTGTGCGACGGTCAGGCGGACGGTGCCGTCCAAAACGGATGCGGTGGGTTTAGTGTAGGTCTGCGTCATGCTCCAACCTTATCCTTCTCGGCAAACGAGGCGACGTGAACGGTTTCGCCGGTCTCAAGCGCGTGCTGCGCCGCCAGGGCCAGCTTGAGCGTTCGGGCCGCGTCCTCAGCGTCGGGAGAGACAGGTTGACCCGTCAGTAGACACCGAGCGAACGCCGTAAACTCGGCCACATACGCCGCGAAAAACCGCTCCTCAAACCCCCGCGGGGGCCGTTTGACCGCACCTTCGGCGGTGTAGCGTGTCAGATGCAGGGGAGAATCCATCTCGAGGTGCAGCCTGCCCCGTTCGCCCAAAACTTCCGCGCGAATGTCGTAACCGTAGGCGGTGTGGAGGCCCAGCTCGAGCGTCCCTAAAGCACCATTTTCAAAACTGACGGTCGCTACGGCGCTGTCGAAAAGGCCGAACTCGGCGAGTTCCGGCAGCCGCTGCACAGCCCCTACCGCACGAACTTCAGCGACTTCACCGACCAAGAATCGCATGGTGTCGAGGTCGTGAACGCCCAGGTCGACCATCAGGCCGCCGGAGGTTTTGAGAAAATCCAGCGGCGGCGGTGTAGGGTCCCTCGACACACCCCGAAACGTTGCCAACCTGCCGAGTTCGCCCGCGCCTATCGCCCGCTTTGCCTCGGCATAGGCCGGGTCGAAGCGGCGCTGAAAACCGACTTGACACTGTACTCCTGCTCGCTTAACGACCTTGATGACCTCGTCGGCTTCGGCCAGCGTTCCGGCCACAGGTTTTTCGACGAAGACATGCTTGCCCGCCCCTGCCGCCTGCCGGATCAGCGCGGCGTGCGTCGGGGTCGGCGTGACCAAAATAACGGCGTCGATGTCCGGGTCGGCGAGGACGGTCGTGAGCGTTTGGGCAGGGACACCGAGCGTCTCGGCAAGCCGGGCGGCGTTTTCGGGTACGGGGTCGCACACGGCACAGAGTTGAATCGCCGGGACCATCTCCAGCACCCGCGCGTGCGTCCCCGCCATCCGGCCCGCGCCGACGAGCGCCGCGCGTACCCGCCTAGGGTTTGACACCCTGCTCCCGCCTCACCGTTTTGGAGGTCTGGGGGGCGACGCCCCCATCGCCGTCACTCCGGGTAAACTCCTTAATCTCCGCCTCCAAAGCGTCCAACTCCTGCCCACCCGCCATCATCTCCAAAACCTGCTCGCGGGTCAACTCGGACTTGCGGAAGGTACCGTAGCTCCGGCCCCGCTTGAGGATGGTGAAGGCGTCGGCAACAGGGTAGGCGTGGTGTACGTTGTGGGTGATAAAGACCACCGCCAGCCCCTTGGCTTTGGCCTGCGCGATGTAGCGCAGCACCACCGCCGCCTGCTTGACGCCCAGCGCCGAGGTCGGCTCGTCCAAAATCAAGACCTTCGCCCCGAAGTAGACGGCCCGCGCGATAGCGACACACTGCCGCTCGCCCCCCGACATGGTGCCGACCGCCTGCGACGGGTCGCGCACGTCGATGCCCATCTTCTGCATCTCCTCACGCACGGTCGTCTCGGCAAAGGCTAGGTCAAAGGTGCGGAACGGCCCCCACCCCCGCGTCGGCTCACGTCCCATAAAGAAGTTGCGCGTCACGCTCATCAGCGGCTGGATGGCGAGGTGTTGGTGAACGGTGGCGATCCCGGCGTCGAGCGCGTCTTTTGGAGAGTTAAAGGTGACGGGTCGGCCCTCTATCTCGATCTCTCCTTGACTCGGTTTGTGGACGCCGGAGAGCGTTTTGATGAGCGTCGATTTGCCCGCGCCGTTGTCACCGAGTAAGCACATCACCTCGCCCGGATAGACCGTCATCGTGACCCCCTGAAGGGCGATCACCGAGCCGAAAAACTTCGACAGGTCGGTGATCCGGATAAGCGGGTCGCGTTCGGCGCGAGCGGAGACGGTCACTTGGCCTCCGTCGCGCGCCTGCGGATAAAGTTGTTGAAGACCACCGCGATCAGGAGCATCGCGCCCAGGAACACCTGAAACCAATCCGTGTTGACACCTGTAAAAAAGATGCCTTGCTGCACCATGCCGAACACCAGCGCGCCGAACACCGCGCCGACTGCCGAGCCGTAGCCGCCGGTCAGCAAGCAGCCCCCGATGACGGCGGCGATAATCGCCTCGAACTCCTTCTGCACGCCGCGCGTCACGTCGGCGGAGCCGAAGTCGAGCACCTGCAAGGCGGCGAAAATCGTCGCGGCGACAGCCGTGCCCATAAACAGGGCGATCCGCACCCGGTTTACCGGCACGCCGGTGTTGCGCGCGGCCTCGGGGTCGCCGCCAACGCCGAAAATCCAGTTGCCGGGGCGGGTTTTAAGAAGTATCCAGGTAGCGATCACGGCCAGCGCCACCCACCAGTAGACCGACACCGGAACGCCGAAGATGTCGCCGATAAAAAGCCGCGCCAGCGGGTCGGCTTCGGCGGCGTCTTTAAGACCCGAGACCTGCGTGCGCCCGGTGATCAGGCGGGTCGCGCCGATGGTCAGGCCGCGCAGGATAAAAAGTGAGGCCAGCGTAACGATAAACGACGGCAAACGCGTGCGGTTGACGATGGTGCCGTTTAGGTAGCCGATTAGAAGGGCGACGGCGAACGCGAGCAGGATGGCGGCCCACACCGGCCAGCCGTATTCGGCGACCGGGATGGCGATGACCATGCCCGCCGCGCCGATCATCGAACCCATCGAGAGGTCGAACTCGCCACCGATCATCAGCAGGGCGGCGGCGACCGCCAAGATACCGAGCTGCGCGGAGACCTCGAGCCAGCTCACCACCCCGCGAAAGTTGAGAAAACCCGAGTCGCCCGCAACGACCGCAAAAAAGATAAAGACTAAAACGGCCCCCGCCACCGCCCCGAGTTCGGGGCGACTCAGGAGCTTACGCCAAGGGCTGACGGCCCGCAGGCGCTCGTCGCTAACGGTTGTGCTCATGCTGCTCCTTGGAAAGTGGTGCGTGGCTAGTGCGCAGAAGGTTTTCCCCGCTACGTACTAGCCACTGATAACTGCTTCTAGCGGATGCCTTCAGCGCTGAGCGCGATGACCTGTTCGGCGTTTTCCGGCGTCACGAAGCCGGGGCCGGTGAGAACGATGGGGTCGGCGGGGAGCAGCCCGTACTGGATGTAGTTGGTTAAAAACACGATGGGCAGGTAGCCTTGCAGGTACTGCTGCTGGTCGATGGCGAAGTCTATCTCACCAGCTACCAGGGTTTCCAAGATGGTCGGTGAGAGGTCGAAGATGCCGACCTGTACGTTGCCGAGTTGCCCGCCTTCACGGAGCGCCTCGATGGTGGGTTCGCCGCCCAAGGGGCCGACCGCCAGGACGCCGCCGACATCCGGGTTCTGAGTAAACGACGCCGAGACCGCGTTGCGGACTTCGGTCGGGTCGCTTGAAACGGACAGCACCTCAACAGAAGCGCCCTCGCCGAGCCCTTCCTGAAAGCCTTCGCAGCGCAAGTCGAGGCCGATGTTGCCGACCTCGTGGTTCACGCAGACGCCGCTCGTCACGCCCGCCTCGGCCATGCGTTCACCTGCGCCCAAGCCCGCCTCGTATTCGGTCTGGCCGACGTGCCGGAGAACGCCCAGGTCCTCAAAGGTGTCGGAACCCGAGTTCATCGAAATCACCGGAATACCCGCGTCTACCGCGGCCCGGATCGAATCGCCCAAGGCGTCGGCGTCGGGGATGGAGACGACCAGGCCGTCCGGCTCCGAGGCTACGGCGGCGTCGATAAGCTGCGCCATCCGCGGCATGTCGAAGGTCTCGGGGGCGCGGTACTCGACCTGCACGCCCATATCTTCAGCGCCCTGGGTGACGCCGTTGCTGGCGACCGACCAGAACGGGTCCGAGGCGCTGCCGTGGGTGACGACCACGATGCGGACGTCCTCACGCGCCGGAACTTCCTGGGCGGAGGCGAGGGTGAGACCTGTCGATACCAGAAGGAAAAACAGACGCTTCATCACAGACTCCTTTGGGGCGAGCGTGCCTCACGCTTAAATGTTTGACCGGCGGGCCGCTGCGCGCTGATGATGTGATGGTCAAACTATAAGGCCCGAGTTTTGGCGTGTCAATCGCGCAAATGGTAAGGAGGCTAACCGTACTAAAAGCTTGTTGGCATTGGCAAATGTCCCAGCACTTAAAGGATTAGAGCTTTGTAGCTCATTGTAAAAACAGGTACTGCCGGATTATCGTGAGGTCGTGCCCATCCGGATACTAAGCAAGATTTGGGTGCTCGTTTTCCTTGCTGCGTGTTCCCTCATGGCTGGCATTGCTTTAAGCGTGCATTTTGACGCTTGGCACTACCTAGAACGCTTTTCTGCGCTTGTTACGCTTTTTGGTGCGCTACTCAGTATCAGGAAAATTGTCCGTCTGAGGCTCGCAAAGTTCATCGAGGAGCAGTCAATCCTAGATAGTGGTATGCTTCCACCTACACC
>CADCWP010000045.1 GCA_902806425.1 uncultured Truepera sp.
TTATCTAAGCAACCGTACAGCTCTTTTAGTGTGGAGAGTACAAAATCTACATAGGCTCGGCTCTATTTAGCCGCCCTCTGCTGCGCCTTCCACTCGAGCCCCGACCACACCAGCCCTTCGATGTCGCCGTCTAGCACGTTGTCCGGGTCGTGGCGCATATCGCCGCTTCTATGATCTTTGATGTACTGCTTGTCTAACACGTACGAGCGAATCTGCGACCCCCACTCGATGGCTTTTTGGTCGCCGCGCGCCGCAGTCTGCTCATCGCGGCGGCGGCGCTCCTCGCGCTCGAAAAGGCGCGACTTAAGGACCGTCATGGCCTTTTCACGGTTTTTAATCTGTGATTTGCCGTCCTGGCAGGTGACGATGATCTCGTTGGGGGCGCCGGGTTTGTAGACGACCCGCACCGCCGAGTCGGTGGTGTTGACCGATTGTCCACCCGGCCCCGACGAACGGTAGACGTCGACGCGGACGTCTTTGGGGTCGATCACGACGTTCACGTCATCGTCGATTTCAGGCATCACCTCGACCGCCGCGAACGAGGTGTGGCGGCGGTTCTGGGCGTCGAAAGGGGAGACGCGCACAAGCCGGTGTACGCCCGACTCGACCTGCATCAACCCGAAGGCGCGTTCGCCGCGCACGATCATCTGCGCGTAGTCGATGCCGTTCGGAGCCGAGTCGTTGGGGGCGGCGTCCAAGAGTTCGACCGTCATTCCCTGCCGTTCGGCGTAGCGCCGGTACATCCGCCAGAGCATCCCGGCCCAGTCCGACGATTCGGTGCCACCCGCGCCCGGTTTGATGGTGACGATAGCCGCGCGCTCGTCGTGGCGCCCTGAAAAGAGCGTCTCGCGGTAGAGGGCGTCGAGGTCATGTTGGATGGTTTCGCGCTCGCCTTCGAGCTCGAGCCGCTCCTCTTCCGAAGCGCCTTCCAAAAGCTCGTCCAAGCCGGTGATGTCACCTTCTAGACGATTGTAGCCGTCCAGCACGCGTTTAAGCTGGGACGCCTCCTGGCTAAGCTTGCGCGCCTTATCGGGGTCGTTCCACAGCTCGGGATCGTTTAGCCGTGGCTCGAGTTCCTTTAGACGAGCCTCTTTGCCCGCGACATCAAAGATACCCCCGGAGGGCGTGAAGTTGGCTTTTCTGTTCGTTCATGGTTCTCCTCTGCGGGTTCGGTACATTTTTACCCGGTGGGGCCGTGTCTAGCGTCACGGGTGCCCGCTAGGGGTATGTTACCTTGAAGATGCGCTCGCTCGCGTCGTGCTAGCTATAAACCTTGTGGAGGACGCTTGTCGGCCGGTTTTACCCCCCTAGATGTGTTGGATATCCTGATTATTGCAGTGGTCATCTATCAGGGTTACAAGCTCTTTGTCGACTCGCGGGCGTGGAACGTGTTGCGCGGTTTTGCGGCAATCCTGACGCTCTGGCTGCTGGCAACCCGTCTGGACCTGGAGGCGACGCGCTGGATTTTTAACCGCGCCGCGCCGGTCGCTTTTTTGGCGGTGGTGGTGGTGTTTCAACCCGAGCTGCGGGCGGCTCTAGAGCGGGTCGGCCAGGGGCGGGGGGTCCGTCCGGTCACGGCGGACCCGGTACCCGAGATCATGAGCGCCGTGCGGGAGTTGGCCGCGCAGCGGCGCGGCGCGCTTATCGCGGTTGAAAACAAGGTGCCGTTGGCCGAGTACGGTCAGGTCGGGTCGAAGCTCGGGTCGCCGGTTTCGGCGGCCCTGTTACAGACCCTTTTTGCCTCCCGAGGTCCGCTGCACGACGGCGGGGTGCTGATTAAAGACGACCTCATCACCCACGCGGGCGCGATCTTCCCGCTTTCAGAGAGCCTGGACGGGCTCGCCGCCAACCACGGCACCCGCCACCGCGCCGCGCTGGGTCTCGCCGAGGTCACCGACGCCCTGACGATTGTTGTTAGTGAGGAGCGCGGAACGGTCAGTTACGCCAAGCACGGTGTCCTTAAGAGTGACATTGCTCCCGCCGAGGTGCTGCGCGCGCTGCGGGAGGCGTATGCGCGGTGAACCGGCCCGCCGTCCGGCCTTTGTGGAGGGCGTGCGCCGACTTTTGGGGACGCTTAGGGAACGCCTGCTGCACAACCTGGCCCTCAAACTCGGCGCGCTCCTCCTGGCCACTGTTTTTTGGATTTTTGTTCGCACCGACGAGACCGTCGTCAGCCAGCGCACGCTGCGCGCGCCGCTAAACGTCGAGGGCTTGACCGGGGCGCAGACGGTTACAGGGGTGCCCGAGCGGGTCGAGGTGCGGCTCTCGGGGTCGCCACGGCGCGTCGCTGCGCTTAGCCCCGAAGGTGTCGACGCGGTGCTCGACCTGCGCGGGATAACGGGCGAGTTTGAACAGACCGTGCGGGTTTTTCCGCCGCAGGGCATCGGTTTTGTCAACGTCAACCCGTCCGAGATTTTAGGAACCGTCGAACGCCTTGCCAAAACGCGCGTGCCGGTCCGGGCCGTGATGTTGGGGGCGGGACCGGACGATACGCTTACGCAGGTCCGGGTATCGCCCGATGAGGTCGTCGTCAGCGGGGCGGAGACGTTAGTGGAGCGGACCACGCAGGCGCTGGTCCCGGTCGACCTGTCCGCGCCCGCCGAGCAGGGTACGGCTTACGCTGCGGACGCGCAGGGGAACCCGGTCGCCGGGGTCGGCCTGAAAACGCGGACCATCGGCCTCGAGCTGACGCAGCGCCCGGTGCTGGCAACCCGCCGGGTACCGCTGGTGCTGGGGCCGGTCGACTTTTCGGGTGCCGAGGTGGTGGCGGCGCTGACCCAAAGTGTGCTCACGGTAGTTGGGCCGAGTGAGGTTTTAGGCCGTCTGGAGCGCGTTACGGCGACACTCCCCGAGACGCCCGCGCTGAGGCCAGGGCAGTATACTTTGGACGTTACCCTGGCGCTGCCCAAAGGGGTATCGGCGCTGAGCGCACCACAGCTCGAGCTGAGCGTGCGCGCGCGCAGGCCGGACGCGGGCGACTGACCCGTTCGCCTGGTGGCTAACAGGTCCGGGTGGCGCACCCCGGTAAAAGGTGACGGTGTTCGAGGAGAAGGTGTGACTTACAAAATTCGCTATTACGGTGACCCGGTGCTGCGTAAACGCGCCCGTCCGGTCACGGTATTTGATGAGACGTTGGAAGCGTTGGGACGGGACATGTTGGAAACGATGTTTGAAGCCAACGGCGTGGGTCTGGCCGCGCCGCAGATCGGGCTGTCAAAGCGCCTCTTTGTAGCGCTCGAGATGGGCTCGCGCGAAGCCAAGGACGAGGCCGTAGGGCAAGAGGGCGAGGAGGGTGCCGAACCCCTTACCCCGGACGAGAAGCGCGAGCGCTGGGGCGTCGTGGCCGAGCACGTCATGGTCAACCCTGAAATCATCGCGCGTAGCGGCGTGCAGATCGGCGTCGACGGCTGCCTCAGTCTGCCGGGGCTTTTTGTCGAGGAGATGAGGCGCGACGCGCGCTTAAGGGTGCGTTACCAGGACCCCACGGGCCAAAAACATGAGCGCGACGCCGAGGGCCACTTCGCCCACGTCATTCAACACGAGTTGGACCACCTGGACGGCGTGCTCTACTTCGACCGTTTGCCCGACGACGAGAAGCGCGTTTTTCTGGAGGCGCACCGCCAAGAACTCGCCGAGTTGCAGCGCGAGGCCAAAGGCTACCTTAAAGAACTCAAGGCGCGCTGATGCGCGTGGCGCTGTTCGGCTCGCCCGCCTTCGCGCTGCCGGTGCTGGATGCGCTTTTGGCCCGCCACGTGGTCGCGCTGGTGGTGGCGCAGCCTGACAAACCCGCCGGACGCGGCAACAAGCTGACCCCGCCGCCCGTAGCTGAGCGGGCGCGAGCGTTGGGACTGAGGCTCGAGCAACCCGCCCGCCTAAAACGCAACGAGGCGTTTTTTAACCTCCTACGCGACCTCGACGTGGACGTCGCCATCACCGCCGCCTACGGCAAAATCCTCCCGCAGGCACTTTTGGACATTCCTAAGCACGGCTTTCTAAACGTTCACGCGAGCCTGTTGCCTAAGTACCGGGGGGCCGCGCCGATCCAGTGGGCTTTAATAGACGGTGAGATGGAAACCGGCGTCAGCATCATGCAGACCGAAGCGGGGCTCGACACCGGCCCGGTGCGGTTTGTAGAGCGGCTCGAGATGGCCCCGGGCGACACGGCGGTGACGCTGTTCGATAAGCTCTCTACGCTTGGGGCGGACGCTCTGATAGACGCGCTTGCCGGGCTCGAACGGGGCGACTTGCCGAGCTGCCCGCAGGACGATACCCAAGCGACGCACGCGCCCCTGCTCAGTAAGGGCGACGGTGCTATCCGTTGGGATAAGCCTGCTGCACAGATTTACAACCGCTACCGCGGCGTGGTCGTGTGGCCCGGTACGTGGACGGTGCATGATGGAAGGGTGCTAAAGGTGCAGCACCTGACGCCGCTGCCCTCAGTTCATGGCGAGCCGGGGGAAGTCGTCGCCGTCTCTCCGGAAGGTGTGACCGTAGGGAGCGGTGAGGGCGCGGTGCTCTTAAAAACCGTTCAGCCCGCCGGGAAACCGAGGATGCCCGCCCGCGACTGGGCGAACGGCTACGGCGTCAAAGTAGGGACGCGTTTAGGAGGCGAACATGGCTAGAGTCGCTATCGTCGGACAACCCAACGTGGGCAAATCGAGCCTGTTCAACCGCCTCGTCGGACGGCGCGAGGCCATCGTCGCCGATCAACCGGGGGTGACTCGAGACGTGAAAGAGGCCCGCGTCGAGGACGACCTGGGCCGCAGCTTTTTGCTGCTCGATACCGGCGGCTTGTGGTCGAACGACGAGTGGCAGGAGGCGATCAAAGGCCGCATCGAGATGGCCCTGCGCAACGTCGACCTGGTGCTCTTCTGCGTCGACGGGCGCACGCCCCTGAGCGCCGCCGACTATGAGATCGCCGACTGGCTCCGCGCCCTCGCTAAACCGACGCTCTTGCTGGCGACCAAAATGGACGACGAGCGCCATGAAGAGGACCCCGAGCTGTACGAGCTCTACGCGTTCGGCTTCGGCGAGCCGCACTTTATCTCCGCCGAACACGCGCGCGGCACCTATGAGCTTTCGGACACCATCTTCGAGCGCCTGCCCGAAGACGAGGGCGAGGCCGAATCCGAAGAGGTCCGCGTCGCCATCATCGGTCGGCCCAACGTCGGCAAATCGAGCCTTCTAAACGCACTCGTCGGCGATGAACGGGTGATCGTCGCCGATTTGCCCGGCACGACGAGGGACAGCGTGGATGTGAAATTCGACTTCGGCGGGCGACCCTTTGTGCTCGTCGATACTGCCGGAATCCGCCGCAAGCCCGACGGCGACGTTGAATATTACTCGAAACTCCGCAGCGAAGAGGCGCTGATGCGTTCGGACGTGGCCGTTCTAGTGGTCGACCCGTTTGAGCTCGGAGACCACGAGCTGCGCCTCGCCAACCTCGCGCTGCACGCGGGCAAGCCCGTCGTCCTGACCATCAACAAGTGGGACTTGGTGCCGGACGCGACGCTCAAGGAATTTGAAAAGGACATCGCCCAAGCCCTCGGCCACATCTCGTTCGCGCCCAAGGTCTACACAAGCGCTCTCAACGCCTACGGCCTGCACGACCTTTTGGCCGCCGTCATCCGCGTCTACGACACCGCCCGCTTTCGCATCTCGACAAGTGACGTCAACAACTGGCTCGACGTGTGGGCGCTCCGGCAAGCGCCGCCGAACTTTAAGGGCAAACCGCTCAAGATGTTCTACGGAACCCAAGCCGACGTGGCCCCGCCGACCTTCGTAATCTCGGTTAACAACGAACAGTTCGTCACGCGGTCTTACGAGCAGTACATCTTGAACCGCATCCGCGAGGACTTGGGTTTCGCCGAGGTGCCAATCCGGCTGATCTGGAAATCACGGTCGAAAGACGGGGGCAAGCGGGTCCGGGTGTAGGCGTGATGGCAGATTTTCCGTTTAAGCCAGCCGAGAACGCTGAGTCCGCCCGATGGTTGGTCGAGCGGCTTACGACATTTGGAGAGGATGTTTTGTCCATCGTCCCAAGCGGGTTTGAAGCCTACGCCAGGGTGTTTCATCCGGCGTCTCGAGTGACCTACATCTCCGACGGAGGCGCAACGTCTACGTCTGAACCGCTGCGTTGGTCGGAGGTCGCCGCGCTGACCGGGCGCAGAGCGCACCGGGCGATGCAGTGGCCGAGCGTCCAAGGTGTGGCCCCCAGTCTCTACGACTACACGACACTTAGAGTTGGTGACGTTGTTGTCAAGGGGCCGGAAGAGGGAGGTTTGCCCCTCGAGGTGGCTCGGACCCTTTGGCCTCTGTTGAGACTCCATACCCAGACGTGCGACAGCTGCTTTTTTGCCGTTTGGGAGGGTTTTGGTGGTATGCCGACGCTGATCCATAAAGCACCTGCGTTTGAGATTCCAGCTCGTCGGTTCTACCTTTTTGAGGCACCGATTCGGACTATTGAGCAGAGTTTTTACGTCAAAGGCTCCCGGTTCGGTTTATATCGCCAAATCTGACGCTGAGGCCCAACCGGCTGCTGCTGAGATTGAAGAGGCTATGAAGCTTCTTGAGAGTCTTCCTGCTACCCATCAAAGCGCTAACCTCTGGTGGCCCGAAGACCGCGCCTGGTGCGTAGCGACGGAGATCGACTTCAACACGGCCTATATTGCGGGAACCCAAGGGCTCGTAGAAGCGCTTCTCGCTTGCGAGGAGCTGGAAGTCTATCAAGTCGAGCCGACCGACGGCGTGGCCTATGACGGCGATACCCTCAACCCGACGCCCGACGATCCTTACGGCGGTTCCTTTAGGCTCATTTTAAGATAGACGCGAGTCAGAGTCTGCTAGAACCGTTTTGCTGCTGGAGCAAGGAAATCTCGAGGCCGAATACGACATCCGTCATCATCGTTATAGACAAGCTTCCGGTGAAGGCCGCAGTCCAAAGTTGGGGTAAGTCCGGTGTAAGTCGAGCGTTACGGGTTTTGGCGACACCCAACCACTTTCTTTACTCATCACGCGGCACACCTTATACTTTTAGGACGCGCCGCACGCTTTTTGTGTGTCACTACGCGCGACCCCGGAGGAGACCCCGATGCACGGACGGCAGACTTACCTTTTTGTCTTCATTCTACTGGCAAGCCTTACAACGGCGGCAGCTCAAAAGCTCGAGGCTACCCCCCGCTTGGCCGTCGTGTCTGCCTTCGCGCCTGAGTTGGAGGCGCTCCTCGCTGAAACCGACGTGCAGGAGAAGCACGTGGTCCACGGGCGCACCTTTACCGTAGGTAAACTTGCAGGAAACGACGTGGTGCTCTTTTTGTCGGGCGTCAGCATGGTCAACGCAACCATGACGACGCAGCTGGCGCTCGACACGTTTGAGATTAGCGGTGTCTTGTTTAGCGGCATCGCGGGCGGCGTCAATCCGAACCTCTCGGTCGGTGACGTGACCGTACCGGCCCGCTGGGGCCAGTATCAGGAGGGGTTTTTTGCTCGAGCAACCCTCTCAGGCTGGGATTACGGCTGGCACAGCGCGCCTTACGGCAACTACGGCATGATGGTGCCGCAGAACGCCCAAGTGACGAGTGCTGCGGGCGAGCCGGACGCCGTCGAACCGCGCTTCTGGTTTCCAGTCGACGGCGCGATGCTGGCGACGGCCCGCCGCGCTGCCCAAAACGTCAGCCTGACGCAGTGCACGCCCGAAAATATCTGTCTGGGCGGTGAGCCGAAAGTTGTTGTCGGCGGTAGCGGCGTGAGCGGGTCGACGTTTGTCGACAACGCCCGCTACCGCTCGTGGGTCTGGAACACCTTTGGGGCGCAGGCGCTCGACATGGAGACGGCGGCGGTCGCGCACGTCGCCTACGTCAACGAGATTCCGTATCTGGCCTTCCGCTCACTCTCCGACCTGGCGGGCGGCGGCCCCGGCGAAAACGAGTTGAGCACCTTTTTCGAGCTGGCGTCGTCGAACAGCGCGGCGCTGGTCATGGAGTTTCTGACCCTTTGGGCCGCACAGTGAACCGCTTTTCCGTCCCTGCCCTCTACACGGTGACCCGCGAGTTGGCCGCCGTCGCCTCCGGGCGGCAGGCCCCCGACGTGGTGCTGACGGGTGCCCGCATCTTGTCTGCCTATACCGAGCGCATCTTGGAAGACCGTGAAATTTGGGTATATAAGGGGCGTATCGCTGCCGTCAAACCCGCCGGAACTGCTCGAGGCGCGCCCACCTACGACGTGCAGGGCGGCATCCTCGCCCCCGGATTGGTCGACCCGCACGTCCATATCGAGTCGAGCATGATGACGGCCTGCGCCTACGCCGAGGCGGCGCTGCTAAACGGCACCACGACAATCTTCTGCGACTCCCATGAGATCGGCAACGTTTGCGACGCGGAGGGCGTCGAGTGGATGCTGGCGGACGCTAGAGAAGCTGCCTTAAATATTTTTCTGACCGTCCCGAGCACCATTCCGGCGACGACGCCCGAGTTCGAGACCGCGGGCGGTGACCTGACGGCGGAAAAGGTCGGCGCGCTCTTCGATAGGTGGCCCGAGGCGGCGGCGCTGGGCGAGAAGATGGACTTCGTAGGCGTTGTGCAGGGTGACCCGCGGAGTCACGCGATCATCAGGGCTGCTCTCGAGCGCGGCAAGCCCGTCTCCGGCCACGTCTACGGGCGCGAGTTCGTCGCGGCCTACGCGGCGAGCGGCGTGACCGACACCCACGAGGCTATCGACCGGGAGATCGCCGACGATCTGCTCGAGGCGGGCATCTGGATTTTCTTGCGCGGCGGTCCCCCCACGACGCCGTGGCACAGCCTGCCCGAAGCGATCAAAGCCGTGACCGAGCTGGATTCGTGTGCCAAAAGGGTCTGCCTCTGCACGGATGACCGCGACGCCGACGACCTGTTCATGTTCGGCCTCGACTGGGTGGCGCGGGAGGCGGTGAAGGCGGGCTTGAAACCGGCCCTAGCCTGGAGCATGGGTTCGCTTCACGCCGCGACGCGCTACGGGATGGACGGCGAGTTGGGCGGCCTCGGGCACGGGCGGCGGGCGGATATCGTCCTCCTAAACGACGCGCTCGAGCCTCAGAACACCTGGTATGGTGGCGAGCTGGTGGTCGAAGGTAGGGAGATCACCCCGGCTCTCGATGAGGCTCTGTCGAAACGTTACAGCTACTCCAAAGCCGCGTTCGAGACCGTCAGGTTGCCCGAGACCTATACGCTTACGCCCGAACTGCCGAGCGCCCTCTGCACCGCTAACGTCATTCGCACGGCGCTACCGGGGATCACGCTCTTTCACGAGCGTCTAGACCTACCCGTGCGCGGGAGTTGGAACGAGCACTTCGAGGCCGAGAACCTCTGTTTTGTGAGCATCTTAGAGCGTCACGACATTACGGGTGGGGTCGCACACGGGTTATTAAAAGACTTCGGCCTGACCACCGGCGCGGTAGCGAGCAGCGTCGGCCATGACGCGCACAACCTGATCGTGGCGGGGCGAGACGAAGCCGATATGCGCCTGGCGGTAGGGACGATCCGCGACCTCCGGGGTGGGGTGGTCGTTGTCCGGAACGGCGAGGTCTTGGCTCAGGTAGCACTTCCCATCGCCGGACTTCTAGCCGAAGGGCGGGCGACCGAAGTGGCCGCCGCAACCTCTGAGCTAAAGCGTGCCTGGTCCGAACTTGGCTGCACGCTGCCGTACATGGGCTTCAACCTGATCCCGCTCTCGGTGATTCCCGAAATCCGCATCACCGATAAGGGTTTGGTGACGGTGCCGCAGATGGAGCAGTTGCCGCTCTTTGAGCTTATGGCGTAAAACCGAAGGTGTTCTCGACAACGCCGGGCAAGACGCTGTAGATGGAGCGTCCGATGGCCTTCTCAAAATAGCGTTGCAGCTCGAGAAACGCCCGCCACTTCTCCACGGTCATGGTATTAATGCCGAGCCGGAGCGCCACATCGACCAGCCTCTTTTCGATCATGACGAATCCCGAGGGCCACGCCAAGGCGTCGCAGAGTTGCAAGAGCCGGTCGTAACCGACGTACTCCAGCCCGCTTAGGTACGTCCCCACCAAGGTGAACTCCTTACCCGCGCCATCCCAAT
>CADCWP010000046.1 GCA_902806425.1 uncultured Truepera sp.
ACCAACCGCCAGACCGCAGAGGCACCCGCGTACGCCGTCAATGAGTGTGTGAGCCATGTGTCCTTTCCCCGGCACGTTTCGACAGTTGCTCGAGCTTTTCTGATAGCTTTGTTCCCGCCAAAAAAGGTAGGGCGACGCCCCGGAGCGGGGCGTTTAGGTTGGCTAGAGCGTCGTTGGGAGGCCGTCCCAGCGCGCCACAGAGCGCGCCGACGAGAGGCGCGAGCCCGACGACGCGGGGCAGGGCCAGCGCGATAAAAAGTGAGCGTTGGGGGTCGCCGCGTGTGGTCTTGATAATCGAGAGCGCGGCGGGCACTGTTTCGGCGGCGGCGTCTCCGTAGCTGTAGGCTCTGTTGGTAACGATCTCGTTGAGCTGTGCGATGAAGCCGAACGTTCCCTGATCCTCTCTCACGCACCCCAGTGCGCGACGCGCCGCCTCAAAAATCCAGCTCCCTTCGGGCAGGCACCGAACCGCGGCGTCTACACAGTCGTTCGGGTCGGCTCCTTGCAGCGCCATCACTAGCGCCGCCGTCACGGCCTGCGCGCCCCACACGCCGTCCTCGGCGTTGGTGATGCCCGCGTCTTGCCGCGTAGCCTCGAGCGCCGCGTTCGCGTCGGCGACCACACAGGCCGTGGCGAGCGCCCGAAAACAGGCGGTGTCGTCGAAATAGTGCGGGTTGTCGTACCCCGTAACGGGCGGCACCTTCCCGTGTCGCAAGTTTGTAAGGGCGGCAAGCTGAGAGATCGTCAACTTCAATGACGCTTCGGCCGCGAGTTTTTGCCAGGCCGCCGTAGCACGCTCGAGTGAATAGTTACCGCCCTCACCTGTAAGCACCTGGAGCTGAAAGATAAACCACTCGGCGCGGGGGCCGGGACCGGGTTTGAGGGCTTCGGTCGGCTGGTTCAGCGCGAACGGCAAGTTGACCTCGAGGAGACCGTCCGCCTCACTCTGCACGTCAAGTTCGCGCCGCTTTCGCCGCGTCCAGAAGGGCAGCAGAAAACTG
This sequence comes from uncultured Truepera sp., assembly GCA_902806425.1. GTDB lineage: Bacteria > Deinococcota > Deinococci > Deinococcales > Trueperaceae > Truepera. The sequence goes on from CADCWP010000046.1 coordinate 1,002, forward strand.
CGCTCATATAGGCTCGTCCAGGAGAGCTGCTCGCCTAAGACCAGTCCGCTGAGCACGGGCGCTGTACGGCCCTCTACGCTTCGCACGGTGCAGCCTCATCCGCGAGGACGGCGAGTTCATCGGCGACTGTGTACGGATTTAAGCCGCGGACGCTTCCCAGGCAGCGTCCGGTCGCCTCCCCGACCTTATTGCGCCATTCCGAGGGAAGCCCGCTGTACCCCACCTTAGCGCCCAAAACGGCTCCGGCGATGGCGGCTACGGTGTCGGCGTCACGACCTAGGTTCACGGCGGCGAGGACGGTCTCCCTAAAATCCCCACGACCCGCAGCGAGCAGCCCGAAGGCCAACCCGACGGCTTCCGGCGCGAGGTCCGCCCACGGGTAGTAGGTCACGGCCAGCGCGTCGTGTAGAGGCTGCACAGCGTCTCGAGCACTGTCAAGAGGCTCCGCAAGGTCCAGCGCGCGGCGAATCTCCCGAGAGGTCCAGCTATCCGATGGAACAGCTTGCAACGCTGAGCCGACGATCTGCTCGAGCGGCGCGCCGCCCATCGCCACGCTTACGGCGGCGGCCACCGCCAGACCGCCGTAGAGACCTTCACCCGCGTGGCTCACGACCCCATCTTCGGCGGCGAGCCGACACGCGGCCACCGGACGTCCAGGACAGACGACGCCGTAAGGCGCGGCGCGCATGGCGAAGCCGTCGCTCCAGCTGTGGTAGTGCCTGCCTGAAAGGGGCGGGCGGAGACCACGCCGGAGGTTTTCAATCGCGGCCATCTCGCTGAACCCTGCTCCTTTAAAGGGACCGGGGGACGGAACGATGTGGGTAAGCCACGCCTCGGCGAAATGGCTGCTTGTGACTTTGTAACCGTGCTCGAGCAGCACCTTGGCGGAGAAGAGGGTGTATTCGGTGTCGTCGCTGACCGCCGCGTCGCCTATAAAGCCCCCTATGTAGCCCCATCTGGCCCGGATAGCCTCCGGCGTCCAGCCTTCGGTGGGCTGACCGAGCGCGTCGCCTACGGCCAGCCCCACCAGACAGCCCCTCGCCGCGTCGCTCACTTCCTCAGCGGCCCAGCACGCGGGTTCCCTCGCGCTCGAGGCGCTCCGCCGCTTCGTCGACCGTGATGCGGTTCGCGAACAGCTCCTGGAAAATGGGCTGCGCGACCCGGCTCGAGAACTCCTCGAAGTTGGGAACGCGTTGCCAGTTCGCCATCGTGAGGTATTTTGCAGACTCAGTAGCGACGTTCCAACCCGCCTCCTGGGTCTGAAACTCGGGGCGCTCGAACGAGGTGGTGCGGGTGGGGAAGAGCCAGTCGCCCTGCGCGAGCGTCGCCATGTTTTGGCTGTTCAGGAAGAACTCTACGAACTGCGCGGCGGCCTCCTGGTTGGGTGAAGCCGCGGGAATGCTCAGCGTCTGCGTCGACGACCCCTGATTCTGCGTTTCGGCCTTAAGCGGCGGCAACACGCCCCAGTTGAAGTCCTGGGGTCCGCTCTCGACAATCTGCTGGCGCGCCCACACCCCGATGCCCGGCAACATGGCGTAGCGGCCCTCGAAAAATCCCGGGAAGAGTTCCGGCCCGGAGAGGCCGACGCCGTCTTGGGCGATGCTCGGATTCTCGTACAGCATGTCCGTCATCAGGTGGAGAAACGCTTTTTCGGCGTCCCCGACCCGGACGACCCACCTACCGTCTTCTTCGTAAAAATACTGACCGCCGAAGCCGATGCTCAGGTTCAGCACGAAGTTGACGGGTGAACTCAGCCCGACCGCGGAGCCCCACTGGTCGATCTTCCCGTCTCCGTCGGTGTCTTTGGTGAGCTGCAAGGAGGCGTCGCGGTACTCTTCCCAGGTCCAGGGGTCGTCGACAGTGGGCGGCTCTATGCCCTCTTCCTCGAGCAGGTCTCGGTTATACAAAACGATGCGAGACTCCCACAAAAAGGGCACGCCCCAGAGCTCGCCGTTCTCGCCTTCGACGGTAGCCCAGGCACCCTCGACCACGTCGTTTGCAAGGTCGCCTGAGATCAGCGGCGCGAGGTCGGTGAGGTAGCCGCGCGCCCCAAAATCTTTGATCTGGGTGGACTCGTAGTGGAACACATCAGGCACGGCTTGCGTCTCGAACGAGGTGATGAGGTAGTCGTTGATCGAACCCCAATCGACCTGCTGATACTCGACTTGGATGTCCGGGTTGGCCTCGTTCCACGCCGCCACGATCACTTTGACCGAGGCGATAGCCTGCTCCTGCCAGGCGAGGCTGACAAACCTCAGTTGGGTAGGTTCCTGAGCGAACGCGGAGGCCGAGCTGATGATCAGGCCTGCTAAAACGGTGCGGAAAGTTGCTCTCATGGGTTGGCCCTCCTAGGCGACATTTTGGGTGATTTTCGGCGGTCGGGTCGGCGCTACGTCATTGCTTGACACCCCCTGATAAAAGGCCCGAAACCAGGCCCCTTTGAATAAAGCCGAACAGGATAAGGGTGGGGATGGTAGCGATCACGCTGCCCGCCGCGAGCGGACCCCAACGCGCCAGCCCCTCGATGCCCCGAAAGCGGGCGAGATTGATCTGAATCGTCTGCAACTCGGGCGATTTAAGGAGCACGAGCGCGAAGAAAAATTCGTTCCAAGCATTTATAAAGGCGTATAACCCGGTGGCGACGAGACCGGGCAGAATCAGTGGAATCAAAATCTGAGTGATGATCCGCAGGTGGTTCGCGCCGTCGATGGCCGCCGCGAGTTCGATCTCTACGGGGATGTTTTGAACGTAGCCGCGGAGCATCCAGATCACGAAGGGCAAGCTCCACACCACATAGACGAGCACGAGCCCGAGATGGGTATTGCCTAAAGAGAGGCGGTTGAGAATCAGGAATAGCGGGATGATGATCAAAATCAGCGGGAATGCTTGGGAGACGAGAATCCAGCCGATGACGGGCTGGTTGATGCCCTTCGGCCTGCGCGCGAGCACGTAGGCCGCGGGCGTAGCGATAAGGAGCGTGAGCAGCGCCGAGGCGACGCTGACCTTGAGCGTGTTGAGCGCCGACCCCACGATGCGCTCCTCCCTCACGGCGGTGAGGTAGTTTTCAAACGTCACCTGCTGCGGCAACAGGCTTCCGCCCCGCATCATGATCTCGCTGCTCGACTTAAGCGAGGTAAAGATCAGCCATAAAAAGGGGAACGCCAAAAAGAACACGAAGGCGTATAAAAGGACCGTCATAAACAGTCTGGGGACAACCTTACGCTCTCCAACCACCCTACGCACCTCCGTCGGAGCTGTACTGACTACGGAGGTACAAGACGAGCACGATCCCGACCACCAAGGTCATCGCTGTGCCGAGCGCGGACGCGTACGCCAGGTTGCCGAACTGAAACGCCTCTTCATAGGCGAACAGCATCGGAAGCCGGGTCGACCCCGACGGACCACCCTCGGTGAGAACGAATACCAGCCCGAACGAGTTGAAATTCCACATAAATTGCAGCGCCGAAATGGAGATTAAAACGGGTTTCATGAGCGGCAGTGTGACGTTGCGGAACTGAGCCCGACTCGCCGCGCCGTCTATGGCCGCGGCCTCCCTCAACTCCTGCGGGATCGACTGTAGACCTGCTAGGAGCACGATGGTGGTCGTCGGCAGGGACGACCAGATGCCCACTAAGATAACGGCGGGTAGCGCCCAGACAAACGAGTTGAGCCAGTTCACCGGCTGGCTCAGGACGCCCAGCTGCTGAAGCGTGGTGTTGAGCAGCCCCGCCTCCGGGTGGTAGATAAGACGCCACATCAGCCCCTTGATCACAGGCGGGATGGCCCAGGGAGCCAGCACCAGAACCCGCGCGAGCGTCTGTCCGGGCAGCCGCGCGTTTAACAGCGACGCCAGGATAAACCCCAGTACCACCTCGCCGACGGTGACCAGAACCGTCCAGATGGCCCCGATGCGAAACGATTGCCAGAAGAGGTAGTCGGTGAGCAGAAAGCGGAAGTTGTCGAACCATACGAAGGTGGTGACGCTATTGCCGAGTTCGTAGTCCGTAAAACCCAGGTAGATGCCCTGCAAAAGCGGCGCGACCGAGAAGATGAGGATGGGCACGAATGCGGGCAGGAGCAGCCACAGCGGGATGCCGAGGCCTTTACCTTTAGATCGCAGCACGGATCAACCCTTTGGGCTCGAGTATCCTGTCCTCTACCTCCTGCACGGCAGCGGCGGCGATGAAACGTCGTGGCATACGGGCATAGGGGTGCTCGATACGCTTATAAAAGCGGGCAAGGTACCGCCTGCTATCGCCGTAGCACCGCGCGCCGCGCACTGGTGGGTGGACACGGTAGAACCGTTTGAACGCGCCTTTATAATTGAGCTCATCCCGTTCGTCGACACGGCGTACCGGACGATCTCCTTGCGGGAAGGGAGAGCCGTTGCTGGCTTTTCGATGGGTGGCTACGGCGCGTTGCGGTACGCTCTGGCGTACCCGGAGTGGTTCGCCGCCGCCATTTTGCTGAGCCCGGCGCTGTATAACGCTCTGCCGCCGCCGGGCTCGAGTGCGCTGACCGGAGCGTTCGGTACCCCCTTCGACCCGGCGCTATGGTCTCGGCTCAACTATCCTGAAACGCTGAAAAGCTACGTCGAAAAAGGCTTCGAGGTGCCGATCTTTATCGCCGTTGGTGATGACGAGTGGAACGAGCCCGCGGGGTGGCAGTACAACGTCGAGTATCAAGCGGTGCTTCTTTTTGAACGTCTGTGTAAGGAATTGGGCCGTGCGGCAACACTCCGTATCGCGAGCGGAGGCCATGATTGGGAGCTGTGGGCACCGATGTTCGGCGCAGGGCTAGCGTACATCACCCGATTTCTCGCGCTTCCACACCATCGTCCTGAACCTAAGTCTGTTTAGCCTCGAGCCTCGCCGAGACGGCGTATCGGTAACGGGTAACGTGCTCGGCGAGCAGGTTGCACTCGGCATAACAACCATCGCCAAGTCCGCGCCAAGCTTTAACAAATATGGCGGCTTTACGGTCGGGGGCTGAGGTGCGACAAGCGCCCCGTTCGTTCATAACAAGAAGCTTCACCGTGAGCGACCGACGGGTCACCCGACGCGCTCAGGTACCCTCGGGCTTGAGCTTTTTGAAGACTTCACCACGAGCAAATTCGCCTCCGTACTGCGGAAAGGTAACACGGCTGTCGCGCAGATTCTTCAAGCTTTGCGTCATCCCCAGGGTGCCGAGTTCGCGCGTCCGCGTAACCCGGTCGAGGTCGAGTATCTCGGTGACGACCGTTTCCTGTCCTGAGGCGCGCTGAACAACGCGTCCGTCGGGGTCGATGATCTGCGAATAGCCGCCGCCCCAGGGGCCGACGCCGTTGATATCGACGAAGTAACACTGGTTCGTGATCGCGTGGGACTGACCCAAGACGAGCTCGAGCTCGCGGTCCCCGGAGGTCGTCAGCGTCGGATGCAAGACCACTTCGGCCCCCAGCCAAGCGAGCGTCCGAACCGTTTCGGGAAACCACATGTCGTAACAGATTGACAAGCCGAACCTGCCGATGCCCGGAATATCGAACACACAAAATTCGTCTCCGGCGGTAAATTCTGCCTCGAATGGGTACCAAGGGAACAGCTTGCGGTACTTGGCGACGATCTCGCCCGCGGGCGAGATCACAATAGCCGTGTTGAAAAGTTTCCCGTCCTCGAGTTCATAGAGGCTGCCTGGTAACAACCAGCGCTTTTCCTTGCGGGCTAAGGCGCAGAGCCGGTCGCTCAGCGGGCCGGGGATCGACTGTTGTACACCGGCCAGAACCTGTGGCGAGGGTGGTGTGCTGAACTGCATCACGCCGGGGGCGGCCAGCTCGTGAAATACCACCAGCTCGACCCAGGGGACGCTGCGCGCCAGGTCACGAACAAAACCGGCCATCTTCTCGACGGTAGCGTCGACGTCCCAAGGGACGACCGACATCTGCACGCCTGCGAGTCCGAACAATCTGGCTATGGGGTCACCTTCCTCACTGTGTCTTAAGCTCAGTGTTTTAAGTTCAGTGTCCTAAGTCAGCCGTTGCCGAGCGGACGACCGCCGTCTACTGGGATGATGCAACCCGTTGAAAAGCTCAGCGCGGCGGCGACGGCGTAGACCGCTGCGGCTACGTCGTCGGCAGTGGCGAGGCGTCCCAGCGGGGTGTTCGCCGCCTGCGCCTGCGCCCATGCGGGCTCGAGCCGCTGTGAATAAGCTCCCTGTACGAGTCCGGGAGCGACCGACATCACCCGTATAGCGGGCGCGAGCGCCCGTGCCAGGGATTTGGTCATCGCGTCGAGCGCAGCCTTCGACGCGCAGTAGGCCACGTTCGACCCCTCTCCTGTGGTCCCGGCGACCGACGAGATGTTGACGACGACGCCCGCGCCGCTCGCGCGCAGAAGGGGCTCGAAGGCGCGCACCGCCGAGAAAGCGCCGCGCCAGTTGACGCGGAAAATCTCGTCGATAAGCCCATCGTCAAGTGTATGGAGGTCGTCGTGGGCGACGTAGCGGGTAAAGCCCGCGTTGTTGACCAACACGTCCAAGCGACCATAGGCATCCCCGACCTCCAGGGCGAGGCGACCTAGCGAAGGGGTGTCCGTGACGTCGGCCTGCCCCAGCCAGTGTCCGTCACCGGGCAACGCCGCGAGCAGTGCTCTCGCCTCATCCGCGCTGCGGCGGTACGTTACGACGACGTGGTACCCCTCAGCGGCTAGGCGGCGGCAGATGGCCGAGCCGATCTCTCCCGCGGCTCCGGTGACGAGGGCGACGCGGCCCGCTGGTTCGGTCACTGCCTACTTGGCGACCGGCGTGCGGTCCCCGTAGCGGCGCACCCGCAGCGCGGCCTGTTCGCGGTGGGCGGCGAAGCCCTCTAAGTCGCACACCTTGACGCAGTTTTCACCGATCACGACGCTCGCCTCGGGGGTGCAGCGCTGGTAAGTCACGGTTTTAAGAAACTTCCCGGCCCACAGCCCCCCGGTATAGCGCGCGGCGCGGTTTGTCGGCAGGATGTGGTTCGTGCCGATGGTCTTGTCGCCGTAAGCCACGTTCGTTTCCGGCCCCAAAAAGAGCGAGCCATAGTTGGTCAAGTGCTCGAGAAAGTAATCGGGGTCTTCGGTCAGGATTTCGACGTGCTCGGAGGCGATGCGGTCTGTTTCGGTGACGAGTTCCTCACGCGAGTCGACCAGCAAGACTTGACCGCAGTCGCGCCACGCTTGACCGGCGACGTCGGCGGTGGCGAGCACGCTGAGTTGCCGTTCGATCTCAGCCTCCAGGCTGTTCGCCAGCCGTTCGCTCGAGGTCAGCAAGACAGCTACCGAGGTCGGCCCGTGCTCGGCTTGTCCCAGGAGGTCGGTCGCCACCATTTCTACGTCGGCGGTGTCGTCGGCGACGACCAAAATCTCGGTGGGGCCGGCGAGCAGGTCGATGCCCACGGTACCGAACAGCTGCCGTTTGGCCTCGGCGACGTAGGCGTTTCCGGGGCCGACCAGAAAGTCGACCGGCTCTAAATCCTCGGTCCCGTAGGCCATCGCCGCAAGCGCCTGAACGCCACCCAAGACAAGAATTTCGTCGGCCCCCGCGAGCGCCATCGTCGCGACCGTGGCCGGGTGCGGCTGGCCGTTCCTAGGCGGGGTGCAGGCGACGACCCGGCGCACGCCCGCCGCTTTCGCGGTAGCGACGCTCATAAAGGGCGAAATGACCATCGGGTAGCGGCCCCCCGGCGCGTAACAGCCGACCGAGTCGATGGGGATGTGGCGGTGCCCCAAGGTCACACCGGGCAGGGTTTCGATCTCGACGTCGTGCATACTCGAGCGCTGCGCCTCGGCGAAACGGGTGATCTGCTCGAGCGAAAACTGGAGCGCGCTCAGCTCGTCCGGGGCGAGCGAGGCGACCGCCGCGTCGATCTCCTCTTGGCTCAAGCGAAAGCTCTCGGGGTTGTAGCGGTCGAACGTTTCCGAGTACCGCCTTACCGCCGCGTCGCCCTCACGCCGCACGTCTGTAAGGATCGACTTGACGGTCTCCTCGACCTGCGCGGTGAGGGTCTCCAAAATCTCGACTTCGGTACCGGACTTGATGGTTTTCAGCATTATGCTCCTTCGGGCCACGAGGCTGGGACGCTCCTGCCCACACAGCGGACAGGGGAAGTAAGACGCCGCAACCTGCGTGTGCGGGCCGCGCCGGGTAAAGCTTTAAGAAAGACAGGTGTTTGGGGCCGTTCTATCACAGCGCTACGACCTCGCCTGAAGGCACCCGGGGTCTCGTGGTGCCGCGCTCGACGAAGGTGACCGGCACCGTGACGCGTTTGGGTTGCGAGTCCTTATGGAGAATAACGGCCAGCGTTTCGGCGAGCATGAGGTCGACGGGCTGCTGCACCGTCGTAAGCGCGTAGCTTTGCCACGAGGCCGCCTCAATATCGTCGAAGCCGACTATAGCGACGTCTTCGGGAACCCGCAGACCGCACTCGGCGCGGGCGGTGTCGAGTGCGCCGAGCGCGATAAGATCGCTTGCACAAAAAAGTGCGTCGGGCGGCCCCTTTTGGCTGAGCAGATGGTGGGCCGCGTTTCGGCCCCAGTCGTAGCTGTAGTCTTTTTCGAGCGCGTACGAAAGCGCCGCGCCGCGCTCCTTTAAGCGGGTCATAAAACCGCCCTTGCGGTCGTGGTTGGTCGAGGTGTCGGGGTGGCCGCCGATAAAGGCGAACCGCGTGTGTCCGGCGTCTAAAAAGGCGTCTGCGACCATCCGGCCACCCGCGACGTTGTCGCACGAGACGGCGTGGACGTTGGGATCGTCCAGGTAGCGGTTAAAGAGCACGACCGGGATGCCCGCGTCGCAAAAAACTTCGGCCATGTGCGACGACAGCGTGATCGAGGCGACGACCATCGCCTCGACGCGGTACTGTAGCGCCGTCCGCAGCACCTTGTCGATGTCCCCCCCGTCATCGACGTTGAAATACATGACCTGCCGCCCGGCCGCCCAGAGCTGCGCGGTAAACGCGTCTAACACCTTTGGATAAAGGTGGTTGTCAAGCCGCGCGATCAGTACGCCGACGATCCGGGTGCGCTGCTGAACCAGGCTGCGCGCAAAGGCGTTCGGATGGTAGCCGAGGTCCTGGGCGACGCCGAGCACCCGTTTGCGCGTCTCGGGTGCGATCTTCCCGTTTGCGCTAAAAGCCCGCGAGACGACCGACTGCGAGACGCCCGCCGCCTTAGCGACGTCGTGCGAGGTGACGTTTGCCGGAGCTTTAGAGGGTTTTTTTCGTTGCTGGGTCACGGTTCTAGGGTGACGCCGGCGTCGCCTGAGATGGCTCGCCGAACGCCGCAACGGTCGCCTTCGCTCCGGCTACGAGATAGTTGAGGTCCGACTGCACGGTGACGAAGCGGTAGCCGAGTGAGAGCATCCGCTTGGCGTAGGCCGCCGACATGGTGTGGACCCCGGCGATAAGCCCGTGTTCTTGAGCAGCCTCGAGAATTTGTCCCAGCGCCGCGACCACCGGACCCTCACCCCAATCGGCCCCCGGTGCGCCGCCGAGCGCCTGACTGAGGTCGGCGGGACCGACGTAGACGGCGTCTAAGCCAGGGACGGACATGATTTCAGCGAGGTTTTCGAGTGCCTGGGCGGTTTCGATCATGGCGAACGTCAGCACCTCATCGTTGGCACCCTGCGCGTAGTCGTCACCCGCGTAGAGGCGGACACGGGTGGGGCCGAACGAGCGGTAGCCGTGGGGTGGATAGCGGCAGGCCCCCACGAACGCCTCGCACTGCGCGCGGGTACTGATCATCGGGCAGATGACGCCGTAGCAGCCCGCGTCGAGCAGCTTCATCAGGACTCCGGGTTCGTTCCACGGCGCGCGGGCGAGCGGCACGGTAGTCGTGCTCGAGATCGCTTGGAGCATCGGCAAGGCGGCCTCGAATCCGAAGGGGCCGTGTTGGAGGTCAATCGTCAGGGTGTCGAACCCCTGATGGGCCATCGCTTCGGCGCTGAGCGATGAAGGGATATGAAGCCAGCCGTTGAGTACGGGTTCCCCGGCCTTTAGTTTTTGCTTCGCCACGTTTTTTAACATGGGGTTGGGTCGTGGTGCATGACCCGCCTTTCTTTCGAGGTTTTACGCTCGCGGCTGTGTGTCACGCTCGCAGCCAGTCGTGCATAAGGGCGGACACCGCTTCGGGTTGCTCGAGCGGCGCGTAGTGACCGCACGCCGCGAGCGGCTCGAGACGCGCGCTCGGGATGAGGTCGCGCATCTCGTGGTGCAACTCCAGCGGCGTCACCCGGTCCTGACGTCCGGCGATAAGCAGCGTCGGGCAGGCGATAGTGTGCAGCGACGGGCGGCTGTCGGCGCGACTTTCCAAAAGCCCTAACTGCACCAAAAAGGTCTCGACGCCGACCGCGAACGCCATCGCTTCTACAACCTCTCGGACCCTCGCCGCTGCGCTCGTCTCACCGTAAACCCCCTCGGTATGGCTGCGGACGATGTCGGGGAAGCGGCCTCCTAGTGCCCCCTGCCGCCAGCGCGCCCAAGTCTCGTGGTTGTAGGGCGTACTGCCCCGCGGGTTGGTGCTTAAAAGGCAGAGTTTGACCGCGCGCTCCGGTGCCTGCCGCATGATCTCGAGAGCCACGAGTCCTCCGAGTGAAAAGCCGACGAGCGCAAAACGTTCAGGTGCTCTTCGCAAGGTCGCTGCGGCGCACCCAACGATGTCGCGTCCCTCAGTAGCCAAAAGCACGAACGGCTCGGCCACGTCGCTGAGCGCGTCCACCTGAGCTGCAAAGACCGTCTCGGTACAGAGCGTTCCGGGTAGCAGACGAGCGGTACCTTCATGCCTAAGACGTGGGGACCAGATAGGGCTGTGTAGCCGTTTCGGACACCACCCAAGTCACCTGAGACGCCGAGAGGTGTACCCGGGCTACGTGGCGGCACGGTGGCTTATTCATGGCTGCCGATACGCTCCAGCACCTCTCGTTCACGGTCCTCATGGTCGTCCGGCACTCGGACCATCTTGCCCGTTTCGTCGGCTTCGTACCCCATCTTCTCAGCGGCCCTGGTGACGTACGGCGACCAGTAGGGGTCCTTAAAGGTAAAAACGTCGTGAGGATCGAGCACCGCGGACATCCAGGCCGTACCTGCTTCGCCCGGCAAGACCTCGAAACCGCGCCAGAGCTTGGGCGGCAAGCTGATAAAGTCCCACTTTTCCAGCACCGTTTCGCCGTCGACCCTATCTTCGTTTTCGCCCCAGTAAAACCGCCATCTGTGTTCGGTCAGCGGCATAAAGCACTCCACGTAGTCGTGGGTATGGTAGGCGGGACCGTTGCCGGGTTCAGCCTTGACCATCCCGATCTGAAACCGGTGCGGCAGACCGATCATCGGGGCGAAGCTCGGGTTTTCGCTCGCGGTGTCGCCGATCACGGCGTAATTGAGGCGCTGGTGGTGGGGTAGGGGAGAGTCGATAAACATCATCGGGCTGGGCTGTGCGAGCATCTCTTTAAAACGGCTGATACGGCCCGTCATGGCACCGAGTTCCCGGTTTGCGGGCGTGTGGTCTCGAGGGTCTACGGGTACGTCTACCGCCATTACAACCCCTTTCATCTTTCCCTGGATAGCTGCTTGTATGTGACTACGTAATCACACAGAGAGCACTAAGCACTATAGATTTTGCAGACACGGCTGTCAACAGTGTCTAAATCTACACTTTTTAGCTTAATAAGCTAAAGACTATGCACAAAGAAGTCCTGCTCTATGGAGTTGACAATTTTTGTGAATACGTAGTACGGTGCAGTTCTCAGAACAGTCCGGCTCCGGAACGGGCGGTCGGTGAGGTAATCACAAAATCAGGAGGCATTAGATGAAACGGTTTTGGTCGCTTCTTCTCGTCTTGGCGCTGTCTATCGCAGGCGCGCAAACCCCCACCGCCGCCGATTACAACCTACAAGAAGGCAAACCCTATGACGGCACTGAACTCAATTTTTTAATCTGCTGCACGGCGGTCGCGCAGTTTGCCGCGCTGATTGAGCGCACGCAGGAATTCACCGAACTTACCGGCATCACCGTCAACTGGTCGAACACGCCGTACGAATCGTACAAAGACGAAATCTTGGTCGAAGCCTCCGCAGGGACCGGCAGTTACGACCTCGTGGCCTGGGTCGACGCTTGGGGGCCGCAGCTCGAGCCCTTCCTCCTCCCCATCGACGACCGCGCCGCCGCCGACGGCGTCGATCTGAGCGACTACCCCGAGGTCTACTTGGACGCCGCGCGGCTCGGCACCGACACGCTCTACGGCCTGCCCTTGCGGGGTCACGCTTTTATGCTCTGGTACCGCCAAGACTTATTGGAGGAAGCCGGGCTCGAGGTGCCGACCACTTGGCAAGAGGTCGCGGCAGCGGCCCAGACGATCCGAGAACAAACCGACATGGAGGGCGTGTCGCTCTACTACAACGTCGGTACGGGCCAGAATCTGTTTCCCTGGTTGTCGATGCTGTGGGGCGCGGGCGGCGACGTTTTCGACGAGAACAACCGGCCTATTTTTAACAACGAGACGGGCCTCGAAGTAACCGAGTTCTACGCGAACTTTATCCGCGAAGGGCTGACCGCGCCCGACGCTGTGACCAAGGGCGAACAAGAAGGCTGGCAGGCGGTCGCCCAGGGGCGCGCGGCGATGTTTCCCGGCTGGTCGTGGATCTACGAAAGTCTGGCAAATCCGGAGTTCTCCGAGCCGGAGGTGATCGACAACCTGGGATTTGTCGCCGCGCCGGGTTGGGAGGGTGGTGAGCGCACCTCGTACGGCTATATCTGGCCGGTCGGGATTTTTAGCGGCAGCCGCAACCAAGACGCTGCCTGGGAATACCTCAAGTTTTTAACGAACGACCAGGTAAACCTCGAGCTGGTCCTCGACAAGAGCGTTCCCGAACTCTCGACGGTGGTGGCGACGCGCTACTCGGCGCTGCGGTCGCCCGAGGTCAACGAAACGACCGGCGGTTTGCAGGAGGCGATGGCGGACTCTTTGGAACAGGCCCGTACGGAACCGCTCGTACCGGAGTGGCTCGAGGTCCAGTCGGTTTTAGAGGTCGCCATCAACGAGATCGCCAACGGGGCCGACGTAAAGGGCACGCTCGATACTGCCGCCGCCGACGTCGAAGAGATCATGTCGCGAGCGGGGTACTACTAAGGCACATTGAGTCGGGGACGTCTCAACGGGCGTCCCCGACCGGCTATACCCTGCGCGGGGGTCCCCCAGGTAAACCCTTATAACCCCGCCGAGCCCTGGACTGTAGCCGTGTACGGTCGGGTCCCCCTGTACAAGTTGCTGACGCGTGGTGGCCTTAGCGCCACCGGGAGAGGAGACGCTTATCCATAGCCGCCGCACCCTTTTCTGGCTTTTAACGCCCGCCGTCGCCCTTCTCCTGCTGACGACGACCTACCCGCTCGTCTACGCGCTCGCCAATTCGTTTCGCTACTGGGTTTTGAGCCGCCCCGGACAGGAGCGCTGGGTCGGATTTGAAAACTACACCCGCGCGTTTGGCGACAGCGACTTTCTCAACAGCCTGCTCGTATCAGTCAATTACACAGCTTTGGCCGTCGTTTTCGCGGTGTCGCTTGGGCTCGGCATCGCGCTGCTGCTACAAAAAGCGAGCCGCCTACACACCTTCGTCAAGGTTCTGCTGATCTTCCCGTTCGCGGTCTCGCCCGCGCTCAAGGGGTTTTCGTTTCGGTTTATGCTCGACAGCCATTCCGGCGTGTTCGACGCGATTGCCGATGTGATCGTGCGTTCGGTCGGTTGGGTGCTGACCTTGGGCGGGCTCGTTCACTACCCGGCGTTTCAGATCGGGGGGCTTGAAGCCGGACGCCTGACGCTGCTCCCGGCGCTGAAGTTTCCCGTCACCGCGGACACCATCTGGCTCGCCGACGGTTTTTGGGCGCTTTTTTGGATGGCGATGAGTGAGGTGTGGGGGTGGGCGCCCCTGTTCGCGCTGATGTTTTTGGGGGCGCTCGGCTCGATTGACACCGACATCTTTAACGCCGCGCGAATCGACGGGGCGACCTCGGGGCGCATCTTCTGGCACATCACGCTGCCTCTCTTGCGCCCGGTCATCCTTATCGTCACACTCCTTAAGATCATCTCGTCCCTCCGGATGTTCGACCAAGTGGTGACAATGACCGGAGGCGGGCCGGGGCGCGCGACCGAGACGATCAATCACCTTATCTATCAGGTCGGTTTCGGGCGGGGCCTCGACATGGGGTACGCCTCGGCGATGGCCTACATCCTGGTTGTCGCGTTATCGCTATTCGCATTTCTTTACGTCCGCGTGCTTTTCCGGAGGGCGTAGGAGGATTATGACCGTCACCCGAGCCCGCACCCCCGCTATGACCGGACGCCCGCGCCCACGCCTCCGGTGGGGCAACCTCATGGACACCTTCGCTTCGCTTCTCGTTGTCGTGTTCGTGCTGCTGCCCATCTTCTGGCTTACCCTGACCGCCTTCAAGGGGCAGCGCGACGCCTTTTCACTCCGGCTCTTTTTCGAGCCTACGTTGGCGAACTTTCGGACGATCTTTTCCGACACCTACCGTGCGGGCGACATGCTGGTCGACAGTCTGGTTGTCTCGAGCATCACCATCCTCATCACCCTGCCGGTCGCTATCGTCGCGGCCTACGCGTTTTCGCGGTTCCGGTTCCGCGGCAGCGACCTGCTCTTGGTCTGGGTCTTAGCAACGCAGTTTTTACCGCCGGTTGTGGTCTTGCTGCCCTTTTACAACCTTTTCCGGCGACCGTTCGGTTGGCTTCCCGAGAGCTGGCTTGACGTGTCCTTTTTCGATAATCTTTCCCGCTTCACCCTGCTCGACACCTACGCGGCGCTCATCATCCTGAACTTGTCGTTTACGCTGCCCTACGCGATCTGGCTCCTAAAAGGTTTTGTCGACGCCCTGCCGGGGGAACTCGAGGAGGCCGCCTACGTCGACGGCAGCACCACCTTCGGCGTCCTGCGCCACATCACCTTCCCGCTCATCTTGCCGGGCATCATCGTATCGGCGGCGTTTGCGTTTATCTCTACTTGGAACGAGTTCATCTTCGCGCTCGTCGTCGGCGGGCAGCGGGTGACGACCGTGCAAGTCGGTCTCAACCTGATGAACAGCGCCACCGGCGTGATCTGGGGGCAGATGTCGGCGGTGGGCGTGCTCATCATGGTGCCGCTGATCGCCCTGTCGTTCTTGATCCGCCGTCACTTCGTCAGCGGCATCACCTCGGGAGCGGTAAAATAACATGTCTGAACAAAAACACCCCTCAAAAGCTAAGGCGACCGCTCAGCCGGTTCTCGACGTGCCTTACCGTGACGTTCACGAGCTGCTCTACCCGGAAGGTGAGCAGCGGCAGCCCATGCGCGGCTTCCGGGACGATTACGTCGATATCGTGCACTACATCGTCCGCTGCACGCACGACATCTGGGAGGGCGGCGACGTCGGGCTGATTTACAGCCACTATTCGCATAACGCAAGGGTCCACACGCCGGAAGGGATGATCTACGGGCGCGACAAGGTCGCCGAGAACACCCTGCAAAACCGGGCCGCCTTCCCGAACCTGCGCGCGTTCGCCGATGACGTGATCTGGTCGGGCGACGAAGAGACGGGTTTTTACTCGTCGCACCGGGTTTACGATATCGCGCAGCACACGGGCCACTCGGTCTACGGCCCCCCTACCGGGCGCTGGATGCGCCACTACACGATAGCCGACTGCTTGGTGCTGGAAAACCGCATCGTCGAAGAGTGGTTGGTGTCCGACAACCTCGCCATCATGCAGGGCTTGGGCCTGGACCCCCACGCTTACGCAAGGCGTTTGGCCGAGCGCGACGCCGACGCGGGCTTCGCTCCCCGCGACAGCTTCGGCGACGTGGACCACCACCGCGGCCAAGAGCCCCCTCCGCTGGAGCCCGACGAGCTGGGGACGGTCGAACCTGAAACGCTGATGCGCCGCAGCCTGCACGAGATTTGGAACTGGCGGATGTTGGGGCAGTTAGAACACTATTACGCCCCAAATTTGGTCTGTTACACGACCGGCAACCGTATCCTCTATGGCCGCGGCGACTACCGCCACAACCTGCTGGCTTTACTCGCCGCCCTACCCGACGCCCTACTTTTGGTCGATCACGCGGCTTCGGTGCCGAACGGCGAAACCGGCTACCGGGTCGCCGTGCGCTGGACGCTGCTCGGCACGCATACCGGGCCGGGGTGGTACGGCGCGCCGACGGGCAAACGGGTGCGGCTTATGGGGGTCACGCACAGTGAAATCCGGGACAACCGGGTCGTCAGAGAGTGGCTTATGTACGACGAAATCGCTCTGCTTAAACAGCTCGAGTGGCCCTCTTGAGGTGCCGCGACCCCTACTCCTACCGCGTAGTGCTGAGGCTCAGCTAACGGATGGACAGCTCCCCGGACGCTCTTACTTCCGTCCGTGACCCCTCGGGTGAGGCTACCGAGCACGTCGTTCAGGGTGTGCGCCGCGTGTGGGAGGAGAAGGCTGTCGGGCTCATCTATGACCACTATCAGCATAATGTCCACATTCATACCGCCTTTGGGGACTGTTACGGTCGGGATGACCTGGTGACGGACGCCGTGGCGCAACTCGCCGCCTTTCCCGACCTCCGGCTCTATGGAGAGGACGTGATTTGGGATGGGGCGCGCGGGTATGTCTCGCACCACGCCACCAGAGTAGCGCACAATACGGGCTACAGCGCCTTCGGTAGGCCGACCGGCAAGCGGGTCCGCTACCGCACCGTCACCGATTACCTCGTGCGTGGTGGGCGTATCGCCGAGACTTGGGTCGTACACGATGGGCTGGCGGTCGTTCGGCAACTCGGCCTCGGCGTCGCTGAGGCGGTCGGGGCGGTCACCGGGGTTCACCCCGCCCCACTGCCCCCGCATGGTGTCGGGGAGCCCCAGCGCCTGCGTGGTCAAAACCCACCCGACAGCCCGCCCCGGCCCCTACTGAGTGACGGCGCTCCGGGAGACGGTATTAAAGCCTTTGTGGCCTGGGTTTGGCACGAGCTTTGGAACCGTCGCCGTTTCGACCGCGTCGCCGAGCTGTACGCCCCCGACTACCGCTTCTTCGGCCCCTCCGGAACCCGCCTGGGTACCCGCGACGGTTTTACGGCCTACGCGCTCGCTCTACTCGCGGCCTTTCCCGACGCGACCGTGCAGCTCGAGCGTCTGTCTTGCGTGGGCAGCGGTGCCGACTGGCGCGTCGCCGTACGCTGGCGGCTTTTCGGCACGCATGACGGCCCCAGCCGTTACGGTGCGCCCACCGGTCGCCGGGTCAACGTCCTCGGCATCACCCATCACCGCCTGCACGGTGGAGTGTTCCTTGAGGAATGGACTGTGTTCGACGAGCTGGCGCTGCTGGCACAGCTTTACGCCCCGGACGGCTCCGGTGCATCCCCGCCGCCCTCCGCAGAGCAGCCTGGCGGCTCAGAGACAGGAGTGAACTAAGCTTATGTCCGACAGCGTAGACAACCGTATAGACGAGCAGGCCGCGAAACCCGATGAGGTGACCGGACGCACGCTCGCACCCTTGGACGTCCCCTACCACGACATCGGCGAACTCCTTGAACCTGAAGGCGGCAGAAGGCAACCCTTGCGTGGTTTTCAAGACGAGTACGTCGACATCGTCCACTACATCGTCAAATGCACCCACGACATCTGGGAGGGTGGGGACGTCGGCCTCATCTATACCCACTACACCCATAACGCCCGCGTCCACACCTCCGGCGTGATGCTTTACGGGCGCGACCAGATGGTGGAAAATACCCTTCAGCGTCAAGCTGGGTTTCCCAACGCTCGAGCCTACGCCGACGACGTGATCTGGTCGGGTGATGAGACGACGGGCTTTCACTCATCGCATCGCGTCTTAAATATCGCCCGCAACACCGGGTATTCGATCTATGGTCCACCCACGGGACGGTGGATCAGGCGCTACGGGGTCGCGCACTGCCTCGTTTTGGAGAACAAGATCGTTGAGGAGTGGCTCGTTCAAGACACCTTGGCTATCGTTCGCGGGTTGGGTCTAGACCCTCACATCTATGCCAAACGTTTAGCACAGCAAGACCACGACGCAGGTTTCATCCCTAGCGACAGCTTTGGCGACGTTGACCACCATCGGGGTCAGGAACCGCCGCCACCTGAACCGAGTGAGAGAGGGGAGTCCGACCCGGAGCGTATGATGCGCCGCAGTATCCACGAGATTTGGAACCGACGACTGCTCGGTCAGATCGAGCGTTACTACGCCCCCAACGTGGTCTGTTACACCACCGGCAACCGCGTGCTCTACGGTCGTGGTGACTACCGCTATAACGTGCTGGCCCTGCTCGCCGCCCTACCCGACGCACTGATTCAGGTCGATCACATCTGTTCGCTGCCTAACGGCGACAACAGTTACCGCGTAGCGACGCGCTGGACGCTGCTTGGTACCCACACTGGCCCCGGCTGGTATGGGCCACCGAGCGGCAAGCGGGTACGGTTGCTGGGCGTGACGCACAGCGAGATCGAGAACGACCGCATCGTTAGAGAATGGCTCGTGTACGACGAGATCGCTCTGTTAAGACAGGTATACGGCCCGTCTTGAGTCAGTTAGAGAGCACGCACTACTGGAGCTGAGCAGCTTCATAAGCTATACGCGCATCGGATAGGGTGGTCTGGCGGCACCTCTAAAGGCGCACAGCGCTGAGCCCTGCGATCTGCCGTCACACCTGTATCACGCTGCTTTTGCTGCTAGGGGTGCTTCAAGGTGGTGAGTGACCGCTTAGGCCACTCGAGCATCTCCGAGACGACAGACACCTACGGCCACGTCATACCGGGTATGTAAAAAGCTTCTGATAAGCGCGACACCAAGCTGTTCAGAACGCCGGTAGAGCTTCAGCCGTTGGTGCTCCACTAAGCTTTTGTGGCGTTGGCCCACTATAGACACAAACATAAGAAAAGTTCCCTGCTTGGTTAGAATGCAGGGACTCGAGCCCCAATTAACGGAACCAAAATCTAAGCCAAGCGTTTCGGCTGAGTTTAGCTGAGTGCGGTAAGCGTGTCAGAGACGGCATTCTGCTATTATGTGAGGTAGGTTGAGTATGTCGGAAACGGCCAGTATCGCAGAGTTGGTACACTGGCGGCAAACGGGAACGGACAGAGTGAAGTGCGTTTAGGTTGGGGCGGTAGTTACACTACTCGCAAACAAGAAGCGTTACATGCTCAACGCGAGTTCCTTTCTGCCGTTGAGACGCACGCGCCCCATGTTGTGCGAGAACTCGCTCAAAAGCCTTTTGGGGCCTACAAACTCTTATACGACAGTTTGCCGGACGAATCTACCGAGTTCGGCGCGTCGAAACGCTACGGGTTTATTGGCGGGTGGGAAAACTTCAAGTATGCGGATGAGTACACGCTGCCATCCCGCCGCAATGTGCGAGACGCCCTACTGGTGTGGGCTGGCACCTATCACCTTGAGGCCCGGTGGGTTTTTGACGATGCGCTAAGCACACTCCACATGTGGTGTCAATTCCGCTACGACGGTCGCTTCTTTCCTGTTGGAGAGATGGCAAAAATCCCCTATGAGCCAGATTTCACGCTGACGATCCGCTACGCCGACTTGAAGATCAAGACGATTGAAGAAGAAATGAAGCGGTTTGACGATGAATACAAACGTGCTCGAAATACCTACTTTGCAGAGGCTGAAGCGCGTTATAAGCAGTGGGGGAAAGAAGCTGAAGTGCGCCTCGAGTTGAAAAGGCATCTTGAATTGTTTGTTTTATACCGTTGTTGTGGAATCCCTGTATCTGAGCCGGTGGGGGGCGGTGACTCACTCGAAGGTAGGTATGGGCTACGCTCCAAGACGATCTACGGAGCCCTCAAAGAAGTATGTGAGCTGCTAGCGTTGCCCTATTGGAAGCGCCCAGCGGGGCGGCCACCAAAAATAGTCTGATTGACGACAGAACAACCCGCCCGGACTTTTTAGGTTCGGGCGCTTCCATTTACAGTGCGACTAGAGGAGGTGAGTACAAACAAGCCCGCTAAGTTTGAAACTGAGAACCCGAAGTGCGCTCCTGCTTCCCGGCACAAAGCGCACTCCGAGCCGGTCACAATTGCCCCGAAACACAAAGCCCTTAGACCTTTTGAAAGGACAATCGCATGTCAAGACTAGCAAGAGATGTACGAGAGCACCGAGTCCACCTCGCTGGGCGTATCAACGCCTACCACGTCGCCGCCCGAAAGCACCCTGAAAAACTGACCAACGCCCTTGTCGCCGCACGTTCGGACGCACCCAAACTTGAATGCGCTTCAGGTAGAGCGTCTATACTGTGGATGTGCCGTCGCATCAGGAGATCACAGTTCTGGCCCTTTGGGATGACGAGGCGGGTGTATGGGTTGCCGAGAGCGAACAGGTTCCCGGCCTCGTGACGGAAGCTGAAACTGTAGAGCAGTTGGCTACCAAGCTTTCTGAGCTTATCCCGGAGCTGCTCGAGCTTAACTCACCTGACTTCAAAGGGGTGTCCATCATCAACCTGAAGGCTGAACGCACCTTACACACGGTGTAATGGCGGATTATGCACCGCAGCTCAAAAGACTTCTTGAAGAAGCGGGTTGCACCTTCCATAGACAGGGTAGGGGGGATCGCGAGCTGTGGTACAGCCCGCACACAAATAGGCATTTCCCCGTCGACGGTAAGATCAAATCGCGCCACACGGCCAACGGCGTGCTTAAGCAAGCAGGTTTGGCTAAAGCATTTTAGTGGGAGAGGTGCAGCTGCCTGCGACTACGAGAAAGGCAGCTGAGAAGATTTCAGCTGCCTCTGCCTCTTTGTTGTCCCTAACAGCGTTTTTCTCTGGCTGGGGTGCAGGGACTCGAACCCCGATTAACGGAACCAAAATCCGCGGTCCTGCCGTTAGACGACACCCCATTAAGGGTTAGGTTGGCTGGGGTGCAGGGATTCGAACCCCGATTAACGGAACCAGAATCCGCGGTCCTGCCGTTAGACGACACCCCAACAAACGCAAAAGAAATTGTATAAAGCCTGCGGGGGGCTGTCAACCCTGCTCGACCTCGAGTTCGACCTTGACGTTGCCCTTGCGCGTCTCGCCCTGCACCTCCAGCACCGTAAAGCGGCCCAGGCCCTCGGCGTAAACTTCGTCGCCCGCCTCGGCATTACTCGCTTTGCCTGCGACGCTACCGTTTAGGCTGACCCGCCCGCCCGCGACGCCCTTGGCGAAGTACGCCCTCGAGACCCGGAACGCTTTGGCCCCTAGCACGTCGACGCGCAGGGACGGCACGATCACCTGTTGCCGCCGCCGCCGCCCACGCGCAAGCCGGGACAAGTCGGTTTCCTGCACGCTAACGGGCCGCCCGCCGACGTGAGAAAGCCTCAAAACCGCGTCTTTAGCCCGGGGCAGCACGATCACGCTGAGGCCGTCCTGATGCGGGACGACGTCGCCGATGTCTTCTTTGTCGACGCCCGCCGCGTTAAGCGCCGCGAGCAGGTCGCCTTCGCTCACGGCACCGCCCACGTAAAGCGCCGCCAGCGTCGTGCTGGCTCCTGGAATGTGCTCGGGATAGGCCGTCAGCACGCGGCGTCTGGCTCCGGTGACGCCGCCCTCAGCGTCCACACTCACGCCCGCGCCCTTCAGACGCGCGGACAGGCTCGCCGCGTCGTCGGGTTCTAAAAAGCCGGTGTGCGCCACCCGGCCCCCGCGCGCCGCCGCCTCGAGCCGCCTGAATTCATCCATCAGCGGATGTCCTTGACCTGTATGCCCGCAGCTCTCAAACGCTCGGGAAACTCGGCGGCCGCCTCACCGACAACACGCAAGACCAGTTCTCGGTGCCCCCCGACATGCCCTGCGGCCTGCTCCCCGGCGGTCACGACTGCGATGATGTTCGACGGGGTCGCCGCGCTCGCTGCCCGCCCGAGCGCCCCCGGCTCATCGGGTAAGCTGACCGTCACACGGGTGCCGCCGTCACGGAGGCCGAGCATGGCGACAAAGGCGCGCAGCATATCGCTGATCGTGAGCATCCCCTCGAGCGTTCCTCCCGACACGACCGGCAAGCCCGAAATTTTGTGCTCTTCCATAAGTAGCGACGCCTGCTCGACCGGGTCCTCTGGCGACACGGTGATCACGGGGGCGCTCATCACCTCGCGGACGGTAAGCTTGCTCAGCAGGTAGTTGAGTTCGTACACCGAGAGCGTGTTGACCGCGGACGGGGTCGCGTCTTTAAGATCGCGGTCGGTGACGATCCCGACCAAACGGCCCCCGTCAACGACCGGCAGGCGGCGGTAACCACCCCTACGCAGGAGCTGCATCGCCTCCATCACCGGCGTTTTGCTGCTGACGCGCTGCGGTTTGCGGGTCATCCACTGGGCTACGAACATGCGGTCACCTTCCCGGCTGGTAGAGTCATCAACCTCACACTCTACCGAAAAAACGCCCATCGACGTGCCACTCGAGCGTAGGGTTCCTGTAGGTGGAGAAGCGGCGTAAGTAAAGCCCCATCCCGCGTTTAGGCCGTGAAGCTGCGTGAAGGCCGCGGCACTTTTTTAGGTATAACATTTGCTTTACCTCTCGCACCGCCAATCTTGTGCAAGCTGAGTAAGGTGTTGAGCATCCAGCATAAACGTTGGTTCTACTACGGTTTCATCGAGACTCACGCTTCCATGACCGCGACGGGATGTCGCCGCCGAACGCGTCAGCGAGCGCGAAAACGCTGACGGATTCTCCCCAAAAAGCTCTCGTTAGTGACGAGTATAGCTGTTAGAAGCGTAGGTAGTGCTAATGAGGTAATGATCTGTTGTAATGATGGCTAAAGAGCCAGATGGCAGCGATATGGTTCTCTAACTTTTGGGGAACGACAAGGTCTTGCGAACAAGTCGGCCTACCCGCTGCTCCACACAGGCATACTTCTGGTTCACATACCCCTGGAGCCAAGTTTCGGATACGTCGAGCAGCCAGGCGATGCCTGCCAGTGACAGCTTCTCCAGCAGGAGCTTGTCCACCCGAGCTTTTGTCTCCTCGCTGATGCGCTTGTTCGTCGCTCCATAGACGAACCGCCGCCCGCAGCTCTTGCACCGATACCGCTGTTTACCGTTGCGTACAGGCCCGGGAGCGGCCAAGCCCGTGAGGTGCTGCTTTAAGGCAAAGACAGGTGCCGTTTTGTCCAAGACATGGATGTGTCCGTTCTTAGTGACCTGCTTACCTCTACAGGCAACGCATCTCAGCGTTCATGAAGCTTAAACCATTACTACAGGGGCACTACCCATTTCATAGGTATCGCCGAGGTCTGCGTCGCGCCCTCCCACCGGGGACGCGGGTTTGTCAGGGCCATGTTGAGGGAGGCCGAACGGCACTTCCGCGTGGTTCCGTTTGCCATCTTGTTGGGAGACCCTGAGGTATACGGCTCGAGCGGCTACCGCCCGGTGGGTAACATTTATCTTCCTTTTAAGAACGCCGAACCGAACCCGGTTGTACTGGTCAAACCGCTGGGCTCGAGGCTATGGCCTCAGAGCGCGGTCGTCATCGAAGGCCCACCGTTTTAGGGCGTTCTCCGCAGGCCGCTGCAACCTTACTGCACCGTGACCTGCGCCGCCTCCGGCGCGAACAAGATCCAGTGCTTAAACGGCGTCAGATCAACCTCAAGCCCCGTCGGCGCGAAAAACGAAAAGCCACCCTCGGGTGTCCAGGTTCCGAGGACGGCCTTGCCGCGCAGGTAGAGCGTCGCCGCCCCGCCGCTGTAGGGCAGGTAGAGCCGCCCCTCCGGGTCGCCCGAGTAGGGGAACGCGACGACGCGGGCTACGACTACGGCGTCGGCGGCGACCGCTGTGCCCGCCGCATCGACCGCGTCCGCGCCGCTACGGAGCCAGCGGTATTGGTCGAGGTCTGAAAGGTAACGAAAGCCGCTCGTGTACTCCGCCGAGTAACCTACCGTGAGCGACGAAACGTCCTCCGCGTCGGCAGGGGGCGCGTAGAGTGTGCCGCTGACCTGACTTGGAATACGGCCGACCGCGTCGCGCAGTGTGGTCCCCGTGGAGAAGGTGCTGTGCGGCGCGCTGCGGTCCTGCGCCTGGGCGAAGAGGGTGCTCTGCTCGAGGGCGTCTACGGTCGCCAGACCCTCGGTAGCGATGCGGTTGACCGTGCTGGGCGCGCCGCCGACGTGAACCAGGGTGCCGTTCATTTGGAGAACAGCCTCCAAAAAATAGTCCCGGGCACTGCGAATCGGCCCGACCTGAGCAGGGTCGTCTTTTGTATAGACGCTCATCAGGCGGGTCATCCCTCCCTCTACGGGCATCTCAAAGACGCCCGCCGCCTCCACTAACCCCCCCTGCGGATAGGCGGCGTCGGCGTTGTCGATAAGGACGGCCAGGGGATTCTCGAGGGTCGCCTCAAAGCTCTGAACTTCTGCGACGCCCGCCGCCGCGCCGCCAAGGCCGTCCGACGCCGCGCCCTGCCCGGTGGGGCTCGCCCGGGGGCCAGCTTCAACCTGCGCGTTGCGCGGGCCACTACCGGCGTCGGCAGCCGCTTGCGGCGCTACCGTCGCCGACGCGCGCGGCGTGACGATGGAGACTGCCTCGCTGAGGGCCACACCGGGCGTCACGGTAAGCGGTCGCGCTTGGGTTACGACCACGCCGACCTCGGGCTGTGGCACGTCCTCGCCGGGCGAAGCGGAACCGCTCACCACAGGCTGCGGAACCCTTTGCGCTTCGCGCACGACTACCCCAACCTGCGGCTCGGGAACGTCCGCCGAGGCAACCGCCGCCGTGACGCCCGGCTGCGGCACGGCCTGAGTTTGGGCGACGACCGCGCCGACCTGCGGCTCCGGTACCGCACTTGCAACCTCCGCCTGCACTTCCGGTTGCGGGACAGGCTGCGCCTGAGAGACGGCCGCGTCAACCTGCGGCTCGGGTACCACGCGGGAGACGACCTCAGTGCTCACGTCCGGCCTCGGGATAGCGTCCCCTTCGGCAACCACGGTCTGAACCCGGGGCAGCGCGACAGGTCGGGTGACGATGCTTGCGGTGACCTCGGGCGTCGGCAGCGCCTGGGCTTCGGTGACTGCGACCTCCGGGATGACGCTCACGCGGCGAGGCGGCGTCACGTCGGCCTCCGGGTTGGGCGTCGGCAGCGCGAGGGCGTCATCCAAGGGTTGCGGCGCGACCACGGCGGCTTGGATTTCCGGCAGCGTGCTGGCCGGGGCCTGGACGGGTAGGTCGGGAAAGGTGGCAGCTGTCTGCGTGGGTAGCCGGGCCTGCGGCGGGTTCTCGCTCGGCGGCAACGGTTCGCTCTGGGCTGTTTCGGGGCGGACGGGTGCTTCGGGCGCGTCTTCTAGACCTGTAGCCTCGGGCGCGGCGAGGACCTCCTCAGCTGCGTTTCCGGCGGCTTGGGCGTCGGCCCCCGCTGGGGCCGGTTCGTTTGTGGCCGCGGCGACGCGCGCTTGTGCGCCGCTCTCTGGCGGGGCAAGCTCGAGAACGATCAGCTCCTCCGGCTCCCTTTCGGGCGCGGTGCTAGGTACGGTGGACAACCACACGACGCTGAGAAGCGCCGCCGCGTGCAGCAGGAGCGACAGCAGGAGCGCCCGCCGCCGGTCCCGGTCGCCCCAAAAGGTCGCCAGCGGGCGGCGTTCACGGCGGACCCAGACTGCTCTAGCCGCGCCGCGTAGCGATGCACGCGACACCCGCCGTGACCCCTCACGTCTCGGACGGAGGGTGCGGAAGAAGACGCGGCGTTTGCGGGCCAACTAGTTCCCTCCGGTAGCGATGGCGACGCGCTCGGCTCCAGCCCGTTTAAGAAGGTCCATCACGCGCACCGGCAGGCCGTACTCGATGCTCTGGTCGGCGCGCATGACCACAGTTTTCGTCTCGCGCCCGCTAAGCAGCGGGCGGAGCGCGGCGACAAGTGACGCCTCCGTAACCTCGGCACCGGCCAAGTAGATGCGGCCCTCACCCGTAATCGTCACCGTCGGCAGGTCTGTAGCTTGAGCTTCGGTGCTCTGCGCCTGCGGCAGGTCGATGGGGAGACCCGACTCGAGCGAGATAAAGGTCGTCGAGACCATGAAAAAGATCACCAGGGTGAAAATCACATCAACCATCGGCGCGAGGTCTAAAAGCGGCCCCGTCTGCATCGGGGTGCGGCTGCGCCGGGTGCGCCTCATACGCCCGACCCGAAGGTTTCGGCTTGGGTCGCTTCGGTTCGGGCCGCGCGGGGCTCCTCACGGCTTTTAAGTGATACCGCCTGGGCAACGTTGCCCATCAGTTCCTCGCGGCGGCGCTCGAGTTCGACCAGGATGTTCTCGACCCGGCTCGCTAGGTACGAGTGCCCAAGAATGGTTGGTATCGCTACGAAAAGTCCGGCGGCGGTGTTGACGAGCGCCTGCCCGATGCCTCCGGCGAGGACCGACGGGTTCCCGGCACCCTGCTGCGAAATCTCGGCAAACGCCGTAATCATCCCCGTGACCGTTCCCAAAAGCCCCAGCAGCGTAGCGACCTGTGCAATGGTAGCGAGCGGGCGGAGACCCCGGGTGAGGCTCTGCTCTTCACTCAAGTACGCCTCTTGAAACGCCGCCTCGACCGCCGGACGGCCGTAGGGAATCCGCGCCAGGGCCGCCTTTAATACACGCGCGACCGGCCCGCCGTGATGGTCGCAGGCGATCATCGCCATCTCGAGGTTGCGGCCCAGCACGGCGGCGTTGACCCGGGCCATCAGCCGGTCCGAGTCGGGCCGCTCACGAGCGAGTTGGAACAGGCGGGTAAAAAAGAGGTAGAGGGCGTACAGCGACAGCAGCACGATCATCACCAAGACCGGGCCACCACTTAAAAGCAGGTCCATAATCCTCACTATCCTAGCTGCGTGCCTGTGCCGCGTGAGAAGCGCGGACGGCGCGCCCCCACGCAGCCGAGGCAGAACTCCTTATCAGTGTACCCCGAACCAGCCTGAGAACGCCCGCAACTGAAGCTGTCGAGAGCGCCTTACGTGACCGTGCGCCCTAACCCGTACTGCGAAGTCCGGCGGCGACGCCGAGCAGGCTCATCATCACGGCCTCCTCGAGGGGCTCTCTCTCCGCGCTCCCTTCGGGCAGCCTCCGAATACGGCAGAGAAGCTCGACTTGTAGGTACGAGATCGGGTCGACGTAAGGATTTCTGAGTTCGATACTGCGAACCAGCGTCGGGTCGCTCCCCAACAGTTCCTGCCTGGTTATCTGCGTCACCTGCGCTACCGACGCCCGGTATTCGCGCTCGATAAGCCCTTGGAAACGGTCTTTTAAGGAGTCGGCGACGAGACCCAAATAGGCTGTGAAGACGCCCATGTCGGCTTGGGCGAGGCTCACCTGGGCAAAGTCTATGATCGTCCGAAAAAACGGCCACGAGGCGTACATCTCGCGGAGCAGCTCGGGTTCGACTACGCTCAGACCCGAGCCGAGCCCGTACCAGCCCGGCAGGTTGGCGCGGGTCTGCGTCCACGAAAAAACCCAGGGGATCGCGCGCAGGTTCGACAAGGAGCGTTCCCCTTTGCGCCGCGCCGGACGCGAACCGATATTCAGGCGGCTGATCTCGTCGATGGGCGTCACAGAATGGTAAAAGTCCAGAAAACCGGGCTCGGTGAGTAGCGCCCGGTACTGCGCTTTGGCAGCGGCGGCGGCCCCTGTGAGCGCCTCCCGGTAGGTGGCAGGCAGCTCGGGGAGGTCGCCGCGCGCGTCCCGCGCCGACGAGAGGATAAACGCGTGAGCGAGCTGCTCGAGGTGCCGGTGCGCCAAGTCGGGGTCGGTGTAGCGCTCCGAGAGGGCTTCCCCCTGCTCGGTCAGGCGCATCCGGCCCCCCAGCGAACCGGGCGGCTGCGCCAGGATAGCCCGCCCCGCCGGACCCCCGCCACGCCCGATAGAGGTGCCGCGCCCGTGAAAAAGCCGCAGCGCAATCCCCGCCTCCTTGCAGACCGCGGCGACCCGCTCCTGCGCCTCGTAGAGCGCCCAGTTGGCCGCCAAAAAGCCCGCGTCCTTATTCGAGTCGCTGTAACCGATCATCACCTCCTGCACGCCGCGCCGCGCTACGTGGTCGTGGTAGCTGGGCTGCGCGAAAAGCTTACGGAGGATGTCGGGAGCCGCTTCTAGGTCGCTGACGGTTTCAAAAAGTGGCGTCACGTCGATTTCGGAAACGCCCGCCTGTTTGGCGAGAACTAACGGCTCCAAAATGTCCGACACGCCGTCTGTCATCGACACCACGTAGGAGCCGGTCGCGCCCGCGCCGAAGCGCCGCTGTAGCCGCCGGAAAACCGCCAGAAAGCCCAGCGCGCGTTTTGTCTCGGGCTCGAGCGGGGCGTCGTAGGGGGCGAGCGGGCGCTTGGTGGTGAGTTCAGCCGACAACAGCTCGATACGCCCCTCTTCACCGAGTGCGGCGTAGTCGTCGCAGACCCCTGCGTAGCGTAAAAGGTCGCTCAGCACGCCTTCATGCAGCGCCGAGTGCTCGCGTAGGTCCAGAGCCGCCAGATGCAGCCCGAAGGCGGCGGCGCGGTAGCGCACGGGCCGAACAAAGGCGTCCGCGACCCGGCCCTCGCCCCCGGCCTCCAGGCTACTTTCGATCAGCGCCAGCCCGTCCAGATACCCCTGCACGGCACCCGGCGGCAACTCGCCTCCCGGCAGCGCAGCCTGCACCTTTGAGAGCGTGTTGTGCAGCACCGCCAGCTTGCGGCGGTACGGCTCTCCGGCGAAGCGGCTGGGCGTCGCCAGCGCGTTCGGACCCAAGTTCGCAAGGTCGTCGGCGAGTTCAGCGCTCAGCTTCGTGCGGCCGCCCCACTGCGACAGGCGCTGCACCAGCAGGTCCAAGTCGGCGAGGTGCCGGGTCAGCGCGACGTCGGCCTGAAGCGCAACCGCCCCTTCGGCGATCTCGGGCGTGACGAAGGGGTTGCCGTCGCGGTCACCACCGATCCACGAACGAAAGCGCACGACCGGCGGCAGCGGCGCGCGGGTCGCGGCTTCAGGCCCGTAAAAGCGCCCCAGCGCGTCCTCCATGTCCTCCATAAGCTGCGGCACGGCCTCTAACAGCGAGCGCTGAAAGTAGTACAGGGCCGTCTTGACCTCGTCGGTAACGCTCGGTTTTTCAGTGAACAGCTCGCGGGTACGCCACAACGAGGCGATTTCGGCCAAGATTTCGCCCTCCAAACGGCGCTGATTTTGCGGCGACAGCTCCCTTTCGCCTAAAGTACGCAGCCGCGAGGCGACGCGCTCGAGCTTGAGCCGCACGGTGTAGCGCTTGACCTCGGTCGGGTGCGCGGTCAGCGTCGGCTGAATGTCGAGCCCTTCGATAAACCTGCGCGCCTCGGCGTACGTCCACCCCTGATCTTTAAGGGCTTTGACCGCCGCCGCCACCGATTCGCGGCGCGGCGTCGTCACCGTCGCTTGGGCTTCGCGGAGCCGGTTGACGCGGACCCGGTGAATCTCCTCGGCGAGGTTGATGAGCTGAAAGTAGACCGAGAAAGCGCGCAGCAGCCGTTCGGCCTCGGGCGTCTCCAGGCCCGCGAGCAGGTCCCCTAGCTCGCCCTGGAGAGCGGTCCGGTCCGGGGTCTGGCGGACGGCCTTGGTAAGCGCGCGCACCCGCTCGACGAGGCCGAAAAACGCTTCGCCCTCGAGTTCGCGCAAAACCTCACCTAGGGCGCGCCCCAAAAAGTCCACATCGGCCCGGAGCGCGGCGAACGCATCTTCGTCGGGCACCCGCCTCAGCACCTCACTCATGTCATCACTCCCGTCAGGACACCGTACATAAACCGCTGTACCTAAACCTCAGTTTAGGGCTTCGGCGGCCCCAAGTCGTCAGATAGCTCAGTCGGCCTCGGGCGCGCGCCACTGGACGCGCTCGATCCGGGTCGCAGAAGCGCCGGAGAGCGTCAGCGCCACCGCGCATACCGTCCCCGGCGCGTCGGCGGGTTTGTAGCGCCGCGGCAGCCCCGTCGTAAAGCGGTACACCACCTCGTCGAAGCGCATCCCGATAGCCGAGTCCTGCACGCCGGTCATGCCCACGTCGGTGATATAAGCAGTGCCCCGCTTGACGAGTTCGTCGGCGGTCTGCACGTGGGTATGGGTCCCGATAACCGCCGCCACACGTCCGGCTAGGTGCTCGCCCATCGCCTTTTTTTCAGAGGTCGCCTCGGCGTGAAAAT
The DNA here is from genome assembly GCA_902806425.1 of uncultured Truepera sp. Lineage (GTDB taxonomy): Bacteria > Deinococcota > Deinococci > Deinococcales > Trueperaceae > Truepera. The sequence goes on from CADCWP010000046.1 coordinate 31,107, forward strand.
CGACGATGACCGGCGTTTGGGGGTGCGTCTCTAAAAGGGCGTCGAGCGCCCGGAAGGGGCAGTCGAGCGCCGGGAGAAAAATACGGCCCATCGCCTGCACCACCGTCACGCGCTCCCCGGTGCGGGCTTCCAGGGTCGTGTAGCCGAGCCCCGGCGCACCCGGCGGGTAGTTGAGGGGGCGGATCAAGCGGGGCGACGCCTCGAGCAGCGCGTAAGCGTCCTGCGCGTCCCAGGTGTGGTTGCCGAGCGTCACCACGTCGGCCCCGGCGTCTAAAAACGCCTCGAAGTGCTTGCGGGTGACCCCGAAGCCACCCGCGACGTTCTCACCGTTGACGATGATGAAATCAAAGTCGTCCCGGACTTCCGCCAGATAGCTTTTCGTCACGTTGAGGCCGGGGGTGCTGAAAACATCGCCGATAAAAAGTACACGCACCCGCTACGCTACCACGCGCTAAGCGCCCTTAGAGGCCGCGTAGAGGTCCTTCCAGAGCGCCTCGTCCCAACCGACCGTAGCGGTCGCGCCGCTCCTGATAAGCGGCTGTTTGAGCAGCGCCGGGGTCTCCAAAAGGCGCTCTAAAAGCGCGTCGTCGGAGATTCTTAAATACTCGAGCCCCGACGCCTCGTACGCTCTACCGTCCTTTTCGATCAGCCCCGAGAGCCCAGCCTTTTGCACGAAGCGTTTCAGCTCGCCCGGAGCCGTTTTCCCGCCACTCAAGTCGACGAACTGCGGTTTCACGCCGCGCTCCTTAAAGAAACGGAGGGCTTTTTTGGTGTCTTGCGACTTCTGCGTGCCAAAAATCTGGACGTTCATAGCCCTATGGTAGCCGTTCGGATGGCCGATGCGGAGTCCGGGCGGATTTGCTACACTTTTGCCAGCAGGACATTTCAGTACGGGGAGAACGAGATGAAGCTGACGCGGATGGTTCTAACGGGCGGTCTCTTACTGGTTTTGGCGGGGTGCGGCAACGACAGCCCGGTTGTGACGCCGCCGACTCCAACACCGACACCGACTCCAACGCCTACACCAATCCCAACGCCTACACCGACTCCAATCCCAACGCCGACTCCGCCGACTCCAACGCCTACACCGACTCCGGGGGCCGGGAGCCTTGCAGGAACCGTAACCGCACCCACAACCGACGGCGACGTAAGCAATACCGTTGTGTTCGCTTGCTATAACAACGCTTTACCCGCCTGCGTTGAAATCTCAGGTGGGGTGTTCACTGATGGTTACTCGAGTGCGGCCCTTGTCAGCCAGTCGGGCAGCACCGGAGCTTATTCCATCGACAACTTGCAAGCTGTCCAGTTCTCGCTTATAGCGGCTAAAGATTCAGACGGTAACGGCTCCCTTGAGGATGCTGGCGACTACTTTGGCATCTACCTTGCAAGCGGCGCGACAGACATCTCTCTTGTAACGCCGCCGCAGACTGGGCTGACTATCCCACTAGTTGATGTAGTCAACCTTCAGAGCACAGCGACAAATGATGGTATTACTGCCAAAGCGCTGCGTGCGGCAGAGTCACTTTTGAAGCGGTAGCGTACCGAAACCCAAACCTACAGAGGAGGCCACAAGCCTCCTTTTTTACCTGCCTTACCTTGTGAAGTATCCTAGCGACGCCGCTTTAGGTGCGCTGTTAGCATCTCGAGGTGGGAGCGGACAGCCGAACCAGAGGACGCGGGTGAGGCGGCGCATCGTTTTCGGCTTTATGGTCCCGCTCGGGCTCGCGCTCCTTACCGGGCTCGTGGTCTACCGAATCATAAGAACCCACAACGAGGACTTTAATCGCGTCACCACCACCAGCCGCACCTCCGGACAACTTAACAAGCTCATACGGACCGTGGTGGACGCTGAGACCGGCCAGCGCGGTTTTGCCATCACCGGCGACGAGGCGTTTTTAGAGCCGTATTACGCCAGCGCGACCGAGTTCGGCGTCACCCTCTCAGAGCTGCGCCGCTCGTTGCCGGACGACGCCAGCAGCGAGACGCTGAGCGAGATCGACACGCTCTTTGAGCGCTGGCACCGCGAGGCCGCGGAGGTCGTGATCGGGTCCAGGGAAAAAGCGCCGGTCGACCTTGATGGCGCGCTGCGCGGAGCGAGCACCGCCTTTACAAGAGCCCGCGCCGCCGAACTACGCTACGGGCTGACAGGCGACGCGGCGCTGCTCAGCCGCTGGGGTGCGCTCATAAGCGAAGCGCAGCGGCAGTTGGGGCGGGCGCAGAGCCTGGGCTTGAGCGGGGCGCAGCTTGTAGACGTGCGCGCCGCCGCCGCGCAGGTCGAATCGTACAGGCGCGCGCGAAGTGGCCTCGGTCGTCAGAGCGTGCCGGACGCCGCGCAAGGGCTCGACGACACACTTTTCCAACTGGCCGCCGACGCCGAGGTCGCCGAGGCGAAGGTCACGGCTATCATCAAAGTGGGTACAGGCAGACGGCTGATCGACGCGATTCGCGTACGCGTCGACGAGCTTTCAAGCCGCGTCAACGCGACCCTCGAACGCACCTTGGCCGCCAGCGACGCCGACGCGCGGCGGACGCAGTGGGTAGCCTTTGTAGGGCCGCTTTTCGCCGCGATGGTCAGCTTACTGACCATCGTGCAGGCGCAGCGGCAGCTTAACCGCTCCCTTCGCAAGCTCGCGGTGGTCGCCAAAGGGATCGCGGCGGGGCAGCTCGAGCGCCGCCTCAACCTGGCTCAAGACGACGAACTGCGCCCCTTGGCCGAAGACTTTAACCGGATGGCGGACAGGCTGAGCGAACGCGAACGGCAAAACGCGCAGTTAGAACAGTTCGGCAGCACCTTGCAGACGTGCGTTACGACCGCCGAAGCGTACGGGGTCGCCGAACGCTTTGGGCCGCAGCTTTTCGGTGCGCTCTCGGGGACGCTCTACCTCATCAACCCCTCGCGCAACCTTTTGGAAACGGCCTCGAGCTGGGGTCAAGGTCACCATGCGGCAGCGGAGACGCCCGTAGTGCACGCACCGTCCGACTGCTGGGCGCTGCGCCGCAACAGGCGGTTACGGGTCGACGGGAAAGCGGGTATTGTGTGCCCACACGCGCCGACCCCGGCACCCGCCAAAAGCCTCTGCGTCCCGCTGGGCAGTCAGGACGAGACGCTGGGTCTGCTCTACTTGTTTAGCCACGACGCTAGCGCGACCCTGACCGACGCTACCGAGCGCTTCGCGGTGACGGTCGCCGAACAGCTGTCGCTGGCCCTGTCAAACCTGCGGCTGCGCGAAAGTTTAAAGCAGCAGTCGATCCGTGACCCGCTGACCGGGCTTTTTAACCGGCGGCACCTCGAGGAGACGCTGGCCCTCGAGCTGCACCGGGCAGCGCGGCGAGATGAGCCCCTGAGCCTGATGATGTTCGACGTCGATCACTTCAAGACCTACAACGACCGCTTCGGCCACGACGCCGGGGACGCGGTTTTGCGCCTGATCAGTGGGCTTGTGCAGAGGCACATTCGCGCGGGCGACGTGGCCTGCCGCTACGGTGGCGAGGAGTTCGTGCTGCTGCAAACGGGCATGTCCGCCGGGGACGCCTTTAGACGCGCCGAAGCACTGCGGGGGGCGGTCGCCGAGCTTTCCCCCGAGCACCACGGCACCGCACTCGGGACCCTGACCATCTCGCTGGGCGTCGCCACCTACCCCGAGCACGCCCAAACCGGAGAGGACCTTCTCAAGCGGGCCGACGAGGCGCTCTACCGGGCCAAACGCGGGGGACGCAACCTGACGGTAGTCGCCGCCGAGGTCCAGTCGGCTTGAGGGTGCCTGGCTGAGCCAGCACGCCTGCTATAGTCAGCACGTGACCTTCGACGCGGTAGACCGGCGCATCTTAGAGGTTTTACGCAATCAGGGGCGCGCCCCGCACGCCCTGATCGCCAAAGAGGTTGGCTTGTCGGCCCCGGCGGTAGGTGAGCGCATCCGCAAGCTCGAGCACGCCGGGGTCATCTCCGGCTACCGGGCGACCTTTCACCCCGAGGCTCTAGGTTTAGGTATCTGCGCCTTCGTCTCCATCGCCCCACAACCGAGAAATCCCGGCGCGAACCTTGTCGAGAACCTGCGCGCCATGCCCGAGGTCGAGGAGTTGCACGCGGTTGCCGGACCGTACGGCTACATTGCCAAAGTGCGGGTGACGACCCCTGAAGCACTCGACGCCTTTTTAGACCGGTTATGGGTCCTGGAGGGCGTCGAGCGCACGGAGACGACGATGGTGCTCAGGACGAGCGTCGAGCGGCCCATGTACCTGCCCTTCACCGAACCGTGAGCGTCCGCCCGCTCACTGAAGCCGACCTGGAGCAGCTCTTCGCGCTTCGGCAGATCAGCTTTTTAGACCGTTCGGACTTCTCCGACGAGTCGGTGCGGGCAAGGCATCTGGCACGGCTGCCCTACACCTTCGGACACTTTCTGGGCGGCAAGCTTACGAGCGCGGCGGTGTGGTTTCCGTTCGAGATGTTTTTGGCGGGGCAGCGCGTCAGGGTCGGCGGTCTCGCGTCGGTGCTGAGCGCCCCGGAGACGCGGCGGCGCGGTTTCGTCCGGGACTTGCTCAAAGCCAGCTTGGAACGGCTTCATGAGGGCAGGGTGGGTTGGGCGCTCGAGTACCCCTTCGACCCAAGCTTCTACGCCCGCTTCGGTTTCGTGACGGTGCCGACCGGCTACGAGGTCACGGCACCGTCCCACAAGCTCTTCGTCGGCGCGGCGGGGGACGCCGAACGCTTCACGGGCGACGCGGCCCGGACGCTGGAGCCCATCTACAACGCCTGGGCCGATCACTACTCGCTGACGCTGCGGCGCGACACCCACGCCCGCCCTACCTGGGCCCGCATTCTCACAGGCGACCGCTTCTGTTACCTATTGGGGGACGCCTACGCGGTGATGGAACTTACCGAGGCCCCAGCGCAGACCACAGCCCAGACCCCGGCGCAAACGCTGATCGTTCACGACTACGCGTTCAGCTCCCCCGCCGGACGCGCGCGAGTATTCAGGTTTATCGGCGCATTTCACGGTCAGGTGGCCCGAATAAGCCTGCATCTACCGAACGATGAACCCCTAGCCTTCGACCTACAAAACCACCACACCAATCAGTTACCCATCTTGCAGGCGCGCGTCGTCGATGTGCACGCTGCGCTGAAACCGCTTGTCAGCGCAGAAGAGAAAAACTTCACTTTGCGCGTAAGCGACCCGTTCTGTGGGTGGAACGACGGGACGTTTAGGGTGTCGCTCGGGCCGTCCGGCAGCACCGTGACGCCGTCGCAAAAACCTCCTGAGCTGAGCTTGGAAATCGGCACCCTGACGGGGCTCGTGAGCGGTGCGCTGACCCCTGAGGCGGCCTACCGGGCCGGGTTGATAGAGGGTGACGTGAGCGTAGGGGCGGCGCTGGCGGCGCTCGGCGGCGGGCGCGTGTCCTTTATGCCGAGTTCGGACTACTTTTAGCTACAGGACTTTTGCACACGGGCCACCGCACCCGAGCCTCTAGGGTACTTTTATGTCTCGCACCACGTACCGCACAGCCCTCTTAACCCTCATCCTATTAGCAGCGTGCAGCCAAACGGCCACCGTTCCCGAAGCCACACCTAAACCGGTTCCAGAGACGGCCCCCGACGCGGCACCCGAACCCGCGCCGCGAAGGACCGGCGTCCCCATCATCTTTGACACCGACCTCGGTTACGACTGCGACGACGCGGGCGCGCTCGCTGTACTTCACGCCCTCGCCGACCGCGGCGAAGCAAATATTCTAGCCACTATGACGGTCGTAGGCGACCCGCACTCGGCGGGCGCGCTAGACGTCATCAACACCTATTACGGTCGCCCCGATATACCCGTCGGAGCCTATCAGGGCGAGCGCTGGGCTGACGCCAGACCCTACTGGTACGGGTCGGCAACCGACTTTTTGACCCCGCTGGTCGAGGGCTACCCGAGCAGCATCAAACATAAGGACAGTGCGCCGGACGCCGTGCAGCTCTACCGCAAGCTGCTCGCCGCGCAGCCCGACAACAGCGTGACGGTCGTAGCTGTCGGATTCTCCCTCAACCTAGCCAACTTGCTCGCCTCAGCCCCCGACGCCCTCAGCCCGCTGGACGGTCGGGCCTTGGTCGGGCGCAAGGTCAAGCGGCTCGTCTACATGGGCGGTATGGTGCAGGGGACCCGACCCGACTTCAACCTCGGCGACGGCCCCTATCGGAACGGCAGCACCGCGCGGCGGGTGCTTGCAGGCTGGCCCACCGAGATCGTCTTCGCGGGTGCCGAGATCGGCAGGAGCATCATGACCGGCTCGAGTTTGCAGGCGCACCTCCCGGACAACCCGGTCGCCCGAGCCTACGACCTCTACCCCGGCACCAATAGGGGCGGCGAACGTCCGTCGTGGGACCTGACGGCGGTGCTCTACGCGGTACGCGGCGGTGGGGACTTCTGGCGCGTTGTCAGGGACGAACACCTCACTATCAGCGCGGACGGCACCACCCGCTGGCAAGCCGGAGCGGTCAGCCCGGCCAGGCACCGCCTCGAGCAGACCAGTAGGAGCCGCGATGTTGAGGGTGCGCTCGAGGGCCTGCTCAACTAGCCGCCATAGCGGGTATATAGGTCGGAAGGCTAGGGCAGCGGGCGGTACATCAGCACGTCAGTTCTGGGATCGGCGTGTATAAAGCCGAACTGCTTGTATAGACCCTGAACACCGCCCGCCGAAATCAACATGAGGTTAAACCCTTCGGCCTCGGCAAACGACACCAGACGCGAGACGACCCCGCTCGCTACCCCCCGGCGGCGGTGCTCGGGATGCGTCATCACGTCCAGAATCTGCGCCGAGTACACGTCAGCTAAGATACGACCAAATCCGACGAGTTCATCGTCACGCCACGCCGCTACGAAGCAGGCGGCGCGTTCCAGAACAAGCTTCGTCTTCTCCGTGGTGCGCTCATCACCTTCATTCCAACCGACTTGGGTGTAGAGGTCGTTAAGCGTCTCCGGCTCGAGCGCGGGGTCGTCCACGACGAACCTCACTCCTGCACCGCCTCCAAAAACCACCCCGGCAGCCGCCCCCTTTGCCGCTTCACGAACGCGCTGAAGTCCGCGTCTAAAACGTACGTCACCGCGAAGTCGTCGGCGCTCCGCACGCTGCGTCCGTAGGCCTGCACGACGCTCAAGCAGGTGCGCCAGTCGTACCAAGTCGGGTCGAGTTCGCGCCGCCGCGCCACCTGCGGGTCGCCCAGGTACGGGTACGGCAGCTTGCACAGGACCTGCCACCGGGAGAGGTCGCCGGGGAGGTCGATGCCTTCGGTCATGCTCGGGGTCAGGAGCACGGTCGGTTTCCGACTCTTGAGGTGCTGCTCCAGCGCCGCGTCGCGCCCGTCCGGGCCGTAGTGCGTGACGATGCGGTCGCGGTGGCGTTTGGGCAACCCTTTAACGATGGCGGCGGCGATCTTGTAGGTGTGGGTGTGGATCAGGCCCTTGTCACTCGGATGCGACTCGAGGAGTTCGGTGATCTCGGCGACCACTTTGGGCAGGTCGCGCTCGAGGTAGTGCCGCGTCATCCGGGCGGTATTTCGTGGATAGATAGGACGGTTTTCGGGCGGGAACTCGGAGGCGACGGCGATCACTTCAGCGTCTTCGGGTTCGACGCCCAAACTCCGAAGATACGTCGGCGGGTCGAGGATGGTCGCGGAGAGCATCAGCACGCGCTCGCCAAAACGGAACATCAAAGGTTCGGCAAACGACGCTACGCGCACGGGCTTAAAGGTTAGGCGCTGCCCGTCCGCGCCGGTGGTGCGCTCGACGACCCATTCGACGTTCTCCTCGTCGCGGCTGTATGAGAGCAGCTCGAGGCGTGAGAGCTGCGTGTCGAGCCACTGTTTATGTGTGAGAAGCTCGAGGGCGATATCCGGCGGTAATTTGGCCCCTTTAAGCTGCGCTTCCAACTCGCGGCGGCGCTTCGTCAGCACCGGCACCACGTCCTCAGCGAAGTCGAAAAACTCGCCGTCGTCGAAGGCCGTCGGAATCGTCTCCTCCACCCCGACGCGCCGGAGCTGCATGTCCGAGAGCGTCACCTCGATAAAGCCCATCAGCGCGCCCTCAGCGTTATGCGCTTCGTCAAGCACCAACAGCTCGCGCGGCCCGAAACCACCCTGGTAATTGAGTTCGGTCAGGTAGTAGGCGTAGTTCATGAGGGCGCTGTTCGCCGCCATCGCCTCGTCCTTGGCGCAGAAGTACGGGCAATCGTCGCACTCGGGAAACTTGCGCCCGGTGATGCAGGGGGCGGCGGCGGCGTGCGTCGGCGCGACCAGGCAGCGATAGTTGGCGCGGCCTTTCATGAGGGCGAGGTCGGGGAAATCGCGCCCGTACTGGTCTTGCAGCAGCTTTTGCGCGGTCAGCAGGTAGGCGCTTCCGGCTTCACGGGCCATGGTCACGGCGATGGCGGACTTGCCCGAGCCGGTCGGCGCTTCGATGATGACGAACCGTTTGCCCCGTCCGAAGGCGGCGCGGGCGGCGTCAATGGCCTCGAGCTGCCCCTTGCGGTAGGTTTTGAAGGGAAACGGCACCCGTCAAGGCTATCATCTCAGCCGTTCGGCGAGTACCCGGAGTAAGCTGTACCACCGACCGAGCACGTCGGCAAGAAGTAGCGACCGTTCATACACTCAGAAACACCGCTACAGGTAGTTACAAATGTCTCCGCTAGTTAGAGTCTTGAGCTTTTGAGTTAAGGTGAACTGTATGTTCGGACGTGTGTTGAGTATCATGGCTACTTTTTTAGTTATTACCGTACTTCTCTTGTTTAGCTTAGAAATCCCAGTTATGGTTGACAACAGGGCAGAACTCGCACAGGTCAACTTGGGCTACCCGCTTCATTTTGTCGTGCAGGATAACTCGAGACTAGCGATAGGTGAACCCGACAGCCCTCCGTTTCCCTATCCTGTTGATCTGATGAATCCCCTCAATAGTTCGGCAAGGATGCTGGTAGCACCCTTACTCGTCAACTACCTCATTCTATATGGAACGCTCTCTCTGCTGGGGCGCGCTTTTCGTCACCGTAATTCCAGCAAAAGGGGTTGGTTATCCACTCACCATGCGCGCGGCGACGCAGTAACGGGCTTTGAAGGTGAGAATCCGCTACCGGAATCTAAATAATTAAGCTTT
>CADCWP010000047.1:0-283 GCA_902806425.1 uncultured Truepera sp.
ATGTCACGCCGACCTCCATGCTGGTAACCTCTTGCTAGACGGCGGTAGCCACTTCTACATCGTCGACTGGGACGACCCGATCCTCGCACCCAAAGAGCGCGACCTGATGTTTATCGGCGGCGGGCAGGGGTTCATCGGTCGTACACCCGAGGAAGAAGAGAGGCTGTTTTATGAGGGGTACGGCCCGGTGCAGGTAGACCCTGTGGCACTCGCATATTACCGCTGTGAACGGATCATCCAGGACGTCGTGGTCTACTGCGACGAACTCACGCATCAGTCCGGC
>CADCWP010000047.1:293-9902 GCA_902806425.1 uncultured Truepera sp.
AGTCGTTACGTTATCTGATGGCGAACTTTGTACCAGGTGGCCCCATAGAAAGGGCCTACGCCGTGGACGCTACGCTCGCTGGTGGCTAACAGCTTAAAGATGTGTCAAAAACCACGGTACGAATTGCTCTCGTTTGGCGTCAAAAGCAAGCCTTCCTTCAGTACCTAGCTTTGCTCAAGTGTCTAACTGTACAACTACTCCTGCCAATAAAAACTTAGCATAGCTACTTCAGGAGTGTCCTGCGCGTGAGGTTAGACGGCTCAATCTTTGTGTGGGAAGGACAATCGAAGGCAGCTCACAAACAGTTTCTAAGCCGGTAAAGACGTGGCTTCCGCCCACAACATCTTCCCTTAATTCTGCATCACCAGTCCCAGGGCAAGATTATACTTTGTAGCATGGGGAGGATTTCATCACAAGATTGGTAAAGTAGTGGTATACTCACTGTGCAGGTCTACAGTTCACAGGAGGTTGGCTATGGTGTGGCGGAAGCTCAAACTCATGTTCAAGGCCTTTGGCATTCTGGCGCTGCTGGGTTCGGCGGCGGCTCAAGAGGGGACGACGTTCTACGGGGGCTACCCCTATCCGGTGCCGCCCGACGGTCACTTCAATACCTTTGCCACCAACGCCATCAACTTCTACAGCTTCTATTCGGACCTGCTCGAGCCGCCCCTGGGCGTCTACAAATGGGCCGAAGGTGAGTACGAGGGCATGTTGGCCGAATCGTTTGGGTTCGACGACGACAACAACTACGTGGTGACGCTTAAAGAAGGGATCACCTGGAGCGACGGCACGCCGCTCAGCTCCGCCGACGTGGTGACGACCTTTAACGTCAACTACCTGCTCAACTCGCCCATCTGGGAGGGCTTGCAGCGCGTCGAGGCGGTTGACGAGCGGACGGTCAGGTTCGTCTTCGACGAGCCGTCGTTCGCCGCCGAGCGGCAGGTCATGGTCGAGCCGATCCGCGCAAACAGCGTCTACGGCGATTTTGGTGAGCGCGCGGCGACGCTTATCAGCGAGGGCGTGACCGACGAGGACGAGGCGTTTACGACGCTGCTTACCGAGCTGACCGAGTTCCGCCCGGAAACGTACGTCACCTCCGGCCCCTATACCCTGACCCGCGAAAACGTCAGCGACGCCCGCGCCCTGCTGACCAAAAACGAGGGCGGCTTCAACTCGGACGTAGTCAGGTTCGACAACGTGGTGTTGTGGAACGGCGAGACCGAAACCGTCACCCCGCTCGTCACCGCCGGCGAGCTCTGGTACGGCACCTACGGCTTTCCGCCCGCGACCGAAGAGGCGTTCGTGGCACAGGGCATCGACATCGTTCGCGGCCCGCTCTACTCGGGTCCGGCCCTGTACTTCAACCACACCGTCGCGCCTCTTGACCGGCCTGAAGTGCGCCGCGCCCTGGCCCACGCTATCGACCGTGATGAAAACGGCTTCGTCTCGCTGGGCGACTCGGGCGTCGCCGTCGAGTACATGTCCGGGATGAGCGACCTTGTTGCCGAAAACAACGTCGATGAGGCCGTTTTGGACGAGCTTGACGAGTACGACTACGACCCCGAGCTGGCCGCGCAGATGCTCACCGAGATCGGTTTTACAAAGGGTGACGACGGCGTCTGGGTCGACGACACCGGCAAGCGCATGGCGTTCACGCTCATCTTCCCCTCCGACTACTCGGACTGGGCCGCCGCCGCTGAGAACGTCACTCAGGCCTTAAACGAATTCGGTTTCGACATCACCGCCCGTGGTGTGTTGTCGCAGCAGCAGCAGCAGGACGTCTACGACGGCAACTTTGAGATGGCCATCCGCAACTGGGGGGCGGCGAGCCCGCTGCCCTATGTGAGCTACCTCGAGCCCTATCGCCGCTACAACGGCGAGGGCCAGTTCGCCGGTGAGGGCACGGGCGGCGGCATGGGCTTCGACACCAACGTGACCTATTCGGGTGGCGAGGTCGACCTGCTCGAGCTGACGCTGGCCTCCTCCCGTGGTCTCGACGAAGCGCGGCAGCGCGAGCAAGCGGGACAACTCGCGCAGTCGTTTAACGAACTCTTGCCGATCATCCCGCTCTGGGAGCGCTATGGCAACAACCCCTTAAACCGCGAGTTTGTGGACGCGCCGCCGAGTGACGACCCCATCTATCAAAACGGCACGGCGGTTCCCGACCCCTTTATGACCTACTTGCTCCTCACGGGGGGTGTCGGCCCCGCGGCCCAGTAAGAAATCTTTGGAGCAGGCCACTGACCGCTGGTCAGGGCCTGCTCTGCTTTATAGCGAGCAACCTCCACCTTTCAAACTCGATATTTAAGGAACGGTTTTATCTATGCGAGAGTTAGGGTATGCAGACCTCTAAAACGCTGACCGGCCCACCTCCGTTAGAAAGCGGCTGGCTCAGCCGAGTCGTCTCGAGCTACGCCGTCCGCACACTTCTCCAGGCCCTGCTGACGATCTGGGCCGTCGTCACCTTTACCTTTTTTCTAATCCGCCTGATGCCCGGCAACCCCATCGACGTGTACGTGGGGTTTCTGATGAACCAGTCGAACCTCACCTACGGCGAGGCGCTGCAACAGGCCGCCTCGCAGTTCTCATTCGACCCCAACGCGAGTGTGTTCCAGCAGTATCTGGGGTATCTCGGCGACCTCGTACGTGGCGACCTGGGAACGTCCATCACCTCGACCGGCACGCAGGTGGTAGACCAGATCGCCCGCTTTTTGCCCTGGACGCTCTTTTGTGTGGGGCTCGGACTGCTCATCAGCTTCGTGCTGGGGATGACCATCGGGATGCTGATCGCCTACTACCGCAACTCGGTTCTGGACACGGCGGTGTCGTTTTTCGCGTCGGTTTTGGGCGCGGTCCCGGATTATATCTGGGGGCTGCTGATCTTGGTTGTGTTCGGCGTGCAGCTCGGCTGGTTTAATATCGGTGAGCTGCGCGGCACCTACGACCCCGGGCTGACCCCCGGCTTTACCCCGGCGTTTATCTGGAGTGTGGTGCGGCACGCCTTCTTGCCGGTTCTGGTCTACGTCATCGGGACGCTCGGGAGCTGGATTCTCAATATGCGGAGCAGCACCACGAGCGTCTTGGGTGAAGATTACGTCAACGTGGCGCGCGCCCGGGGTCTGACGCCGGGCCGGATTGCGACGACGTATGTTGGGCGCAACGCGGCGCTGCCCTTATTTACGCTTTTAGCCGTTAACATCGGGCTGGTCATCGGCGGCAGCGTCATCATCGAAGAGCTGTTCGTCTACAAAGGTATCGGCAGCTTTTTGTTCTTCTCGATCTCGCAGCGCGACTACACCTCGATGCAGGGGGTGTTTCTGGTGATCGCCGTGTCGGTCGTTGTCGCCAACATCTTGGCCGACCTTTTGTATAGCAGCCTCGACCCGCGGGTACGGATCGAAGGGGAACGCTAATGAGACAGTTTTTTAGGGCGCTGGCGCGGAGCAAGGCGGGGCTTTTAGGTTTTATCGGGCTGATCTTTTACGCGCTGCTGGTAGGCGTGGGGCCGATGTTCGTGCCCTTTGACAACGAGGTCAAGACCGATCAGGTCAACGCGCCGCTGGGCTCACGGCTTAAGCTCGTGACCCGCGCCGCCGACGCCGCGCGCTACCCTTCGCTAGCCTCGCTAGAGGGCCAGGTGGTGGGCTACGTCAGTTCTTCCGGAGGAGAAACGCTCGTCGAGCCCCTCGAGGACACCTTCGACGACACCGAGGACTACCGCCGGGGCGCGGGTGTAGAGGACGGCTTGGAGGAGCTGACGGACGGCGACATCGACGGCTTCGTGCTCTTTTCTGAGTCGCTCAAAACCTATCCCATCGGCCCCGGCAGCGACTTTCCCGACCTCACCGTTTCCAACGCGCGCCTCGCCCCACCGCACCTGCTCGGCACCGATACGCAGGGGCGCGACATCTTAAGCCACATCGTCAACGGGGGCCGCACGCTGATCGTGACGGCGCTCCTGGCCGGTCTTATCTCGACCACAATCGCGGTCATCTTCGGCGCAGTGGCGGCGCTCGTCGGGGGTCCGGTCGACCGGACCCTGAGCGCGCTCGCCAACTTTATCCTGGTGCTGCCCAAGTTCCCGCTTCTGATCGTGCTGGCGGCGCTTTTTACGCTCGACAACATTTTGCTTCTGGCGACGCTTATCGGCCTTTTGGTCTGGCCCGCGCTGATGCGGGCGGTGCGCGCGCAGGTGCTTAGTCTCCGTGAGCGCGATTACGTCGAGGCGGCGCGGGCCTTAGACCTCGGTCGCCGTCACATCATCATCCGCGAAATCCTGCCCAACATGATGAGCTTCGTCGTGGTCAACCTCATATTGGCGGTGACGGCCGCCATGTACGACCAGATCGGTCTCATTTTTCTGGGTATGGCCCCCATCAACGACTACTCGTGGGGCGTGATGCTCTACTTTGGGCGGACGCGGGGCGCGCTCTTCAGCCCCGACAGCGCCAGCATGGTGCTCGCGCCGGTCGTCGCTATCGCACTTTTTCAGGTCAGCATGGTGATGTTCGCGCGGGCGCTCGAGGAGCTTTCCGACCCCCGGCTGAGGACGGCGTGACGGGCGTGACCACCCCTCAAGGTCCGGTTGAGCGGGTGCCGGTGCTCGAGGTCGAGAACATCTCCGTTGCCTACGCCGCCGCGCGCGGCGCGGTGCGGGCCGTTAACAACGTCTCGTTTACGCTCCATAAGGGCGAAGCCCTGGCGCTCATCGGCGAGTCGGGCAGCGGTAAAACGACGCTGGCGCTGGCGCTTATCCGGATGCTGGTCCGTGCCGCCAAGGTCACCGAGGGGCGGGTGCGTTACGTTAAGAACGGGGCGGCCCAGGACGTGCTGGGGCTGAGCGAACGCGAGATACGGCGCTTTCGTTGGAGCGAGTGCGCGATGGTCTTTCAGGGCGCGCAAAACGCCTTCAACCCGGTTTTGCGGCTTAGCGAGCAGTTTTCAGACACCGCGCGCGCGCACGGCAAAGGCGACCGGGCGTGGGTGAAGCGGCGCACCTTGGAGCTGTTCAAGCTCGTCCGCCTCGATCCCGAGCGCGTCTATAACGCTTATCCCCACGAACTCTCCGGCGGTATGAAGCAGCGGGCGCTCCTGGCCCTAGGCGTCTTGCTCGATCCGCAGGTCGTCATTCTAGATGAACCGACCACCGCGCTGGACATCCTTACGCAGCGCGCCATTATCGACGTTTTAGCCGAGATGCAAGACCGGCTGGGTTTTAGCATCATCTTTATCAGCCACGACTTAGCGTTGGCTGCCGAGATGGCTGACCGCGTAGCGACCATGTACGCGGGCGAGATTATCGAAACGGGTACAGTCGACGACATCTTTTACGAACCGCTGCACCCCTATACGCTGGGGCTCCTGCGTTCGGTGCCGCGCCTGAGCGGCTCTCAAGACCTCATCAGTATTCCGGGCTCGCCGCCCGACCTCATCAGCCCGCCGCCGGGATGCAAGTTTCACCCGCGCTGCCCGTTTGCGAGTGAGCGCTGCCGGAGCGAAGCGCCGCCCCTAGAGGACTTCGGCGCGGGTCACCTGGCCGCCTGCTGGCACACCGATAGGGTCGTCGAGGCGCGTCAGGGCCTGTGGTCGGACGGCGCGGTGGTGACACGTGGCTAGCCTTAACCCTGTGGTGGCGCATGGCTAACTTGAACGCTGTGGTGACGCGGTGGTGACCCTGTGAGCACGCCCATCCTCGAGTTCAGGCGGGTCAGCCGCAGTTTCGGAGAGGGCCGCGCGGCGGTGCCCGTCTTGCGAAACGTGGACTTAAGCGTCAACGAGCTCGAGTTCCTCTGCTTGGTCGGCGAGTCCGGTTGCGGCAAGACGACCACCGGCAAGATTCTCTCCGGGTTGCTGCCCCCTACCGGCGGCCGCGTGCTCTTTGAAGGTCAGGATGTGAGCACCCTTAAAGGTGAGGCGTATGGGCGTTATCGGCGCGCGGTGCAGATTGTCCACCAGGACCCCTACGCGTCGCTCAACCCGACCCAGAGCATCTTCGACATCCTGCGTTATCCACTCCTGCGGCACGGTTTTGCGAAAAATCACAAACAGGCTCATACGCGGGCGTCGGAGCTGCTCGAGCTGGTCGGTTTGACCCCGACAGCCGACGTTATAGGCAAGTATCCGCACCAGCTTTCGGGTGGGCAGCGGCAGCGCGTGTCTATCGCCCGGGCGCTCACCACGCAGCCCAAGGTCATCGTTGCCGACGAAGCGGTGAGCATGGTCGACGTGTCGATCCGCATCTCTATCTTGAAAACGCTCATGAAGATGCGTGAGACGCTGGGGCTCACTATCGTCTTTATCACGCACGACCTGGCTCTGGCTAAGTACTTCGCCTGGGAGGGTCGCATCGCGGTCATGTACCTGGGCCGCGTCGTCGAGGTCGGCGCGACGCGTGACGTGACGGGGAGGCCGCAACACCCGTATACCAAAACGCTCCTGTCGGCTATCCCCGAGCCCGACCCGGACCGGACGCGCCGCAAGGAGCAGCTGAGCTTACGCAGCGAGGACGTGCCGAGCTTGACCGAACTCCCGGCGGGCTGCACCTTTCACCCGCGGTGCCCCTTTTTCGAGCCGGGGCGTTGTGACCGTGAGGAGCCGGAGCTGGAGGCCGTGCCGCGGGCTGAGAGCGACGCGCGGGTCGCGTGTCTTCCCTTGACGGAGGACGGTACACTCAGGCCCTATGGCGGGTAAACGTTATGTTTGGTGATTATGTCCGGTGACGGGCTTAAACTTTTTCTGCGCGCCGGGGTATTTCTGGTCATTATCTCTCTGCTGCTGATTCTTCTGGTTCCGCGCGAGAGCGCCGAGTTCGTGGTGTCCGTGCTGTCGCTCGTGATCGGGCTGCTGCTGCTGGGTCTGTCGCTCT
Source organism: uncultured Truepera sp. (assembly GCA_902806425.1). GTDB lineage: Bacteria > Deinococcota > Deinococci > Deinococcales > Trueperaceae > Truepera. Next base: position 7,159 of record CADCWP010000047.1, read on the forward strand.
TGGCGCATCTGTGGGGGCGGCGGTAGGTGCAGCGTGACGGTACCCTGCAACCCGTTTCGGTTCCGCTCTGGACGGCGTATCTAGGTTTCGTCGCCGTCGGCCTGTCGAACAACGTGCTGGGCGCGTCGTGGCTGCTCTTGCAACCTGTTTTCGAGCAGCCCCTGAGTTCGATTGGCGTCCTTATCGCCGCGACGATGGTGGGGAGCTTGACCTCGAGCCTCACCTCCGGGTGGATGCTCGCCCGGCTGCCGGTCGCTACCTACTGCACGCTCGGGAGCCTGGTGGCGTTCGCGGGCGTTCTGGGCTACTTAGGGTCGTCGTGGGCCGTCGTGGTGGTTTTTACCTTTGTAACCGGCGTCGGTAGCGGGATGCTGGGCGCGGGGCTCAACACCTTTGTGGCGGCGCACTACCCGGCGAGCCGGATGAACTGGCTTCACGCTTCGTACGGGCTCGGCTCGAGCCTTGGCCCCTTCTTTTTCACGCTCTGGGCCTTTTCTCTAAACTTGCCCTGGCGCTGGACATATGCGGGCATCGCGGCGGTGTACCTGGGCCTCGCGGTGCTGACCTTCGCCTATAGGCGGCGCTGGCCCCCGCTGCGGTTTCGGGCGGACGGCCCGACCCCACCCGGAGCCGGACTCCGCGGCACCCTCAGCCTCGGCGTGGTGTGGCTGGCGATGGCGGTGTTTTTTATGCACAATGGTACCTCGATGAGCAGCGGACAGCTCACGAGCAGCCTTTTTAACGCCGGACGGGGCGTCCCGGCGGAGATTGCGGGCAACGCGGCGGCGATCTACTGGGCGTGCGTCACGGTGGGACGGCTTTTTGTGGGCGTCATCGTAGACCGGGTGGGCAGCGTGCGGCTGCTCCGCTTCTGCATGTCTGTAACCGTGGCGGCTGCGCTCCTCTTGTGGCTCGCCCCGACGCCGACCATCGGCTTCGCCGCCCTGATCGTCATGGGCTTGACGCTCGCGCCGGTCTATCCGACCTCTATCTCCCGGACGCCGCAGCTCGTCGGCGCGGGCAGAAGCGCCCACGCCATCGGCGTGCAGACGGCGGCGGCGTCGCTCGGGTCGGCGGCGGTCCCGGGGCTGCTGAGCGGCGTTGCCGATTGGGGCGGTGCAACCCTTATCGCGCCGGGTTTGTTCGTCTTTGCACTCGTTCAGTTTGCCGCGCACGAGGCGCTCGTCCGCTCTGCCGGGCGCACCCACGCGGCCCCAGCACAACCTCTGGAGGTTTGATGCGTTCCCTTAACTTAGGCGTCGTCGGCTGCGGCAACATCAGCCCGCTCTATTTTCAGACAGCGGAGCATTTCCCACAGCTCAACTTCGTCGCGTGCAGCGACCTCGACATGAGCTTGGCGCGGACGCGAGCCGCCGAATTCGGTGTTAACGCGCTCTCGGTGGACGAGCTGCTGGCTCATCCTGACGTAGATGTAGTGGTCAACCTGACCGTCCCACAGGCGCACGCGGCGGTGGCGAAGGCGGCTTTGGAGGCCGGGAAGCACGTCTATAACGAGAAGCCGCTGGCAACCTCGCTGGAGGACGGCAGGGAGCTTGTGGCGCTCGCCGACGCCAAGGGCTTGCGCCTCGTCTGCGCACCCTCGACCTTCCTGGGCGCGGCGGTGCAGACCTGCCGCAAGGTGCTGGACGAGAACGCCATAGGCACGCCCGTCGCTTTTCACGCGGCGATGCTGAGCCACGGGATGGAGTCCTGGCACCCGAACCCGGCCTTCTTCTACGGGCCGGGCGCGGGGCCGATGTTCGACATCGGGCCGTACTACGTCGCCGCGCTCGTGGCGCTCCTCGGACCCATTACGCACGTCGCGGGAATGGGCCGCATCAGCTTCAAGGAGCGCACCATCAGCAGCCAGCCGCTCGCCGGGACCACCTTCGAGGTCGGGACGCCGACGCACATCGTCAGCACGCTGAGGTTTGAGTCGGGCGTCATCGGCTCGCTCACGACTTCGTTTGACGTATGGGCTTCTGAAGTGCCAAAGTTCGAGGTGTACGGCTCGGCGGGAACGCTGAGTTTGGCGGCTCCCAACATGTTCGACGGGCCGGTGCGGGTGCGTGGGCAGGGTGACGAGACGTGGCAGACGGTGCCGCTCGTGCATCAGTACCAGACGCTCGAGTCCGGTTGGGGTTTGGCGCTGGCTGACCTCGCTCAGGCGCTAGAGCAAGGGAGACCGCACCGGGCGGACGGGCGCTTCGCGCTGCACGCGCTCGAGGTGATGCACGCCTGCTTGAGCGCTGCCGAGACCGGGCGGACAGTGGCGGTAGAGAGCCGGTGTGAGAGGCCGGAACCGCTGTGGCCGGAGGCGGGTGGAGGATTTCTCAGCTAGTTTAAACTTGGAGTTGCTGAACTATAAAATCAGTCCATCTTCTTTCTCAACGTACTGCTTTAACGTAAAATACAAAGGAGTCAGTTTATACGCCAAATAGTTGCCTTCATAAGTCGGAAAAGCTCTTTCTTCAACGCAGCCCGTTCGTGTAAGGCGATACATAAGACTTACAAGTCTATCCCTTGTTATGTTTAGTTGCTGCTTTGTTGCTTGTTTGGAAATCTCCCATCTGTATAGGAGTATTGGTGTTTCGCGTCGTTTTCCACCCACGGGATGAACTGTGATTATGCTGTTTTCATATTCGTACACTTCGTCTTCGTACTTATCCCATTCTTCGCGGTCGTTTGTGTTCGGTAGCGAAGTAAGCTTCTTCTGAAAAGCTTGCGCCCCTATTTTCGAATCT
>CADCWP010000048.1:0-5291 GCA_902806425.1 uncultured Truepera sp.
CTGTTGCACGTGATGATAAATGTGGTCGCTCGGTTTCAGTAGGTTGTAGGGAAAAGCAATAAAAAAGCGCGCCTTCGTAAGCGCGTTTGGTTTCTATATAGTACACCCATATGCGCTATTCGTCAAGCCGATGCACCATTGGGTAGTGCTAAAGAGGTAATGATCTGTTGTAGTGATGGACAAAGAGCCAGATGGCGGCAATATGGTTCTCCAGCTTCTTCGAGAACGACAGGGTCTTGCGAACAAGTCGGCCTGCCCGCTGTCTTGGACAAAACGGCACCTGTCTTGGCCTTAAAGCAGCACCTTACGGGCTTGGCCGCTCCCGGACCTGTCCGCGTCTTGGACAAAACGGCACCTTCCGGGCCTGTCCGCTGTCTGAGGGTGCCGTTGAAACGCTCGATGTGCTGGGTGCCTTTAGCTTGGCAGTGGTGTCTGCCTCCGAAGACGACGGTTTGATAAGCCCACAAAAGGTCGGGGTGACACTCGGCGTCCAGGTAACAAGCGGGCAGGCTGTCCCATAGCCCCCCAAGCACCCGACTCGTCTCTCGTACCGATATGGCACCCCACAATCTTGCGCGTTTTCTGATCCATGGCGAGCTACTTTTGATAACCTGCTTACTGCTACACGCCACGCATCTAAGCATCTATGAAGACACAGCATTACTACTGGGCACTACCGAAGCGTATCGGCTCAAAAGGTGATGACAGCGATACAACCGCTCGCCTTAATTGCGCCCCATCAACCCCAAGGGTCACAATGGCGGGGTGAGTAAACGCATCTCGATATTGGGTTCGACGGGTTCAATCGGTACGCAGACCCTGGACGTAGCGCGGTGGCGCGGTTACGAGGTCGTGGGCTTGGCCGCCGGGAAAAATGTGGCGGTGCTGCTCGAGCAAGCCCACGAGTTCCGCCCGCAACTCGTCTCGTGTGACGTGAGCGTGGCTGAACAGCTGCGGGCGGGTCTGCCTGCGGGAACAGAGCTGGTGACGGACGCGGCTGAGGTCGCGGTCCTTGACGCCGACACCGTAGTCGCCGCCATTCCCGGCTTCGCCGGACTTGCCCCGACGCTCGCGGCCCTGCGCGCGGGTCGGCACGTCGCGCTCGCCAACAAAGAGGCGATGGTGGTCGCGGGGCCGCTCGTGTGGGAAACTGCGCGGGCGCACGGCGCGCGCCTCACGCCGGTCGATTCGGAGCTTTCAGCGCTGTTTCAGTGCCTGCTGGGGGAGCCGCGAGACGAGGTCGCGGCGCTTATCATCACAGCCTCCGGCGGGCCGTTCCGGGTTGGCCCCGCCGACCTCTCGGGGGTCACGCCCGCGCAGGCGCTTCTGCACCCGAACTGGAACATGGGCAGCAAGATCACGATAGATTCGGCGACACTCTTCAACAAGGGCTTGGAGGTGCTCGAGAGCCATTTTTTCTTCGAGCTGCCACTCGAACAGGTGGACGTCGTTATCCATCCACAGAGTTTCGTTCACAGCTTGGTGCGCTTTCGGGACGGCAACCTGAAGGCGCAGATCGGTTCCCATGACATGCGCTTGCCGATCCAGGTGGCCCTCGAGACGCCGCACCGCCCCGCTACGCCGCTCAGGTCCCTGCCGCTGACCGGCACCTGGGAGTTTTTTGACCCCGACCTGGAGCGGTTTCCGAGCCTGGCGCTGGCGTATGAAGCGGGCAGACTCGGCGGCACCGCCCCGGCTATTCTAAACGCCGCCGATGAGGTCGCCGTCGAAGCGTTTTTAGCAGGACGCATCGGCTTTGTGGACATACCGCGCGCTTTGGAGCACGCTCTAGCACACGTTCCTCACGCCGACCTCAACTGGGACGCCCTTCCCGACGCCGACGCCAGCGCCCGCCGCGTGGTCAGAGAACGCTTCGCCTTATAACCTTCACGCTATCCGACAGCTTTTGGGCGTGTGAGCTGCCATACTAACAGCATGAAGCAAACCGTTTTCAGAGGCTGGCTTGTGGGTAGGTGTAGAGGTAGCGACAGGTGCTGACGCTGATCGTCTTTCTGGTCATCTTGACCGTGTCGGTGGTGGTTCACGAGTTGGCGCACTACTTCAACGCGCGCAGCGTCGGCGTGCCGGTGCGCGCCTTTAGCGTCGGGATGGGGCCGGTTTTGTTGCGCAGAAGGTGGCGCGGCACCGAGTGGCGCTTGTCACTGCTGCCGCTCGGCGGCTACGTCGACCTGCAAGGGCTCACGCCGGAAGAGGCAGAAGACGGTTCTATGCGTTACCCAGACGACGGCTTTATGCAGAAGACCTTCTGGCAAAAGACCTGGGTGCTCATCGGCGGGGTGATCGCCAACTTTATCTTAGCGGTGCTGCTTTTGGCTTCGGTGATAACCGTAGAGCCCAACTCGTCCATCCGAATGCTGGCTACCGGAGAGACCCCGGAGAGTTCGGGGGCGGTCTTCCAGCAGGTCGTGCCGGACAGCGCAGCGGAACGTTTTGGGTTTCAGGCGGGTGACGTGGTGCTGAGCATCAACGGTGTACAAAACCCCAGCGTGGCGGAGGTGCAGGAGGCGATCCGCACGGGTTCCAAACTCGATTTACGGGTCAGGCGTGGGGCTGAGCAGGTACGGGTGTCGGAGCCCTGGCCACCGGACGATACTTCGGGAACGCCCCTGTTAGGCGTTAGCTTAGGCCCGGCAGAGGTTGAAAGCCTGCCACCCATAGGGTTCGGTACGGCGCTGCTCGAAACGACCGGCTTTCTGGTCCGGGTCGTGCCGGAGTCCGTTGCAGGGTTTGTCCGCGCCTTCGGCCAGACCTTCGCGGGTCAGCGCAGCGAAGAGGTAGTCGGGCCGGTCGGCATGGTTGGTCTCGCGGGACAGGCCGCGCAGGGTGGCTTTTTGGCCATTTTGACGTTTGCGGGCCTTATCAACTTTTCGCTCGCCCTCTTTAACCTCTTGCCGATTCCGGGCCTCGACGGCGGGCGCATCCTCCTCTCGGCAGTCGTGGCGCTGCGCGGCAGACCCTTTAAGCCAGGGCAGGAGGAATTCGTCAACTTTTTGGGTATCGCGCTCTTGATGCTGTTCGTGGTGCTCGTGAGTTTTGGCGAGGTTGGGGACCTGATTCGGCGCTAAGGTAAGCTGAGCGCGTGCGGAGTTGCAGCGTCCTGATACCTGCCTTTAACGAAGCCGCAAACGTCGCCTATGTGGTGGCGGTGGCGCGGGCGGCGGCGTTGGGGCCGGTTTTGGTGGTGGACGACGGCTCGAGCGACGCTACTGACCAGATCGCCCGGTACGCCGGGGCCGAGGTTTTGACGCTGCCCAAAAACCAAGGTAAGGGCGGCGCGGTAGTCGCGGGCGCGGCCTACCTCCAAACCGATGTCGTGGTGCTGTTAGATGCTGACCTCTTGGGCCTGACGCCGCAGCACGTCCGGACGTTGGCTGTGCCTGTGACGTCCGGCACAGCCGAGATGACGCGGGGCGTTTTCTCCGGTGGTCGCTGGCGTACGACAGCGGCGCAGCGCCTGACGCCGCAACTTAGCGGGCAGCGGGGTGTGTTGCGGCGCAAGCTTTTAGAAGTTGAAGGTCTGGCGGAGAGCCGCTACGGCATCGAGGTCGCCATTACGGAGCACGCCAAGCGCTGCCGCTGGCGGGTGGTTGACGTGCCGCTACCGGGTGTGTCGCAGGTCATGAAGGAGGAGAAGCGCGGGTTTTGGATGGGGTCCGGAGTCCGGGTCAAAATGTACACGGAGATTTTGCTCGAGCTGTTCCGTGGTTGGGCTAGACGCTGATGAGCGCCAAACTGGTCTGATGCTCTCTATTCAAGCCCTAACCGTCGGCCCTTTGCAAGAAAATTGTTATTTGCTGACGGACACCCAGACACAAAAAGCCGTTTTGGTCGACCCTGGCGACGAGGCCGAACGCATCATAGCGGCCGTGAACGGTTTCAGTCTCACCGCCGTCTGGCTCACGCACGCTCACTTCGACCATGTCGGGGCGCTCTCCGCAGTTCACCGCCATTTTCCGGTGCCGGTGTATCTGCACCCGGATGATCGGGAGCTGTTCGCGCACGCCGCTCAGAGCGCGGCGTTTTTTGGACTGGTGCTCGAGCAGCCCGACCTCGAGCCCACGCCACTCACCCACGGTCAAACGCTGACGTTGGGGGAACACGAAGCGACGTGTCTCTTTACTCCCGGCCACGCCCCCGGACACATGGCGTTCTACCTGCCTGAACACGGTTTTGTGCTGGCAGGTGACGCCCTCTTCCAGGGTTCGGTTGGCCGTACCGACCTGCCGGGTGGCGACCACGCCCAGCTTCTGGCGAGCATCCGCCGCGAGCTGCTCACGCTGCCGGACGAGACCCGTGTGCTACCGGGGCATGGGCCGGAGACGACGGTAGGCACGGAAAGGCGGGCGAATCCGTTTCTACGGTGACGTACCGAACACGAAGTAGCTGGTGGTTTCTCATGCTGATGTTGGGGGGAAGTGGGCACGCTTTATGCGTTTCTTGGGTTGGAAGGCCGCTTAAAACAACGTAGGCGTAAGAAGGGAGGTCGCGCCATAGGGTGTTAGAGCTGGATAATGGCATTGTGGCGCAACTGGAGTCCTCTCTCCCTTCGGTGCGCTTCGGTGCGCTTGCCTACCCACCCACGTGGCCCACACGGCTACGAAGCGGAGTAACCCCCTAAAGAAAAGCTTCGTGCTCTTCTTTCCCGAAGGAGCTATAGTCTCAGTTCAGCGATGCCTTAACCGATCAACCGGGCTACCGCGTCCTTGATCGCCTGCCTGCGCGCTGCATGGTCCTGTTTGTTCAGAGGACCTTCGGTGAGGGTCGGCCTGAGTTCGATAAGGGCAAACATCAGCTCGAGCAGCAGATGCGCTGGGAAGTGGTTGCCGATCACGCCGTCATGTTGTGCCTGACGGACCGCAGCAATCTTACGTTCCAGGGCCTTTTTGCCCTCTTCTGACTGGGCGTGCTCCCCGCCGCGCTCGAGCCGGTCCCAGTTGACTAGGCGCATGAGTTCGGGACGCTGTTGGTAGCGGTCAAACACCCGTGCGGCGTACTCTGGTAGGTCGCTCGTGTCGAACGGCGCGTCTTGCACGTGCCACGTAACTAGGTCGACGGCTACCGCGTCAAGTAGCCCGTCCTTACTCCCGAAGTAGGTGTAGATCATGGCTTTGTTGCTACCTGCTGCTTTGGCAATCCGGTCTACTCGCGCGCCCGCCAACCCGTAACGGGAGAACTCGGCGGTTGCAGCCTCGAGGATACGTTTGCGAGTAGCTTTGGCATCACGCTTCACAACACGACCATACATGAAAAGGTTACAACTAACCAGATAG
>CADCWP010000048.1:5301-9504 GCA_902806425.1 uncultured Truepera sp.
GTAAGTTTATTTGGAGGATTCATGGTATACAAGATGACTGCTTGTCCCACGTTAATACGCCTCTCGGCTACACCCGACAGATCGTGCTATGACGCCTAGCAGCTCGGCAGGTCTGCAAAGAACCGCGCTGGTGACCGGCGCAACCAACGGCATCGGTAAAGTGACTGCCCTCGAACTCGCACGACGAGGTTACCGGGTACTTTTTACCGCCCGCGACGAGACCAAGGGCCAGCGAATCCTCGCGGAACTAAGGGCGGAGAGCAGCAACGACGCGCTCGAACTGTTCGTCGGCGACCTGTCGAGCATGGCTGAGGTACGCCGCATCGCGTTGGAAGTCCGCACCCGGCACCCTAAGCTCGACGTGTTGGTCAACAACGTCGGGGGTGTTTTCGCCGAGCGCAAGATCACGGTGGACGGCTTCGAATATACCTTCGCCCTCAACCACCTATCCTACTTTTTGCTGACGAATCTGTTGATGGAGCCTCTGCGGGCCTCTGGGAACGCGCGCGTGGTGAGCGTGTCCTCTTCCGGTAACCGGATGGCGAGAATGCGGTGGGACGACCTCGAGTTCAGCTCGAGCAAATCCGGCTGGGCCGCCTATCCCCAGAGCAAGCTGATGAACGTGCTGTTCGCCAACGCGTTAGCCCGCCTCCTGTGCGGTACCGGCGTGACTAGTAACTCGCTTCATCCCGGCGTGGTCAACTCAGGTTTTGGCAAGAATGCGACTGGACTCAACCGGCTTATTTCTCGAGCCGTCAACGTCCTTTTTGTTGCAACCACGCCGGAGAAGGGTGCGGAGACCGGCGTCTACCTCGCCACCTCGCCCGAAGTAGAGGGCGTGAACGGGCAGTACTTCGCCAACAAAAAGGTGAGCCGGGCTAACCCCATCGCCTATGACGTGGGCTCACAAGAGAGGCTGTGGCGGTTGTCCGAAGAACGGCTCTCGTGGTGGCTCGACCCGGTAGACGCGGGCCAGGCCGTAGCCCACCGCTAAATCAGCATTTCCTACCCTTTACGAGAAGAAGTGGCATGAAACCCATGCGCTGTGTGGAAGATGACAACTTCAACATAGATTGACTGACCCCTATGTGATGTTCGCTCGGTCGATATTTATGAGTGTTGGTAGCCCTTATGCGTTGAATGAGCGCAAGAGGTGCACAACACCGGCTGGGATGCGACCCTAGACGAACCCTCCTTCACCCCACAATCCGGTGACAAGTTCTTAGCGCGCTCACGGCTCGAGTACGGCCGGTCGCATCCGACCGTCGACCTCCACGCTCGGCCAGTTCGGGTCGGCGGTGAGGACCTCTAGGTTTTCACCTTGAAGCAGCACCGTGTCCTCGACCTTGAGCCCAGGCAGGGACGGGTTCCAGGCGTAAGCGCTGCCCTCTTGTAGCATCCTGTCACCGCCTTCTTGCAGCACCCAGTCGCGCGTCTCGTAGCCGCACGCACCGCCCTGATGGTGCCGTGCCCACTCGCCCAAGAACCCCGCCGAATCATAGGCGCGCTGCATCTCGGGAAAGAGTTCGCGCGCCAAGACGCCGTGCTGCGTGTAGTTCAGTAGGGTGCTCTCGACGTTCAGCAGGCGGCGGTAGGCGTCCCTTTCACCGTCACGGAGCGCCCCGGCGGAGACGATGCGGGTCAAGTTGGCGTAGAGTCCCCCACGCCGCGCGCAGGTCACGGCCATCACCCGCTCCCTAAAGACGTTAGCCGTCGGCAGCGGGTGACGGTAGCGCTGTAGCCGCTCGTCCGCCGCGACCAGGATCAGCGCGGGCTGCATCCCCCGTTCGCGCAGCGCGAAGGCGATGCGGGCGGCGACCTCATGTTCGCTCATACCCGGCGTCAACGTTTTCAGGGTCTCCGTAAACGCCTGCGCGGCGTCGCGACCCAACGTCCGGTAGCGCCCTACTTCGCTCTCTGTCAGCGGCACCCGCAGCGGCCAGAAGTCCCGGACTTCAGCCCCGGCGACCGCTGGTGTGTCGGCCAGCACCTTACCCTCACCCAGCAGTTCCTTGAGGAGCACCTCTTTGGCGTTTGGGTCGAACCACGGGTAATAGAGGGCGTCTACGCCAGAGGGGAAGGCTTCGCGCTCGAGCCGGTCCCTTTCCACCTCCGCCATCAGCACCACCACCCGTTGGGGCGTCACCACAGCCTCGGCGACGGGCGCGTCGGCAAACGACACCAAGGCGTCGCCGCCGCAGAGAAGCCACGCCAGATTGCCCAGCTTGGCGATATGTACAGCTGTAACGTTATTGGCCGCCATCATCTTGCGGAGGCGCTCGATCTTAATGCTCAGTTCCGCCGAAGCGGGGTCATCGTGGGGTGTGGCGGCTGCGGGGCCAGTATGGGTCATCTCAAACCTCGGTTTCTTGAACTAGGTTTTTTAAACAACTGGGTTTCTTAAACTAGCCTTATGACAACACGGCAGCGATATCCCCGTCGTCGTCGAGTTCGGGAAACTGTTGACCGCGGGCCTCGAGCTGCGCCGCCTGCCGTGGGTGCAGGTAGCCGAAGGCCAAACGCCGACGCTCGGCCTCGCTTAAGCGTGGCGCGTCGTAAAAGCCTGCCTCGCGGCGCTGCCGCTGCGCCTCAAACAAGATAACCGCCGCCGCCACCGACACGTTTAAGGACTGCACCATGCCCAGCATCGGGATGATGATGTGCGCGTCAGCCAGTTCCGCCGCCGCCGCTGAAACCCCGTGCTTTTCGTTGCCGAGCACTATACAGGTCGGTTTCAAATAATCCACGTCGCGGTAATCCTTAGCCTGTGGGGAAAAGTGCGCGGCCAGTAGCTGCACACTCCCTAAAACCTCCTTGGCGTCCGAGAGTGAGGCGTGAACATTCAGCTCAACCCATTTGTCGGCGCTTGCGCTCGTCTCGTTAAAGGTCGGCACGCCGCCGGTCGGGTTGACGGCGTGGACGGTGGGTATCCCTACCGCGTCACAGCTTCTCAAGATGGCCGACAAGTTGTGCGGTTTGTGAACGTTTTCAGCCAGCACGCTCAGGTCGGGCTGGCGTTTAGCGAGCATGGCGGATATTTTCTGATAGCGTTCTCTTGTCACAGGCTTCAGCATACTGCGGCGTACCGCCTGGACCCAGCGGCGTAGACCTTTGCTTGACACCTCCGGAGGGTGCCCGGTATAGTCGCTCTTGCACTTGCCGAGGTGGCGGAATAGGTAGACGCGCCAGCTTGAGGGGCTGGTCTCCGCAAGGAGGTAGGGGTTCAAGTCCCCTCCTCGGCACCAAAAGTTAGGCAGAAGCTGACCGAAGGGTCAGTTTTTTCTTTGGACAGCTAGACGACCGCCTGCGCCGTCTCCTCGAGCAGCCTGAGCACCGCCACGTCCTTCATCTTGGCCTCGAGCATCAGGTCATAGGGTGCGTCACCACCAAACTGGGCAAGCGCGTCTACAGCCTGCATAAAGTCCACCATCTCCACGAAGTCAGCGTGGGCGGTCGTGAAGTCGCGTGGTGAGGAGAGGTGCAGTTTCGGAATACGTGTGCCCCACATCCTCACGACTCGCTCGAGCATCGGTACCAGCTCCGCGTCCCACGTCTCATAGGTCGGGTTCAGCTTGTGGTGCAAAAAGTCGAAGATCATCGGAATAGAGAGCGTCTCGCAGAGCCCCAGCACCTCCCCGGCGGTAAAGGTGCGGTCGTCGTTCTCTAAGGTGAGCCGTGCGCGCGCCTCGGGGGAGAGCCGCGTAAACCCCTCGGCAAAGCGCCCGAGCGCCGCGCTCTTGTCACCGTACGCCCCGCCGACGTGCAGCGTCATGGTGCCGCTTTGGGGGTCGGTGGCGGCTAAAAAGGCGGTGTGGTACTCGAGCTCCCGTATGGCTGCTGTCACCACCTCGGGTCGGTTGGCGTTCAGGATGGTGTACTGGCCGGGGTGCATGGAGAGGCGGACGCTGTTGGCCTCTACGAACGCGCGGATTTCAGCAAGCTCGTCGGCAAATGCCGCCTGCCAATCGGTGGGAAACGCTTCGTGCGAGGCTAGCGGGATGACCGACGAGGCGATGCGGAAAAAGTGGATGCCGCGCTCTACGTTCCAGCGCAGCGTGTAGAGGAGGGTCGAGAGGTTTTCGCGCACGACCTCCGACAGGCGCGGCTCCTTGAGGTTGGCGAGCCGCAGCGTGCGGCCCGTGGTAAGGCTCAAGGTGACGTTCGTGCAGGGGTAGCCGAGATAGCGAAGCTTCACGCTCCTTT
>CADCWP010000049.1 GCA_902806425.1 uncultured Truepera sp.
GGTACGCCGCCTTCAGCAGCCGAGGATAAAGAGAACGACGCTCAGGATTTGCCGTCCTGAGCGTCGTTTCTTTGGTGGGCCCTGTTGGACTTGAACCAACGACCAATCGATTATGAGTCGACTGCTCTAACCGGCTGAGCTAAGGGCCCGCGAAAAGAGTCTATCATGGCCCCCAAACGCGCGCCAAGTAGACTGTGCTGTGCGGCGTTCTCTTTTAGTGGCCCTGTTGCTGGCGAGCACGGTGTATCTGGGCCTACTCACGTTTCGCAGTGTCCCTGTACCCCTGCCAAGCGTCGGCGTCGTTCTCAACTCGCCTTACGAAGACCAGCCGCTTCTAGGGGACTACGACCGCCTCTTTAAGGCGGTCTCAACGGGCGGCGATAGCGCCCTGCGGCGCTATGTAGGGGGCGCTCCGGAAAGTTTTCTCCTCTACCGCACCCTGTTAAAGCTCGCTAGAGACCCGGACCTGCCCGCGGGCGAACGGCTCGGTTACTTCGACCGGGTGCTGGCCCTAGACCTCATCTCACCCCTCGCTCGAGACGACCTGCGGCGCGCGCAGCTCGAACTCGCCGGGGTCGCTGAGGTTGAGGGCGAGGGAAAGCGTGCACTAGCCGCCTATACAGAGGCCCTACCTTTAGACGCCGCCGCCGAAGGTCTGGAGCGACTCGAACCGGACGCGCGCGCGCTGGCCCGCATCTTTTTAACCGCCCGCGAACCCGAGCGCGCCCTCACCGCCCTTGGGGAGGTTTCCGCTCCCGCGGTCCGCGCGCCCGCCTACGCCGCGCTTGGTGAGTACGGGCCCGCCCTGAGCGCGTACAACTTCTGGTTGGAGCGCTCACCGGGGAGTCGGGCCGCCAAGGAGGGTAAACTTTGGGTTCTGGTAGCTCTGAAGCGTTACGGCGCGGCGCGGCGGCTTCTGGACACGCTGCCGCCGAACCCAAATGCCGAAGCGGCGTTAGCCGAAGCTCGGGGCGACACCCCCTCCGTGCTCGCGGCCCTTATGCGACTGGGCAGCGATGAAGGGTTGTGGGAGGCTACCAGCCTGCTCGAGGAGCAAGGAGACCTTTCGGGCGCGCTGCCGCTCTATCTCGAGCTCGCGCGGGGCACGTCGGACTACGCCGATGACGCCGCCTACCGCGCCTACACATTGGCAAAACGCCTAGGCGTCCCGAGGGTCGCCGCCGAGGCCGATGCACGCATCCCGCCCTTTAGCTATTTCGGTTTTTTAAGGGGCCACACCTTCGCACTGCCGACGGGAACGCTGCCCCGCGTAACGCCCGCCGCCACCCGACTTTCGCAGGCACTCGCGCGCGCGGGCGACCGTGAGGCAGCCTTGGGAGAGCTTCTGGTCGCGCTTAAAAGGGCTGACGACGAGGCTACCACCACCACTCTAGCCGAAGCGCTGCAAGAATTCGGTGAATACGGCGCGAGCACCGAAGCTGCCTCGAGCTGGCTGGACCGCGGCAGCCGCGCCCGGCGCACCTGGCTCGCAGCCTACCCGAGAGCGTACCGCCGGACGGTCGAGACGCAAGCCGCGTCGTGGGGGCTCGAGCCCGCCTTTATCTGGGCCGTCATGCGTCAGGAATCGCTTTTTTATCCCAGGGCCGTCTCGACCTCCGCGGCCGCAGGGGTCATGCAGATCGTTCCGGACACCTGGAGCTGGCTCGCCGAGCTTTTAGGCAGGCCCGCCGCCGACCCCTTCGATGTCCCCAGCAACGTCCTCTACGGCGCGTTTTATATATCACGGCTGGTCGCACAATTCGGGGGCAGCTTGCCGGTCACCGCCGCCGCCTATAACGGCGGTCCCGGTTACGTGGAGAGACTTTTAGAGGACCCGCTTGTTCAGGACCCTGCGGACTTCTACCGCCACATCTCCCGCACCGAGACGCGCGAATACGTCGGGCGCGTGATGCGAAACTACCTGGTCTACAGCGCGCTCTATACAAAAACTGCTGGTCTTTAGGTCGGTTAGTGTTTACCGGGTTCCTAGAACAAAACGTCAAGTTGAAGAGGCGACGTCCATCAAGGTGTGTCAAAGGGATTATTGGCTATCAGGTGCCGCGCGGCGTGCCCGGAAGTATTATAGGTGTGGAGATAAAGGTCATACCCTGACCGAGACTTGCTCCCTGGCAGCACTACACTGTAAGGCCTTGTCCGGCACGTGTTTTAAGACGATGGGAGCGGTTTCTATGTACAGCGAAGTATTGTAGTTGTGTACACCGCTCCGGGGTCCAGTGGTGTTCTCGAGCCTAACTTTCACGTACTCTACTGAGTTTTCGGGGAGAACATTCTCAGGGGAGTAGAGAACGAACTTTTCCAACGGTAGTGCACACGCAACCACACCTTTCAAGTTAATATGACCGCGCGAGGGCTAGGCTTTTTCGGCCCTGTGTAAATCAGCAGAACACGTCGACTAAAAGAAAGAGTTATATGTGAGCACAGTATCTACGCGCGCTCGGTTCGCCCACTTCACAACCTACCTTCCCATCGTGGTAGCCGCACTTTTTGGCTTAGGGCTGGCGTGGTCGCGTTTTGGCCCGGAGGTGCTCGACCCGACCGACATCAGCTGGTTTAAGGGCGATTCGGTCTGGCACTTTCTGGTGTGGAATTTTTTTCGCTACGAGCCTTGGCATCTGCAACCGGGTCGCGTCGCCAACATGATGGCACCCCTAGGGACAAGTATCGGCAGTGGCGACGCTGTGCCCCTGCTCGCCTTCCCGTTTAAACTGCTCAGCCCGCTACTGCCAGCCAACTTTCAGTATTTAGGCTTGTGGCTTTTTGTCAGCTACGCCCTTCAAGCCGTGTTCGGTTACCTCTTGGCCGCCGTGTTTTTAGGGCGCTGGCAGGCACTTTTAGCAGGACTGTTTTTCCTAGTAAGCCCGGTTATGATCTTTAGAGCCGGTCACATCGCGCTCGCAGCCCACTGGCTTATCCTCATGGCGCTCTGGCAGTATTTCGCCGTGAGCCGAGCCGCAACGTTTCACCTTCGCCCTTACCGCTTAGTGTGGGCCGTCAACGTCGGTCTCGCCGGACTCGTTCACCCTTACCTCACCGCCATGGTCTTCCCCATCGCGGTCGCCTCACTGCTCCGCGAAACCTTTCACAGCAAACGCCTGAAACCACGTCAAGCCCTCGTGATTCTGTGTTTACTTATAGCATTGCCTATTTTCGAGTGGTGGCTGTCGGGGCTTATCGGTAGCGGTCAGAATCCTGAAAGCTGGGGCTTCAACTATTTCACCATGAACCTCAATGCTCCCTTTAACCCACGGGGCAGCTCCCGCATCTTGCCGACGCTGCCGACCCGAGACGGTCAGTACGAAGGGTTCGCGTTTCTCGGAACCGGCGTCCTCGCCCTCGGCGTGTTTGCGCTCACGCGCAACTGGCGTAAGTTGGGCAGCATCTTTTTGGGCACGATGAGGGCACTTTACCGCCAAGGGCACCTGGTCCTACTCGTATTCAGCCTCCTTTTCGTGGGTTACGCCGTTGGCGACGGCCTCACTGTTGGCGAATTTCTCATACCGAACTACTCTGTGTTCAAAAACTTCCCTGCGCTGATCAGCAGCTTTCGTGCTCCAGGAAGGTTTTTCTGGCCCACGTACTACCTCATCTACCTAGCTCTTTTTGTCTTTTTGATCAGAACCTTTTCGCCGCGCCAAGCTACGCTCCTGCTGCTTGCGGGCCTCTCGCTTCAGGTGGCCGATTTACAGATCAACAAACCCTTCACTCCTGACCGGGCAATCTTTAGAACACATCTAAAAAGCGAGCGCTGGCCCGAGCTGATGGCGACATTTAGCCGAATTGTCGTGACGCCCGCTTTCGACCGGGATACCGCGGCGCGTGGGGACTTCGTGGATTTTTCATTTCTGGCCTCGCAGTACGGCACCGAGCTTACGACCGGCGCTGTTGCGCGAACCCACCTCAAGCAGGCTCAGACGAGACTCAGCTTGCAGCGGCAGGCACTCACGGGGCCTCGAGGGACCGACGCCCTCTACGTCTTCAGCTCGCTGACCTTCGCCGAAAAGTTTTACGACGACCTCGAGCCCGGCTTCCGCTGCTATCCCCTAAACGCCTACCTCGTCTGTCACAACAGCGACCGCGAGTTGGGCCTAGGCGATCCCGTCGACACCGCAACCTTTGTTCCGAACGGTTATGAGCGCGTCACCCTGACGGAGTTTGTGGACCGCTATAGGGATGAGACCGTCGTCCTAGCAACTAGCGGCGGACCGGGTAAGTATTCGCTCGACCTTAAAGTGTATCTGTCCGAGCGCGGCTCCAAGATCGGCACCATAGGGGTGCTGCAAGGCTCTTACGTCGCCCTTCTACACCGTGGGGAGTTGATCTTCGAGGATATCAGCGACGACGCGGCCGTAACGCACGACTGGGCGGAGGGCACAGTCGTAGGTAGTAGTGAAAACGCGCTGACCCTACCCGAAGATTTGTACGTCTACTCGTCGGGCACCCCGACGCACCGAGTAGCTTCCGCTGCGACCTACGACGAATCGCACAACGCGAGCACGTGGGGCTTTAGTGTCTTTGTCCTCGACGACGCCTTTAACGTCGTTACGGCAGCCGACTTCAACACGTTCGCTGGCGATACAGCGGTGCTCAAACGCCGTAAAAACGTCCTGGTAGCTGCCCGAAGAACCGAAGATCGTTAGGTGGGCACCGTTTCAGCTAAGGGCGCTTATAGTCCGCGCCTACACGTCACGCGGATTTCCCCAGCACAAGTTCAAGGTCATAGTTGAGCCCGCTCGAGCACCTATACTGTCATTTATACTGCGTATGGGAAGGGAGCCTGCGTAGCGGCTCGCCTTCTACAACGCAGCTAGACAGGTGATCAAATGTCCATTATGACGGAGACCCGCCGGGACGTTGCGGCACCTCTATGTGTCGATCTGGACGGCACGCTTATCAAAACCGATCTTCTTTTCGAGATGCTCCTGCTTCTCCTAAAGACGCGTCCGCTCGCCCTTTTTCAGCTGCCCTTATGGCTGTTTAAAGGTAAGGCACACTTCAAGCAGGAACTCGCCGCGAGAGCCCATCTCGACGTGACGTGTTTGCCCTACCGCGCGCCGCTGCTCTCATTTCTTAAGGACGAGCAGCGCGCCGGACGCAAACTCGTCTTGGCTACCGCTGCCGACGCGCGCGTCGCGCGACAGGTAGCAGCTCATTTAGGCATTTTTAGCGCGGTCGTCGCAAGCGACGGCGCGGTGAACTGTTCGGGCTCGAGGAAGTTGGGGGCGCTCGAGCGGGAGTGCGGCCCGGAGGGTTTCGTCTACGTCGGCGACGCCCCGGTAGACCTTCAGGTGTGGCGTCACGCGCGAGGGGCTATTCTCGTAGGAGGCGGAAACCGGTTCGTCAAACAGCTCAACAACGTCGAGCGCACCTTTGAGGACGACACCCGCCCCTGGGAGGCGCTCCGCGCCATGCGCCTTCACCAGTGGGCCAAAAACGTGCTGATCTTCGTTCCCCTCTTGTTGGCACATGAGGTGACGGACCCCGCGCGCGTCGCGGCGGCGCTGCTCGCGTTTCTCGCCTTCAGCTTGTGCGCGTCGTCGGTGTACGTGCAAAACGACCTTCTCGACCTAGAGGCGGATCGCCATCACCCGCGCAAACGGTTTCGCCCCTTCGCCTCGGGCGCGCTCCCGGTAAAGTTCGGGCTGCTGCTTGCCCCCGCGCTTCTGGCGCTGGCAGTTCTCGCCGCGCTGCCCCTGTCGTCAACGTTTCTCGGGGTGCTCGGTCTCTATTTCGTGCTCACGCTCTCCTATTCTCTTTACTTCAAGCGTAAGGCTATCTTGGACGTGCTCTTGCTGGCGATTCTCTACACCGTGCGGATCGTGGCGGGCGGCGTCGCCGTAGGGCTCGTGGTCTCACCGTGGCTGCTCGCGTTCGCCATGTTTTTCTTTCTCAACTTGGCCTATGTAAAACGTTTTTCAGAACTCAAAGACTTGCCGGGAGAGAGTTTTCTGCGCGCACGCGGCTACACTTCGGACGACCTCGAGGGTCTCGCCGATTTGGGCGTCGCCAGCGGTTACGTCTCTATCCTCGTAGTCGCGCTCTATATCAACAGCCCGGAGGTGAGCGAACTCTACCGCACGCCTGAGCTGTTATGGCTTCTCTGTCCGCTCCTGGTCTACTGGGTAAGCCGCGTTTGGCTGCTCGCGCGCCGCGGTCAGATGCACGACGACCCCGTGATCTTCGCGCTGCGCGACCGTGTAAGTTATGTAGTCGGAGCGTGTGCAGTTTTGGTCGGCGCTGCCGCAGCCGGGGGATGGTGGGCGTGAAGGGTACGTCTTGGGGCAACTTTCCGCGAGCACAGCAGACGGTGCGCCGTATAGATTGGCCTGGCGAGGCCGTGCTCGAGGGCAAAGGTACGCTTCTCCCCTACGGCTACGGCAGAAGCTACGGCGACTCCTGCCTCAACGACGGGGGAACGCTCCTAGACGTGACGGGCTCGGAGCGCCTCATCGCCTTCGACCCGGCGAGCGGGGTGGTGCGCGCCGAGGCGGGCGTGAGTTTGGAGCAGCTGCTCGCCTTTGCGGTGCCACGCGGCTGGTTTCTCCCCGTAACGCCCGGTACCAAGTATGTATCTTTGGGGGGAGCCGTCGCCAACGACATTCACGGTAAAAACCATCACCGGGCGGGCACTTTCGGGCGGCACGTGCGCGCCTTTGAGCTGCTGCGCTCGGATGGCACGCGCCTGGTCTGCTCTCCCACCCAAAACCCCGGGCTGTTTCGCGCTACCGTCGGCGGGCTCGGCCTGACCGGGCTCATCGTCTGGGTGGAACTCGTACTCCGCCCTATCACAAGTGCGCTGATCGACAGCGAATCGATTAAGTTCGCCAACCTAGACGAGTTTTTTGCGCTGTCTGCGGAGTCGGACGCGCGTTTTGAATACACCGTCGCTTGGGTCGACTGCGCGGCGCAGGGGGAGCGGCTGGGCCGCGGGCTATACCTGTGCGGCAACCACGCGTCCGGTCCGGGGCCGCTCTACGCGAGCCCGCCGCCACGTTTAGCCGCGCCCTTTAACGCGCCCGACTTCGCGCTCAACCGCTGGACCATTCAAGCTTTTAACGCGCTCTACTACGGCAAGCAGCGGCGCAAGGTCGCCGAGAAGAGGGTCCATTACGAGGGGTTTTTCTACCCGCTCGACGCGGTCGGTGCCTGGAACCGTATCTACGGCGCGCGCGGCTTTTTGCAGTATCAGTTCGCGCTGCCCTACACGGGTGACGCGGGTCTTACGAAAGAGATTTTCGCGCGCATCGCCGCCTCCAAGTTGGGATCGTTCTTGGCCGTACTCAAGATGTTCGGCGACCTTCCCTCGCCGGGGCTGCTCTCGTTTCCCCTACCGGGCGTGACACTGGCGCTCGACTTTCCCAACGAGGGGGCGCGGACCTTTGCCCTTTTGGAAGAACTCGACGGCATCATCCGTGAAAACGGCGGGCGCGTCTATCCGGCTAAGGACGCGCGCATGTCCGCGGCCTCTTTTAAGACGTTCTACCCGGAGTGGCGCAGGTTTGCCGAGTACATCGACCCGCGCTTCTCCTCGAGCTTTTGGCGGCGCGTCACCCAAGAAGCTGTAGGTGACGAATGAAGCGCGTGCTGATCATCGGCGCAACCTCGGCTATCGCCCGCGCAGCTGCCCGCATCTTCGCGGGGCGGGGCGACCGGCTTTTCTTAGTTGCTAGGGACGCCGCCAAGCTCCAGGTGACGGCCCAAGACCTCCGCGTTCACGGTGCGGAACGGGTCGACGTCACAGTCGCCGATCTAGACGACTTTGCACGCCACGAAGCGCTCCTAGACGAGGCGGAAGGGGCGCTGGGCGGGCTTGAGGTCGTCCTTATCGCCTACGGCACACTTCCCGACCAAAAGTTGCTCGAGGGCTCGTTTGAGGAGACCGAGAAGGAACTCCGGACAAACTTCCTGAGCGTGGTGTCGCTGCTGACCGCCCTCGCCAACCGCCTCGAGGCGCAGAAGCAGGGGACTATCGCCGTCATCTCGTCCGTCGCGGGAGACCGTGGGCGCAAGAGCAACTACGTTTACGGAACCGCCAAGGGAGCCGTGAGCCTCTTTTTGCAGGGCTTGAGGGGTCGCCTGCACCCTTCGGGGGTGCGCGTCATTACGATCAAACCGGGGTTTGTCGACACACCGATGACCGCGGAGATCAAAAAAAACGCGCTCTTCGCCTCACCGGAAGCGGTCGCTAAGGGAATCGTCTCAGCTATCGACCGGGGCCGAGACGTCGTCTACCTGCCCCCCTTCTGGCGCGGCGTCATGCTCATCGTTCGGGCCGTTCCAGAACCGCTTTTCAAGCGTCTCAACCTGTAGGCGTGGCAACCCCGTTTGACAAACACTTCCGGCTGTTACTCACCATAAGCCTCGCCGCCGTCGTCGCCTACACGGGTTTTGCGCTGTGGAGCGGCGCGGAGGAGGCCACAGCGGCCGCGCGCCGCGTCGGACTAGGGGGCGGCGCGCTGCTCCTCTCCCTGTCCCTGTTTAACTACACCGTGCGTTTCGGGCGTTGGCAGCTCTATCTCAGCCGCTTGGGCCACCGAGTTCCCTTGGGCCTCAGCCTGCGCTACTACCTGGCGAGCTTTGCGTTTACGCTCACGCCAGGCAAACTCGGTGAGGGAGTGCGCTCGTTTTACCTTAAACCGCACGGTGTACCTTTCGCCTCGAGCTTTTCGGCGCTCTTTGTAGAGCGGCTTTTCGACCTCTGTGCAACCCTCCTTTTCGCGGCTTTAGGCGTTTTTTATTTTGGGCGCTACCTGCCTCTAGTCGCGTTTTTCGTCATAGCCGTGCTGCTAATCCTGCTGCTTCTCAACAACGCGGGTTTTAGAGGCCGGCTCCGCACTGTCCGCGTAGAGCGGATGATGGGTGTACTAGACGCGCTCGACGACGCTGCCGTCTTAACTCGTGGGCGACTTCTCGTCGTGGGCTTGCTGCTGAGTCTTTTAGGGTGGGGCGCGGAAGCGGCGGCTTTTCACATCACCCTGCGCCTTATTGGGCTCGAGCTTCCCCTCATCGCCAGCCTCGGCACCTACGGCCTCGCCGTCAGTATCGGAGCCCTCTCCTTTTTTCCCGGCGGCTTGGGCAGCACCGAAGCGACCATGATCGTGCTCCTCGGTTTGGGCGGCGTCGGCGTGGCGGACGCGGGGGCCGCGACCATCATATTGCGCCTCACAACCCTCTGGTTCGCCGTAATATTGGGCGTACTTTTCGCTTTGAGTCTTAGGCATAAAGGCGCGACGCCTGTTAAAACTGAGGCTGTAGCAAACGTGGAGTAGAGGGTTTAGCCTCCCTTATAGCATGTATCTAACTGGTTGGTACGGCTAGTTGGATATTAAAACGAGGAGGCTCGAGGCGTCAATCAGACCTTCTGTGCTCAGGTAACTTCTTTGCCGTAGAGGGAAGAATATATACATCCGTCAGCAAGTGTTCAACTACCAGGAGTGTCGCCAAACCCCGAAACCCCGTTCTGAAGGGGTGATTTCAGG
>CADCWP010000050.1 GCA_902806425.1 uncultured Truepera sp.
TCGCGCCCGAGGCGTGCGTCTGTCTGGAAGATTCGGGCCACGGCATCGACGCTGGAAAAGCCGCCGGGATGCGGGTTATCGCCGTGCCCGACCCGCGCTTTATGCCGGAAGCGGTGACATTGGCGCGCGCTGATGTGGTCGTCGACTTTCTTACCGAGGTGACGCTTGAGATGCTGACGGGGGCCTAGCCGACAGGAAAAACGCCCCCGATCAGGGTCTGCTGCCACACGGAAACGCTGCGCTGGCCCACGCTCTCGAGGCGCGCCCATTTCTTATCGGTGTGTCTTATCGGCACGAAAAAGCCCGCTGATTCAGCGGGCGACATAGGCGTTTGAGATTCTTTTTTAGGATGGTCGTCTCGGAGCTGCGGTTACCTCGAGGTCAGGCTCGGTGACAGTAGCAACGCCGTTTGCAGCGACTGCCTGAGTATCATTAGCGGTTCCTACGGTTACGGCAAGGGGGTTGCCCTAGACGGTGGTACGAAAGCTTGGGGTGAGATTAGCAGCATTGGCTTCAACAGGGAGCATGTGGTACTCGAGCACCTCGGCCAGCGCTTCCGGGTCGGCGAGAAGCGCGTCGAGTGCACCGTCGGGCAGCGCCTCGAACGCCTCGTCCGTCGGGGCGAAGAGGGTAAACGGCCCGTCGCCCACTAGCGTCTCGTTAAGTCCGGCGGCGGTGATGGCACTAGCGAGTGTGGTAAAGCCCTCCTCCGTCAGCACTTCTGTGACCGTTGTCGTGTCGGGTGTCGGGGGCGTAACCGGGTCTTGCCTGCACGATGCGAGCACCACGGCCAAAACTAAAAGCGTAAACGCGAACGTTCGCCTCATGTCCGTCTCCTTTGCTGAACTGAATTGCGGCTCGAGCACAACAAGAAGCAGATGTGTTTTCGAGGTTACTCCCTGCTACTTGGTATAAAGCTGCGATAACTAAAAGTTATAAACTAGCCCCTCAATAGAGGCCTAAAGTCAAAGTGCTGGCTTAGCTAACTGAGCAGCTCGAGCATCAGCGCCGCGCTCCACGAAAAGTCGCGCGCGCCGCAGGGCTCGCTGCCCCGCGGGTCGTAGTATTCGGCGAAGCCGCCGCGCTCAATGAGCTCCAAGGTATGCGCTGTGACGGTCTCGGCGACCTCCGCGTAGCCGTAGCGCCGGAGCCCCTGGATAACCAGCCAGTTGATGTTGAGCCAGACCGGCCCGCGCCAGTAACGGCGCGGCTCGAAGTAAGGGCTGTTTTTAGCCGCCGAGGGCAAAAAGTACCGCGTGTGCTCATCCGGAGCGTATTCGTCCGGATTCAGGAGGTGCTCGACGAGCCGCGCCGCCTGGGTTTCGCTCGCAAGACCGGCGTAAAGGGGCAGAAAGGTAGCGCAGGTGTTTTCACGCACGCTCCGGCCCGCGCGCAGGTCGAAGTCGTAATAGAGCCCCGCGTTTTCGTCCCAGAGGCGGGTGTCGAAGGCGTTTCGGGTACGCTCCAACCAGCCCCCTATCTCTTCGGTCGGTTCGCCCAAAAGCTCGGCAAGAAACATCAAGTCTTCGTCAGCGCGGTGCAGCACGGCGCTTGTAAAGGTGTCCTGCACGTAAAATGGAGCGGTATCGTAGAGTACTGAAGCGTCCCAAGCGGCTTCGCGGTAACGTCCGATCAGGGCCATGAAGCGGTCATAGTCGCCTGTCACGGGGCGTTCGTCGGCGGCGACGTGCTGCCGGTCGCGCCGTTCGTACTCGGGCACGTCGGTCGGGGAAATACGTGCTAAAGCCTCCGTCCAGCGCGTCGAGTTGTCCATGCCCGACTCCCACGGGTGGATGATGGCGACCAAGCCGGTGTTTTTGGGGTCCCTGGCCGTCCGAAACCAGCGGTGCCACGCCAGCAGCTTGGGGTAGACTTCGCGGACGAACGAGCGCGCCCGGTCCTTATCCTCGTCCCGTTCGTAAATGGCGCGTACGGCGGTCGCTAGGACCGGCGGCTGGGTGAGGCCCGACGTTTGTACTGTCGGGGCGTTTGGACTTCTCTGTGTTTCCCAAAAGTCGGGTGTGGGAAAGTAGTCCGAGGGGCCGTCGTGATAGAGGATATGCGGCACCATGCCGTCGCGCCACTGGCCCTCCAAAAGCTTGCGAACTTCGGCCTGGGCACGCGGCACGTCGAACGTCGCCAAGCCGATAGCGATCAAGGCTGCGTCCCAGTTCCACTGGTGCGGGTACTGCTTGGGGCTCGGTTTGACGAAGCCGCCGGTGTCGTTTTGGCGCAGGATGCGCTTGGCTTCGTCCGCCAAGCTGACCACCCGGCTCATCCTTTGACCCCGCCCGCCGTCAGACCGCCGACGAGGTACTTCTCGAAAAAGAAGAAGATCAGCATGATGGGCACCGTGACGATGACCGCGCCCGCCATAAGAAACTGCCGCGGCACCTCCTGCGAGTTAAGCGCCACCATCCCGCGCGAGAGCGTGTAGATGTCGGGGTTGTCCGAAAACATGAAGGCGAACAGAAACTCGTTCCAGGCGATCATGAAGATGTACAGGCCGACGGAGGCGAGGGCGGGGAGCGACAGGGGCAGGGTGATGCGCCAGATGACCGACAGGCGCGAGCAGCCGTCGATCATCCCCGCCTCCTCCAGGTCGGCGGGTAGCGTCTGAAAGTACGAGCGCAGCATGTACAAGGCCACGGGAATCGTCGTCGCGGGATAGACGATGAGAAGACCCGGCAGCGTGTCGCGCAGGCCGAGCTGGGTGAAGATGGCGTATAAGGGAATTACCAGGATGATGGCCGGAAACATGTAGATGAGCAGAATCGCGCGCGACATGAAGGTGCGGCCCGGAAACCTCAGGCGCGTGACGGCGTAAGCGCCCAGAATCGCCAGAACGAGCGTGATGACCACCGTAGCGAGCGCGACGAAGGTGCTGTTGCCGATGTAGCGCAAAAAGTCGAAGGTGACCAGGACCTCGCGGTAGCCGACTAGCAGGTCGCCTAAAGACCGAGTGAGGTCGATACCCAGATAGGTTGGGTTTTGCAGCAGGGCAGCCCTAGCTTTAAGGCTCGAGACCACCATGAAGTAAAAGGGGAAAATGACTACGCTTAAAAAGAAGACAAAACCGGCTGCCCGCAGCGCGCGTAGCAGAAGCGTCTCGAAGAGGTCGCGCCGGGGCTGTGAGAGGTCGAGGTCGCGCAGGCCGTAGCGGGTGAGCTGGGCGGCGAATAGAAAGCTCAGCAAGCAGGCCGTGACGCCCCAGAAGGGGCGAACCTGCCCTAAGCTTAAGGGTCGCAGTCCGGTGAGAAGCAGCCAGAGCACGCCGACGGCGAGGCCGAGAAAGAGCGTGATGGTCCAAGGCGAAGTTTTGCCCCGCCGAAAAAACGCCAGTCCGAGACCGAGTCCGGCCCCCGAGAAGAGCGCCCAGCCGAGCGGCAGCGCGGCGCTCACGTCGCCGATGACGACGGCCAAAAACGACCACACGCCGCAGGTGAGCCCGCTCGAGAGCGCCCCCATGACTGCCGCCCCGACGATGCCGCCGAGAGCCGGGCTCGAGCGTTCGGCTACCAAAGGTCGCGCAAGCTGCGCCATTATTCCCCCTCCGGGGCGAAGCGGAAATACAAAACCATAAACACACCCAAAATCACGAACAGCACCACCGAGGCGGCGGCCCCCGCGCCCAGGTCCGCCCGCGCAAACGCCTCGTCGTAGACGGCGATAGTGAGCGTTTTGGTGCCTGCCGCGCCGCCGGAAAGGAGGAAGATGTCGTCGAACTTGTTAAAGGTCCAGATAAAGCGGAGTAAAAAAAGCGTCGACAAGATGCCGACGAGCTGCGGCAGCGTCACCCACCAGAACTTTTGCAGTGGGGAGGCCCCGTCGACGTCGGCGGCTTCGTACATGTCCTGTGGAATGGCCTGAAAGCGCGCCAAGATAAAAAGGAAGGCGAAGGGAAAATAGCGCCACGCCTCGAAGAGGATCACGACCGTCAGGGCCAGCGGCAGGGTGAAGGGCAAGCCGAACAGGCTGAGCTGGATGGTGCGCTCACTTAAAAAACTGATCGAGTTTTGCAGCAGCCCGAACTCCACCCCGAGCGCGTTCACGCTGCCGCTCTGCGGGTCGAGCAGAAAGGCCCAGGCAAAGGCGACGGCGATAACCGGCGCGACGTAAGGGAACAAGAAGAGCCCGCGCAAAAAGCCCTGCCCACGAAACTTCTCGTTTAAGAGCTGCGCGGCAAATAAACCCAGCAGGATCGAGCCCAGCGTCCCGAAGACCGTGTAAAGGAGCGTGGTCCGCAGCGTCGGCCAGAACTCGGGGCTGCCCAGAAAGCGGCGGTAGTTGTCCAGGGTGAAGGTCAGGTTGGTCAGGATGTTGGCGGCTTGGGCAGTGACCTCGGGTTCGGCGTCCTCGAAGCTTGCCTCGAGAAAGCCCTCTACATCGTCCCCGGCGGCGCTGAAAAAAGCGTTCGTGGTGGTGAAGGAAAGTTCCAGGTCCTCCCGGTAGCCGCCCTCCCAGTTGCCCAGGTCGCAGCGCAACTCCGTTCCAGAAACGTCACAGCGCGGCTCGTCGGTTGTTAAGGTCAACCCTTCGGGCAGCGCGTCGGTAAAGACGACGTTGCGAACCTCTATGTCCTGCGAGCGGTTGAGGAGCTGGTAGCGCACCGTCACCGGGTCGCCGGGCGCTTCAGGTTCCTCGCGGACGCGCTCCCGGACGGTCGGCTCGGGGGCGCGCAGGTCGGCCAGCCCGACGGGCTTAAAGCTGATCCAGAAGTTTGCCAGGACCGGAAACAGCACGATGGCGAAGACGATGATAAACGTTGGCAAAAGCATCCAGTACGCCAGCCGCGCCTCGCGGGCGGCCAGCGTTTTGCGGCGCGGGGGCTCGTTACCAGCAAGACGGGTGGCCATGATTCCTCCTTAGTTGCAGCTTGGAGCCCGTAGCCTCTAGCCTTTACAAAGGCCCCAAGCTCATCGCCTACTCCTGCAACGCGCTCACACGCTCCTGCAACTCGGCGGCGGCCTCTTCGGCTGTGAGTTCGCCGTCGGTAAACTGCCGCACCACCTCGGTCATCACGCGGGTGCCGTAAAGCTCCGAGACGAGCGCGCCCTGGCCCTGCGAAAAGCCCCAGCGCTCACCGACCTCGAGCCCTTCCAGCAGGCTGTCGATCACCTCTTGCGGGTAGACGCTGCTCAGGGGCACCTTGCGGTCTACACCGACGTCCAGTGCGCCCCAGCCTTCGGTAAAGCTGTTCGGTTCTTCAGCCGTACCGCGCCGCACCGGAAACAGGCCCTCGGGGGCCATCGACAGCCAGGTCAGGTAGCCGTCGTTCATGACGTACTCGATAAACTGCGCCGCCGCGTCGAAGTCGGCGTCGACGGTGACGCCCCAGTTGCTGGCGCTCGCCCAGCCCGAGCCGTCCGGGTTGCTCGGCCCCGACACGCGCGTGACGAAGCCCGTGTCTTTAGCGAGGTCGGCGCTCGTCGGGTCATCGGTGGCGGTGACGGGCACCTCGTCGCGTAGGCCTGCCAACTCGTCCAGGATAAAGGGCGACCAGACGATCATCGCGGCTTGACCCGCCATGTACAGCTCGCGCGACTGCTCCCAGAAGAGGTTACCTTCCGGCGAGGCGTCGGTCAGGGTCTTGTAGAAGTTCAGCGTCTCGGTGACCTGCTCGTTATTCAGGTCGACGTTGCCCTCGTCGTCGAGCAGCGTAGCGCCGTTCGCTAAAAAGAACTCCTCCAAGACCTGCATCATGTAGTCGTTGCTAGGGTCGGTCGCCGCGACGAAGCCGTACATCTCGGGCGGGTTGTGAAGCGCCTCGACCGCCGCCTGAATGGCTTCAAAGCTGGTGGGGGCCTCTAAACCCGCCTCGTCGAATAGGTCTTGGCGGTAGACGATGAGCTGCGTCCAGCCGTCCGACGGCACGGCGGCGTACTCTTCTTCGTAACGCACCAGGTTGAGCGCGCCCTCGCTAAAGGTGTCCTCGCCTAAATTCTCGACAATATCGCTCGCGGTGAGTGTGTCCAAGATGCCCGCCTCGGCCCAACCGATGGTCTGGCTGATGGGGTGGTAGATGACGTCGGGTAGGTCGCCCGCGCCGAACGCCGCGGTGACCCGTTCGGCTATCGCGCTCTCTTCGATGGGGACGATTTCGACGCTGACGCCCGACGCCGCCTCGAAGTCGGCGGCGAGCTGTTCTTGCACCGCGACCCGTTCGGGTTGAACCTGCGTCGTCCAGACCGTGAGCTGCGCCGACGCGGCTCCGCTGAGGGCCAAGCCGGTAGTGAGAAGCGTCAAACTGAGTACAGATGATTTCACGTTGCCTCCTTGAGGGTGATAAGGGGTGAGTTTAGGCGGGCAGGGAAGGGTCACCTCCTCTCGGGGCGCACACCGACGCCCGGACGACGAGTTCGGGCTCGACCGACGTAGACTCGGTGACAGCCTTTTCGCCGAGCACCAGCCGGGCCGCCAGCCGCCCCATCTCTCGCCCCGGCTGGCGCACCGTCGTCAGCGGCGGGGCCAGATACTCGCCCCAGGGTAGATCGTCAAAACCGACGACGGAGAGGTCTTCGGGTACGCGCACACCGCGCCCGCGCAGCGCGTGATATAAACCCAGCGCCACGCGGTCGTTGCTGCAAAAAACGGCAGTGGCTTCAGGATAGTCGGCCAGAGCGGCGGCGGCCAAGGTGCCGCCGCTCTCGGTCGAGTCGCTCGCGATGACGACGGGCGTCAACCCTGCGGCGCGCATCACCCCCTCGTAAGCCTCCTGCCGCGCCCGGCCGTCGCGGCGCACACCGGCGATGTGGGCGACCCGGCGGTGTCCGTTCTCAAAAAGGTGCTCTAAAGCCGCCTGCGCCCCCTGCGCGTTGTCGAGGCTGAGGGTCGGATAGGGCGTGGCGTCGGCCTCGCGCTGCACCAGCACCGCCGGACGGTCTCCGACGAGCGCCGTAAGCTCGGGCGCGCTCAGTTGGCTGCCGATGAGGATAAGGCCGTCGACCTGCTGCTCGAGCAAAAACCGCGTCGCTGCCCCCTCCCGCCCACCGTCGCGGCTGCTGGTCAGAAGCGTGTACTGCATCCCCAGCGGCGTCAGCACGTCCTCGATGCCGCGCGCCATCTGCGCGTACAAGGGCCCCAAAACGTCTGGCACGCACACCCCAACGATGCCGGTTTTGCCAGTGACGAGGCCGCGCGCCAGGGTGTTGCGCTGATAGCCGAGCTTGCGCACGGCGTCGTCGACGCGGAGAAGCGTCCGGGTAGAGATCTTGCCACCGTTTAAGGCCCTCGAGACCGTCGCCGTGGAGACGCCCGCTGTATGGGCGACATCTAAAATGGTCAGGTTGCGCCTGCTCACCACGCCATACCTCTCGCCACCTCGCTGGGAACCGTTCGTGCTGGGTGTAAACGTTTACACTTTGCTGTTCTTTTCAGTATGGGCGTGCGTCCGGCAGTTGTCAAGACGGGGTTGAACGGTGTACTTCGTTCGCGGGTATTGGCTCAACTCCAGATAACCTCAAGGTTGTAGCGAACGAGGAGACGGGCAGACTAGCTGCTTATGCTTAAGGAGCCGCTCGCTCCAAGCTTAACGCTTGCGTTTTACCATCCTGCTGGCGTTAGAGACGCTCATCGCTGACTGGCGGCGTTACCACCGCCTGAGACCACAGCGTGTTCTTGGCTACCGCCCACCGGCACCTGATTCTTGGGAAGCGGGTGGCGTTCGTCGTCCACGCGCCGTGTGCCCTCGGCCACACGTTCAAACTGGCCCGCAGCGCGTGGTCTGTTGCGCTTGTCTAGAGCATACTGGGTGACGTGACGACGCTCGGGCTGCATATGCGCTGGGAACGCCTGCTCTTCATGCACTGGCCGCTACCGCCGTCGGTGCTGGGGCCCCTCCTGCCCCCCGGCGCTAACGTCGACACCTTTAATGGTGAAGCGTGGCTCGGTATCGTTCCCTTTTTTATGACGAATGTTCACCCCACGTTCCTGCCGAGTGTCCCGGGTTTGTCGGCTTTCACCGAACTCAACGTGCGAACCTACGTGACCGTCCGGGGTGTACCGGGCGTGTGGTTTTTCAGCCTCGAGGCTGCTAACCCGGTTGCAGTGAGACTCGCCCGCAGGGGTTTCTATCTGCCCTATTTCGACGCCCAGATGCGCGGCGTGGTCTCCGGCCAGACGGTCTCCTTTGGCAGCACGCGCACCCACCACGGCGCGGCCCCGGCAACGTTTGGGGCGAGCTACCGACCTCTACCCGGTACCCCGGAGGGAAGCGCCGACCTGGTTCACTTTCTAACAGAGCGCTACTGCCTCTTCAGCGCCCGTCCCGGCGGGCGGCTCTACCGCGTCGATGTCCAACACAGCGTCTGGCCTTTAGGGCGCGCCGAGGTGTCGTTCGACGTGCCACCGGGGGAGATGACGCACGGCTTGGGGCTGACGCTCCCCGAACGCCCACCGCTGCTGCACTACGCTGAGCGCGTTGACGTTCGGGCAGGGTTGCCTTACCGGGCGTAATGTTTGGGTGTGGTGGCCCGTCAAAGACTGATAGCTTGACTCGGGACGCTTACGCTCCAAAAACGCGCCGCGCTGCCCGGAGGTTCTCAAGGCACCCGGCGGCTGCACCCTCCGGCGGTTGCGGCACCTCGATTACGACACCTTCTTCGTAGCCGAGTTCACGCAAGACCTGCGCGCAGCCCTCTAGGTCGACCTCGCCGCTGCCGAGCGTGACGGTGGTACGCCGCTGCCAGACGGTGAAATTGCCGGTGATGGGCGTTTCGGGCAGCGGCGGGCGCTCGCGTCGGACGTTAACAGTGTCTTTGGCATGGACACGGACGAGGTGAGGTGCGACTGCGCGCAGTTCCGCTACGGGGTCCTGCCCGACGAAGCTGGCGTTGCCGAGGTCGTAGTAGACGCCACAGGTGGGTGAACCGAGCGCGGCGACGACCTCGAGCAGCGCCTCCGCCGTCTCCAAAAAGGGCTGACAGACGTTCTCGAGGGCCAGCGTCACCCCGGCGTCTTCAGCGCCCTCCAAGCATTCGCGCAAGCTCACCACCACGTTCGCCCGCGCCGCCGCCAGTTCGACGCCCTCCGGTTGCCCGACGGGTAGGAGCAGAACCGACACGTCCAGCGAACGGGCCACGCCACACACATCCCGGATGACCTGTACCCCTTGCCTCCGCTCGTCCGGGTCGGGGCTCGCCAGGCTCGTCTGCCAGAGCGTTCCCAGGCAGAGCGAGGGGAGCATGACGCCCGTGCGCTCGGCGGTCTCTCGCAATTCTGGGACGAGCTGCCGGAACGCCTCAAAGCGCGCCGTCCACGGCTCATTGGGGCGACCGATGCCGAGGTCGATCTCGTAGCTGTCCGCGCCGAGGGCGGCGGCTTGGGCCACAGCGTCGGGCGGGTGGGGGTAGCGGCGCTCGAGCATGGCGGCGTGCAGACCGATTTTCATAGTGGACCTCCGTTCTAAGAAAGGTACGCCGCGCGGAGGTGAAGCG
>CADCWP010000051.1 GCA_902806425.1 uncultured Truepera sp.
GTAGATCCGGTCGGGCGCGTCGACGAGGTAGTACTCCAGCTCGCCGAAGGCCTCGAGCGTCATGCCGGTCTCCCGCGTGAGCGCTTCGGCGGCCCGGTCACCGACATCGTCGGGCCGTTTTTAGAAGATTGGCGGACCGCGCGGCCCATCTCGCCCTTTCACAAGGGGGACGGCCACATCACCGACGACACGCTGATGACGCTCGCGCTCGCCAACGTCTACGGCGTGGTGCGCGACCACCTCTCGGCGTTCGATATCGCGGATTATCTCGTACCTGAAATCGCCGATAAGCTCATCTTTATCCCCGAACTCGAGCGCGAGACCGTGCTGGTCAACCGCCTCTTTTACGCCGAAAAATATCTTTTGTTACGGCTCAGGCACGCCCACATCGATCCGCGTGAGGCGGGCGTCGGCAACGTCGTGAACTGTGGGGCCGCGATGTACATGTCGCCCGTAGGCGTCGTCAACGCTGGAAGTCCACGGGGTGCGTATGGGGAAGCCATCGAGATCGCTGGGGCGCACCAGTCGAGTTTCGGGCGGGAAGCGGCCGGGGTGATGGCGGCGGCCGTAGCGGAGGCGTTGCGGCCCTGCGCTACGGTCGACTCGGTCATTGACACCTGCTTGGAACTCGCCCGGGACGGCACCCGCGCAGCTATCGTGGCCGTGACGGCGGCGGCGGGCGGCTGCTCCGGTTGGGAGGACGCCATTCCAGCTTTGAGGGACGCCGTCAGGCCCTTTGACAGCGTCGGCGAAGCCTACCGGAACCCCGACCTCGACGCCCGCAAACCAAGCCGCCGGAACGCTATCGAGGAGTTGCCGGTGGCTCTAGGTATGCTCAAAGCTACCGGCGGCGACTACGTCGGCACCGTCTTAGGCGGCGTTAATTATGGCCGCGACTCAGACTCCATCGCCCAGATGGGCGGCGCGGTAGCGGGCGCACTCGGGGGTGAGGCAGTGGTTCCAGCGGGGTGGCTGGGCCGAGTTTCCGAGGCCAGCCGCCAGGACTTCGTGGCGGTCGCTGACGCGCTTTCCAACGTCGCTGCCGAGGTGTTCGAGCGGGACCGTGCGCGCTGGGAAGGGCGTGTGCAGGGGTTTCCGCACTCCACCGAAGAGCCCACGGGAAGAGAGGTTTAGGGTGGTCCGCATCACCTGGCTGAGGCTCGAAGAGCGTTTAGAGCATGAGTTCAGACAGTTGCGCGAGCAAGGTCTGGACCCCGCCCCGCTCGAGGCGGCCTGGGCGCGAGCAACACCCCAAGAGAAGCCCGCTTTAGCAGCGTCGCTCCTCGACCGTGCAGGAGAGCTGAGCGGCCACGCCGAAACGGACGTCGCGGCATTTTGGCGCGGGCTTCCCCCGACGAAGCCGCCGCAAACGTGGCCGCGCGACGCCCTCTACGACCGCCTGCTCGGAGGGTGGACGGGGCGCGCCGCGGGCTGCTTGTTGGGCAAGCCCGTCGAGAAGGTGCCGCGAGCGGGCATCCGCGCGCTTCTCGAGAGTGTAGGCGAGTGGCCTCTGCGCCGGTATTTTACGGCGGTAGGCGTTCCTCCTGAGGTGACTGACGCGTACCCGTGGAACCGCGCCAGCCTGCCCACGAGTATGCGCGAGAACATCGTCTGTATGCCCGAAGACGACGACACCAACTACACCATGCTGGGGCTCCACATCCTCGAATCCAAGGGACCGGACTTTACCACCGACGACGTCGCTACCGTTTGGTTGAAGACCCTGCCGGTGCTCACGGTCTTCACCGCCGAGCGCGTGGCCTACGCCAACCTCTTGTCCTACATCGAGCCGCCCGAGACGGCGCGGTACAGAAACCCCTACCGCGAGTGGATCGGGGCCCAGATTCGCGCGGACATGTGGGGGTACACCGCGCCGGGCGATCCGCTGCGGGCGGCGCACGCGGCGTGGCGGGACGCGCGGCTCAGCCACACTGAAAACGGCGTCTATGGCGAAATGTTCGTGGCTGCGACCATAGCGGCGGCTTTTGTCACCACGGACGTGGAGGGAGCTATCGAGCAGGGCCTCGGCGTGGTGCCGCCCGAAAGCCGTCTGGCCGAGGCGATCCGGTTCGCGCTCGAGTTACCCCACAGGGCCGCCGACTGGGAGCGCGCGCTCGACCTTCTCTACGCACGCTACGGTCACCTGCACTGGGTTCACACGATCAACAACGCCGCTTTGGTGACGGCGGCGCTCCTTTACGGTGAGGGCGACTTTACACGCACCGTCACGCTCGCCGTGATGGGCGGTTGGGACACCGATTGCAACGGCGCGACGGCGGGCTCGGTCATCGGCTGCATGTTCGGGGCGGACGCCATCCCGAGGGAGTGGTCGCAGCCGCTCGCCAACCGGGTGAGGAGCAGCCTCAGAGGGTTTGACAACGCCCTTATCACCGACCTCGCCAAGCGGACGCTGGCGGTCGTTCCCGAAGCGTATCTCGAAGGATTGTCGTGACGCCTACCGAACCCACGGGGCCGTTACAGGGACTTACGGTGATCGACCTCGCCACCATGATGGCCGCGCCCTGGGCGGCAACGTTCCTCGCCGACTTTGGGGCGGACGTTATAAAGGTCGAGCACCCCGAGCACGGCGACCACGCCCGGCAGTTCGGCCTGTCCAAGGGCGGGCAGCCTGTTTTCTGGAAGACGCTGGCGCGCAACAAACGCTCCGTCACCGTCAACCTCAAAGACGAACACGGCCAAGAGATCGTCCGCAAGATGGTCCGGAGCGCGGACGTCGTCGTCGAAAACTTTAGGCCCGGCGTGCTGACCGGTTGGGGACTCGACTACGAGCAGCTCGCGCTCGAAAACCCCCGCATCATCATGCTGAGCGTCACCGGGTACGGTCAGAACGGTCCCTACGCGTCTCGAGCCGGTTTCGGCACTCTGCTCGAGGCCATGAGCGGGTTTGCGTACACCAACGGTCACCCGGACGGCCCGCCGACGCTGCCTGCGGTGCCGCTCGCCGACGGCGTTGCCGGGGCGTTCGGTGCATTGTCCATCATGGCCGCCGTGTACGAGCGCGATGTGGCGGGGTCGAACCGGGGACAGCAGATCGACATGTCGCTGTTCGAGCCGCTCGCGCGCCTGCACGAGGGGCATCTGCTCGAGTACAGCGCGCTCGGGCTCGTCCGGGGACGTTTGGGCAATCGGAGCCTGTCGTCCGCGCCGCGCAACGTTTACCGGGCGGCCGACGACCGCTGGGTGGCCCTGTCGGCGAGCGCCCAGCCCGTGTTCGAGCGGCTCATGGGGGCGGTCGGCCGGGCCGAGCTCGTCAAAGACCCGCGTTTTTTAACCAACCACGACCGCATTCAGAACTCGGCGGTGCTCGACGAGATCGTCGGAGCTTGGATCGCGGCGCGGCCACGGGACGAGGCGATAGAGACGCTTTCTCGGAGCGGAGCCGCCGTCGGGCCGATCTACAGCGCCCAGGAGCTTCTCGAAGATCCGCAGGTCAAGGCGCGCGGGTCGTTCGAGACGTGGCAGGACCCGGATCTCGGCGAGATCGTCATCCCGTCGGTCGTGGCGAAGTTTTCGCGGACGCCGGGTGCGGTGCGGCATCTGGGCCAGGGGAAGGGCGAAGCGACGCGCGTGGTGCTCACAGAACTCGGCTACTCGCCTGAGGAGATCGACGCTCTCAGTGAGCAGGGGGCGATATGACGCCCGCAGTATGACAACGTGGGTGCCTTGGCGCTCGCTGCTGTACGTTCCCGCGCACAACGAGAAGTTTGTGGCGGGTGCGGCGCGGCGTGGCGCAGACGCGGTGATCCTCGACCTCGAGGACGGCGTGCCGCCCCCCCACAAGGATGCGGCGCGGCGCGGGCTGGGGGAGGCGGCCCTACGCGTCGGCGCGGACGGGGCCGACGTGCTGGCGCGGATCAACCGGCCTTGGGCGTTGGCTTGGCGTGACCTCGAGGCGGTCGCAACGGCGGGCATCGGCTGGATTATCCTTCCGAAAGTCGAGACTGCGGCGCAAGTAGGCGTCATCGCCGAGTTTCTGGGTGAGCTCGAGACCCTTCACGAACGGGAGCCGACGCGCTTGCTGCTGCTCATCGAGAGCGCCCGCGGGCTGCTAGCCGCCCCGGACATTATCGGCTCCAGCCCTCGCGTTTGCGCCGCGATACCTGGCAACGAGGACCTAGCGACGGAGCTGGGGATCGAGCCCGAACCCGCCTCCATGCTCCACACGCACATGCCGCTGATCTTGGCCGCGCGCGCGGCGGGTGTCGCACTCATCGGCCTTATCGGGAGCGGAGCGAACTTTCGTGATACCGAGGCGTACAGGCGGCGCGCTCAGCTGGCCCGCTCCTGGGGTTTTGGGGGCGCGACCTGCATTCACCCGGCGCAGGTTCCTATTCTCAACGAAGTGTTCACTCCCGACGGGGGCGAAATCGGTTGGGCTCAGGCGGTCGTGGCGGCGTTCGAAGCGTCGGGCGGAAACCCGACGAGCGTTGAGGGCAGCATGGTGGACACGCCGGTGGTCGAGCGCGCCAAGCGTTTGTTGAGAGCGGCGGGCCGATGACAGCGCCGCAGTCTAGGTGGTCGAGTCTAGATGGTCGGCGGCGTCAGCGTCACCCGCTGCCCCACGTGTACGTTTCGGCAAGCCGGAGCGATATCGCGTTCGTGACCAAACCCGTCGGTACGGTTGTCGCCACCACCTCCGGACGACGTTGCCCTTTTAGGACTGACAGGAGGGCCTTATGGACTCTACCCAACCCGCGCCGCTCGTGGTCAGCGGGGACACACACCAGTTGTCCATCGCACGCGCCACCACCGAGCACCTCTCGACGCAAACGGCGACGCCGAACAAGCGTCCTTTTGTCCATCCGCTTTCAGGCCCCGACGGGCAGGGCATGTTAACCGAAGACGTCCCGGCCCACCATCCCTGGCAGCACGGCCTCTATACGGGCCTTAAACGGGTCAACGGCGTCGGCTTCTGGGAGGAGGGCGTGAGGGGCGGGGCGACCGACGGCACCTTCCACCCTCGTCTGGAAGCCCCTACCGTCACCGGGGCCTCGGCGTCTTGGCGCGTGGAGACAGCGTGGCGCGCTCTCGGTGGGCAGCACCTACTCACCGAAGCACAGGTCTGGAGGCTTACCGATCAGGGTGAGCACTACCTCCTCGGCTTGAACTGGTCGCTCCAGGCTGCCGTCGACCTCGACATCGAAGCTGGCTACGGGGGACCGCCTTACCGACCGGCCACGGGTGGAGACGTCCTGACGAGTGAAGGAAGCGGGAAGGTGGACAGCCGCGCCAGAGCTCGCCCTCTGGACGCCGCTCGAAGGGCGGACGACGCCAGCTGGCGTCGTCTGGATGGATCACCCCGGCAACCCCGGCTACCCGGTTTCGTGGCGCTTTGACGGTGAACTCGGCGTCTCCCCCAGCCGCTGCATCGCCGAGGGGTGGAGGGTGGGTCAGGGGGAGGTCGACCGTTACCTTTACCACTTGCTCGCCTTTACGGGAGCTCCGGACGTCGCCGGAATCGAGCGCGCCTGGGAAGACTTTGCGGAGCGGCGGGGCCGTGAGACAAACCATTGTCGTTCCTCCCGCCTTCGAGCGCGCGTGGCCTTTTGTCGCCGATTACCTGTACCGGCTCTGGCGCGAAGGGGAGCAAACCGAGCTGATCCGTCTGGAAGCGGAGGAAACCCGTACGCTCGAGCAGCTCGTTAGAGCGCCGGAGACCGTTCACCGTCTCGCGTCGTTTATGGCACCCACGTCTCCGAAAGCTTTGGAGCGGTTTACCTCTCTTTGCGAGGCGTCTTTTTACACCTCGCCGTACAGCAGCGCGTTGCCAGAAGCCTGTTTAGCGGTACTCGCCAAGCACGAGGTGCGCACCCTTCACCACACAAACCTGGGGTTCTGGGCGCAGTCGGTCGCCGAGTTTGCTTTAGCCCTTACCCTCTGCGCGTTGCGGCGTATTCCCCACCTTCACCACGAGATGACCCGCTCACTCGAGCCTTGGGACTACCTCTCCGGAGCAGGCCGGAGCGTTCGCGCGGAGCAGTTCAGCGACGATCCCCGTTTTAGCCACGGCACGCCGGCAGGAAAACGGGTGTGGTTCGTCGGCGCCGGTAACATCGCCAGCCGCTACGCCAGTTTTGCGAGCTTTATGGGTGCGGACGTCTCGGCGTGGGACCCCTTTGCGAGCGACCCTTGCTTCTATAGGGCGGGCGCGCCGCGAAAGGCACCTCGAACGCCTGGTAGCGGACGCCGACATCTTCGCGCCCATGCTCCCGCTCACCGCCGAGACGCGCGGTTTAGTCACCGCGGCCCATCTGCGGGCGCTGCCAAGGGGCTGTCTGGTCGTCCTCTGCACACGGGTCAAGATATGCGACGTGCCCGCGCTGAGGACTCGAGTGCTCGCGGACGAGTTGAGCCTCGCGGCTGACTTCGACCTCGAGCCCGTTCCTCTCACCGACCTGCTTCTTGGACGGCCTAACGTGACGCATACGCCGCACGTCGCGGGGCGGACCGAGGACGCGAACCACCGGTTTGCCGAAGCGTTAGCCGAGCTGTTCACGCCTTAACGTCATGTCCTGCAAGTACGATTCGTGAGGTGCAAGGTGGATTTCGGTAACTTCTACGTCGGCAGACCTCCTCACCAAATGTACGTGGAATACTTCCGACCACTCCTGCTACAACACGACCTTCCCATCGTGCTTTTTCACGGCGGGGCCAATACCGGCGCGTGCTACTTGAGCACGCCGGACGGGCGCAAAGGTTGGGCTCCCTACCTGGTCGAGCAGGGTTGGGCCACCTACGTCGTGGACTGGCCCGGACATGGACGCTCGGGGTTTCCACAGGACTTCGCCGCAATGTCTCTTCGACAGGTCGTTGCGGCGGGGGTCGCGCTCCTAGAACGGATCGGCCCCGCAGTTATCCTGACGCACAGCAGGGCCGGGCCTGTCGGGTGGAGGCTAGCCGAAAGCGCACCTGAGCGCGTGGCAGCTGTTATAGGCGTCGCTCCGGGACCGCCCGCCAACTTGGTACCTGCCCGAGCCGGTGACGATCCCCAAACGCAGCCCCCGGACCGCCTGATCTTCCCTGACCGCGATGATCTGACCTATACCCGCTCGAGCCGGTTCCCACATGGGGCGTCCGCAGACCTCCACGCCTTTATCGTTCCCGAGGGGTCGCGCTCGCTCGACGAGCGCAATAATATAGACGGCCTCGGACTCTACGTGCGCGGACCCGAAGCTTTGGCGGGCGTGCCGGTACTCGTCATCACCGGCGATCAGGACGCGAGCCACCCTAGAGAGGTAGACGAGGCGACCGCCCGCTACTTCGGCGGCGACTTCGTGTGGCTCGCCGACATCGGCCTCGTCGGACACGGGCACATGCTGATGTTGGAACACGGCAACCTCGAGGTCGCCGATGTGTTTCTGAGTTGGCTGCGTCGTCTTAACCCTTAGAACTGGTGTGCGCGGTGGGTGTTTCAGCAACCGAAGTAGAAAAACTAGCCAAGGATGTCGTGCAGAGTGATGGTCTTTAAAGCAGCGATGGCTGATCGGGTGCGCCTCGAGCCTTGCTTTTACGTTAGTCCTGATTTTGGGCGACAGAGAAGCGTCACGCAAGGCTTCCCGGTTAAGATAGCAGCGTCTGGAAAGAGGTGAAGCTATGAAACGCATCAGGTACCGTGACGAGAGCGGCGTGGGCTGGGGAGAACTCGAGGGCGGCACCGTCTACCCGCTGACCGGCCTCATGGGTGAGCGCAGCGGCCTCAGCACCACGCTCTCCGAGGTGACGCTGCTCGCCCCGTGTGAACCGAAGAACATCGTCTGCGTCGGCAAAAATTACGCCAAACATGTCATCGAGATGGGCGGCAGCGCCGAAGATTTGCCCAAAGAACCGGGGCTTTTTATCAAATCACTCAACACCCTCGCCAATCCCGGTGACCCGATCCCGTACCCGAGCTGGACGAGCAACCTGCACTTTGAGGGCGAACTCGCCGTCGTCATCGCTCGGACGATGCGGGATGTGCCGGAACGTGACGCGCTCAGCTACGTGCTCGGCTACACCTGCGCGGTCGACGTGACTGCCCGCGACAAGCAGCGGAGCGACCTCCAGTGGGCACGCGGCAAATCCGCCGACGGCTTCTGTCCGGTGGGACCGTGGCTCGAGACCAACCTCGACGTGAGTGCGCTCTCGGTTCAGACGCGGCTTAACGGTGAGCTGAAACAGGACGGCAACACCGCGGACCTGATCTTCCCGGTGCCTAAAATCCTGTCGTACATCTCCTCTTTTCTGACCCTCCAACCGGGCGACTTGGTGCTGACCGGGACCCCGGACGGGGTGGGACCGATGGGCGCAGGCGACCGGCTCGAGGTCGAGGTCGAGGGGATCGGAACCCTCGCGTGCCTCGTCGAAGCCTCCGAGCGCCTCGTTCCGTGAACGGCCCCGTAGTCGAACCCGGCATCCCCCGCGTGCAGGACTTGGGTGGGCTGTTTCTGCTCGATACGGAGCACATGGGCTACACGGGCACGGTCGGCGTGTACCTGCTGCCGGGCGCGGCAGGAACGTTCGCGCTTATAGAATCCGGACCGGGATCGACATTAGGGACCGTACTGGCTGGGGTTCAAGAAGCTGGTTTTGTCCCTGAAAAACTTACCGGCGTTCTGCTCACGCATATCCACCTCGACCACGCCGGGGCTGCCGGAACGTTGGCGCGGCGCTACGGCGCGGAGGTCTACGTGCATGAAAACGGCGCGGGCCACCTCGTCGACCCGAGCCGCTTGCTAGAGAGTGCGGGCCGCATCTACGGTGACCGGATGGGTGAGCTGTGGGGGGAGATGGAGGGGTTGCCGCAACACCTCCTGCGCCCGGTCAGAGATGGTGACACCCTCCAGATTTTGGGCCACCGCATAGGGGTCCTCCACACCCCTGGTCACGCCTCGCATCACGTGAGCTACTCCTTAGGCAAAACCCGGCTGTTTACCGGGGACGCCGCCGGGATTCGGTTGCCGGGTGCGGCCACGGTGCGCCCCGCGCTGCCGCCGCCCGAACTCGACCTAGACGCCTGGTCGCGTTCCGTTCAGGCGCTGCGGCAGGCAGGACCGGAGGAGCTTTTGTTGACCCATTTCGGACGGGAGGGTGACGTAGACGCGCACTTCCGAGAACTCGAGCGCCAGCACCGCATCTGGAGCGAGACTATCCTTGACGGCATGAACGCGGGCGAGGACGATGAAGCGTTAGCGGCGCGCGTCACCAAGCTCAGCCGCGAGGCGCTAGAGGCTGAAGGAGCGTCGGAGGCGACGACAGCGCGGCACAGCGTCACCAGTAGCGACACGATGACGGTGATGGGCGTAAAACGTTACTGGCAAAAGCTGCATCCGGAGCGGCTGGGGTCTTAGCTGCGAGCGCGAAGCGGTGAGGGTGGACCGACGCTGCCGGTAGCGGTTAAGGTTTCAGTCTCCGAATTGGATGCTGTTG
>CADCWP010000052.1 GCA_902806425.1 uncultured Truepera sp.
CCGACGCGCTTAGCTACGGTCGATTGGATCGCCAGCGGCAGCGGCGTCAGGGATTCCCACGAGTTCGTCTCAGGCGTGTAGGCGAAGACGGTGTCGACCGCGTCGAAGTTGGCGACCTCCCCGCCGATAGCGACGATGCGCCCACCCGAGACAAAGGTCGAGTTGGCGATGTGCGAGAGCGGCAGCGGCAGATTGGCGAGCTTTTGCCACGAGTCGGTCTCAGGCGAGTAGGCGTGAACGTCGCGCTGCGTCTTTAGGCGTTGGTCATGGTCGTGCTGGCCGCCAATCGCGTAGATTTTGCCGCCCAACACCGCCGACCCCATGTGGTTGCGCCCGTTGGGCAGCC
Organism: uncultured Truepera sp.; assembly: GCA_902806425.1. Classification (GTDB taxonomy): domain Bacteria; phylum Deinococcota; class Deinococci; order Deinococcales; family Trueperaceae; genus Truepera. Next base: position 347 of record CADCWP010000052.1, read on the forward strand.
GCGCGCCCTCGCGCCAGGTGGTCGCGCCGCTCGCCAGGTCCAGAATGTAAAGGTTAGATGTGTCTGCGGTGCGCGACCTATTGGTACCGCCGAAATAGTAGAGCTTGCCGTCTAAATACTCGAGCTGGCCCGCCGCCCGCGCGACCGGCAGGTCCGGAAGCCGCGTATAGCTGTTGTTGGAGACGCTGTAACGCCACACCTCGCGGGAGCCGAAGATTTGACCGCGACCACTGGGGCTCGAGCTGTAGCCGCTCGCCAGAAAGATGTCTTTGCCGTCGGTGGCTACGCCCGCGTGGGTGACGCCGCCGTGCCCGGTGCCGTTCATATCCGGCATGGCGCGAAGCGCACGCCAGCGGTTTGTAGGGGGGTCGAAGACGTGCGCGCGCGCCGTCGGCGTGCAGCAGCGTTTCCGCGCGTCGAAGCCACCGAAGACGTAGAGCTTGCCGCCGACGGCGACCCCTTGCGCCTCGGCGACGCCGTAAGGTTGTCGCGCTGCCCGCCGCCACGTGAGCGTCCCTGGGGGTGTTAGGGGCGGCTCAGGCACGTCGGAAACCGTCACCGCTGCCGTCGCCGTCACCTTGGGAGTACCGCGCGTGACGGCCAAGGTGCCCGCGAAGCTGCCCGCTTCGCCGAAGACGTGAGTCTGCGACCCCGTGGCGCAGTCTGGCGTGTACTCGGGCGCGCCGTCGCTGTCGACGTCCAGCTCACACGACGCTCCCTCAACTTGCCAGCTGTAGGTGACGGTTTCGCCCACCTTGACAGCTGTGGGGGCGACCTCGAAGCGAAGGACCTCGGGCCGGTCGAGGGCGGGCTCCTGCTTGCAGGCGGCGAGTAAAAGGAGTACGGCACAGACCAAATAGCGCTTGAACATACCCATATTGTGCCCTAAACGCGGGCGTTTGTCCGTAACGGCTGGTTACCGATCAGAGTGGCTCGAGCCACACCTTGCGGTAGCGCACCCGGTCGCCGTGGTCTTGCAAGACGACCGGGCCGCTCAGCGCGCCGTCACCTCCCGTCTCGGCGTTCCCGAGCCGCGTCGGGCTGAGGATCACCACGTCGTCTTGGATCAGCTCGCCGTTCCATACCACCGAGACGCGCGCGGGGGAGACTTTGGTACCGTCCCTAAAGCGCGCCGCGCGAAAGGTGATCTCGTAACTTTGCCAGGCCTCGACTGGGCGGCTGGCGTTGACAGTGGCGTCACTGACCTCGTACACCGCGCCCGCGTCGTTCTGCCCTGAGAGCGTGCGCCCGTATGAGTCGAGCACCTGCACCTCGTAGCGCCCTCCTAAGTAGACGCCGCTGTTGCCCCGGCTCTGCTCGGCGGTTCCGGCGGGCGACGCGGGGACCCAAAATTCCACGTGCAGCCGGAAGTCGGTGAACACTTCTCTTGTACGTAGGTCGTTCCTGCCGACCCGCCCGCCCGTCGTCACCTCCATGTAGTCGTCCGCGAGCCGCCAGGTAGCCGCGCCGCCGCGCTCGAGCCGCCACGCCGATAGGCCGCCTCCGTCAAAGAGGACGATCCGCTCGGGACCGTCGTCCGCACCGTCCGCAACGGACACCGTCTTGGTGGTGCGCGTAGTGGTCCCCTTCGTGAGCAGGCTGAGCGTGACGGTGTAGTCGCCTGAACGCGCGTAGCGGTGCGTCACGTTCACGCCCTCACCCTTACCCCCGTCGCCAAACGCCCAGCTGAAACGGCTTCCCGGCGGCGTGACCGACGCCGACGCATCGAAGGAGACGCTGAGTCCGTCCGCGCGGGCGCTAAACTGCGCGGTGGCGGCCGCTGCGGTGACCGTGACGCTCAGGTCGCGGGTCGCGCGCTGCCCCCCCGCCGTGGTGACCGCGAACGTCGCCAGGTACCGGCCCGCCTCGGCGTAGGTGTGCCGGTAGCTTCCGGCGGCGCACCCGCTCAGCCGGACCGGCTGGTCGTCCCCAAGCGTGAGGGTGCATCCGGTCGCCCCCGCCGTCAGCCAGCTAAATGATGCGGCTTCGCCGAGAGCGACCTCAGCCGGGGCGACCTCAAAGGTGGTGATAAGGGGCGGCGCGGCGTCCTGACAGGCGGCGCAGCCTAGGAGCAGCACCAGGGGACGCGCCAGCGACCCCTTACGCCTCACCGTCCTCCCGCCTGCATCAGCGCCGCCGTCTCGAGGGCCAGCTGACGGATTTCGCGCTCTAAAAACTGCGCCGCGACGTAGTCCCCCTTGAGGCGCTGGGTGTGCGCGAGGCGTTGTAGCGTCTCGACCTCCTCTTCAAACCAGCGTCGGAGCGTGTCATCGCTAAAATGTACCTCCCCAGATATCTTAGGGTCGGGGCCGCTCGCGGGGCGGTCCGTGGTCGTGCGCGCACCCCTGGGTCGCGTCGGGGCGGGGCGTTTGGGGGGCACGTCCTGTTTCGGAGTTACACGACCTTTTCTCATTTTAGGGACCTGATTTCGATGTTGCGGTAGAAGATCTCCGCGCCCTCGGCTTGGAGCAAAATCTTGCCGCGGCTGAGCGCGTCTCCATCTGTGCCAAAAAGGCCGTAGGCGCGGTTGTTGACCTGACCGTTGATCATGTGGGTGGCGGTGTCGCCACGGACGATGATGTCGACTGTGTTCCAGTCGCCGCGACTGTCAAAGGTTCCGTCTTTGATAATGCGCACATAGTCGCCAGCGCGGCTTTTATAGGATTCGCCCAGTCTTTTGTAGCGTGGTTCCTGGGCGCGGCTGGTCTCGACGGTCGTCGTCAGGGTGGTGCCGCCGAGCATCCAGAAGTCGCCGGTGTCGCCCTCCTGAATCTGGTACTCGACCCCGCGCGGCCATACCTTGTCGGAGCCTGCAACGTGGTAAATCACGCCGCTGTCGCGTTTGTCGTCTTCACGGGGGGGAAAACGCGCCTCACCCCACCTGTACTCGAGCCGCAGGTGATAGTTCTCATAGCTCCTCTCGGTCGCCAGATACCCGAAGTCGCGGTAGCCGCTATTTTCAACACCTAAAATGTGGAGCACACCGTTTTCAGCCCTGAAGACGCCCTCGGGGTCGCGGCCCCGGCCCTCTGAAGGCAGGTAGGTGTACCAGCCGTCTAAGTCGTGGCCGTTAAAGAGCGGTTCCCATTCCCCTAACGCCTGCGTATCCGTGGGGGGCGTGTTCACGGGTTCTACGTTGGTAAGGACGAAGACGGCGTCCTGGTAGTCGCCGTTTTGCGCCTCTTCAAAGCCGATCAGGTAATCGCCCGGAAGGGCGTTTCCACCCCGGTCCCGGAGCGGGTAGACACGCAGCGCGTGGGTGAGCGCGCCCTCGTTGAGACCGTCGAGACTGTAGCGTTCCTCAGTCTCGGCGCGGGCGTATACGCCGAAGGGCTGCGCGCCGGGATCGAACGCGGTGCTACCTTCGGTCAGGGGGGGCAGCAGCTCTTGGGCGTCACCGGGAGCGACGAGGCCCAGCTCACGGCGTACGGGCCGGGTCTCTTGAAGCGTAAAGGTGCCGTAAGGAAGTGGGGCTTCGGGACCGTAACGGGCGACGACCGTCAGGGTCACCGGGCCGTCGCCCGCCTTTTTAAACAGCGGCGCGAGCATCTCATCGCCGACGGCGGCGTCGCCGATACCGAGGAGTGCGGGATCACCGACGTCGAGCGTATACCCGAGGGTGTCGGCAATACTTTGCAGCGACGGTTCGTTTTCTCCCCCCTCCCCCTCGCTGCCGAGGCCGTACAAACTGACGCTGATCTCGCCGACATCGCCGATGATATGCAGCCGGGCCGACTGTGCTCCCGCCGCCGTAGGCGCGAAGGTCACTGCGGCGCTGACGCTGCCCTGGGGCTCGAGGGTGAGCGGCAGGGTGGGGGCGGCGAGCGCAAAGGCGGAGGCGTCCGCGCCGCCCACGTTGAACTCGCTGAGCCTGAGGGGCGCGTCGCCCACGTTTTTAAGGGTGACCCTCTGGGCAGGGGTGCGACCTCCCTTAACGCTCGAGAAGATCAGCTCGCTCCGCGTCGGCGCGGCGATCTCCAAGCCGACGAGCTGCGGGGCGTCGTAGGGGGGCGGGTCGTCACCTACGCGCGCGTCGCTGTTACATCCCGCCAACAGCAGGAGTAGCAGGGCGAGCCGCGCGGTGGGGCCGGTGACGCGAGTCAGCGGGCGCGCTGAGGTTTGAGGTGCGGGCTTGAGCAGGTTCATGGGTCTCCTAAGATGAAGTTTTTAGAAGTAGGTTCTCAGGGGCAGAGTTTGGTGAGAGGCAGGTCTAGTGAAAGGATTCGAGGTGAAGCTTCTCGAGCGCCTGAGCGAGTTCGCGGATGTCGTGGGGGGAACGGCTCTCAAGGCCTCGGATCTCACCCTCCGGTACCCCCTCGGAGCCGAGGATGCCGCGCAGGTTTTGCAAAAGCGCGTGGCGGTACTCGATGTCTATGAGCGCACGGTTAAAGGCGCGGTTTAGGGCTCGGCTCCGCACGGCTCAGCCGCCCGTATCGCTCGGGCGGCCTCGGCGGTAGCTCGGATGCACGAGCCGGGTACCCCGCGCCCGCAGGAGCAGACCGGGCCTAAACGGGGCGTGCAGGAGGCCGCGCCGCCGCAGCAGCCCATACGAGGTGAAGGTGAGGTTTAGGGACGAGGGCCGCTTTCGCTGTTTGGGTATGTTCATGAGGAGCAGCTTGGAGGTCCCCTCTTGCGGCGCTCTTGCGCGATACTTGCGGGGTACAGGGCTACGTCGCAGCGCAGCACCCGCAGTTCGAGCGTCCAACCTGTTTAAAATCGCCTGAAAAACCTTCTCAAAGCACTTTTTACGCGAGTACACAGGTTCTTTAAGGGTGTATAAACCCTAGATGTGAAAAACTTAACTGTCTGAATTTTGTACAAAAAGCCACATTAATGGTAAAGGGCAGGCTATGCTTCATGAAGACTCATGATGGACACCTCAGGAGAGCCTGTTTCTAGGATGGGACGACTTTAATGAAATGGTTTTTACCTCAAAAAGTCATCCGGCCAAACCTACCCGCTAGCGTTGTAGCCCGGCCCCGGCTCCACGCGCGCATCCTCCCGAACCTAGACCGCAAGCTCACCCTGATGGTCGCGCCCGCCGGTTACGGCAAGTCGGTGCTGGCTCTGGAGATTGCTAAACACACGCAACACCTAGGGTGCTGGTACGAACTCGACGAGCACGACGCGCAGCTCGAGGTCTTCTACACCTACTTTTGTGAGGCTGTGCGCGCCTGTGTCCCCGACTTTTTTGAGCGTCTGCCGGAACGTCCGGAAGGCGCTACACCTTGGGAGTTGGCGGGCCTCGTGACCTCCACCTTGTACGGTGTGAGCGACCCACTGCTGCTCGTGTTAAACAATTTTCACAAGGTCTCGGAGGCGGCCGAGGTGACGAGCTTCGTCGATACGCTGATCACCTACCTGCCGCCGACGTGTCACCTGATGGTGCTGTCGCGCAACCAGACGCAGCTCAACCTAGCCCGCTTGGTCGCCAACCAAGAGGTTAATCTGCTCACCCAAGCGCAGCTCGCCCTCACGCCGGAGGAAGCGGAGGCCGTCGGGACACTTCTCGGCTGCGAAGGCGGCCGCGTGGGTGACGTTCACGAGCGTTTGGGCGGCTGGCCCGCCGGGTTCAGCTTGCTCCTCGGTCAAGGAGAGGCGCAGCTCGACGGCGGCGGGGCGGAGGAACTCGTCTACAGCTACCTCGGCGCGGAGGTCTTCGGCGAGTTGACCGAACAAGAACAGCGCTTCGCGTATCTGACGGCGCTTTTAGCTCCCTTTGGTGGGCGCGAGTTAAACGCCTTTTGCGGCCCCGACGACCGCGAGCTGCTGGGCCGCCTTTCCAAACGCCACGCCATTCTCTTCCAGACCGGCGAGCGCGACAACGAACCCATATACGACTTTCAGCCGCTCGTCAAGGAGTTTTTAAGGGGGACGCTGGAGCGCGACCACCCCGAACTCTGGCGCGAGCTGAACCTGCGCGTCGGTGCCCACCGCTTTGACGCGGGGCAGCTCAGCGCGCTGGAAAACCTGGTCAACGCGGGCGCAGTCGCCTCCATCGTCGAACGGCTCGAGGTGCTCCGGCGCGAGCTGCGCGAGTCAGGTGACCCCCGCCGCTTCGCACTCTGGCTCCGCCGTCTGCCCGAGGAGGCGCTTAAGGGTCACCCCGAGCTGCTGGTGCTGATGGGCGAGGCGCTCGTTCAGTCCGACGCGGCGGCGGCCAAAGAGCTTTACGAGCGCGCCCTCGAACTCGGGGTCGGCGACCGGCGGCTAAGGGCGGGGGCGCTCAGCGGCCTTTTGCGCGCCGAACACAACCTGCGCAGCTACCGTGAACTCCTCAGGCGGGCACCGGGAGTTCTGAGCGAGCTGCGCGAGACGCGGCAGCTGCGCGAGCTGGCCTTTTCGTACAACTCGGTTGCGCGCGCCCACATGAGCTTGGGAAGTTTCGGCGACGCCAAAACCGCCTTTGAGTTTGTCCGCAAGGTCGGTGAGGAGCTTTCCGACCCGTATTTCGAGGCGCTGGCGACGCGCGGGTTGGCCTCGTACGCGGACTACACCGGCGACGCGCAGCGGGCACTTTTGCTCAACCAGAGGACCCTCCACTACTGGGAAGCGCGCGGCAACAGCTACCAAATCGCCTTTACGCTGAACAACCTGGCGGCCTGCCACCTCTACTTGGGCGAGCTGCACGAGGGCCTTGACTGTGGACAGCGGGCGCTGTCGTTATGGAACGACCTCTCGACAGAAGAGTCGCCGGTGCTACTACACTGCACCTTAGGCGACCTGCACGCCGCGCTCGGACACGCGGAGGACGCCGAGACGCACTACCGCTTCGCCTCCGCGCAGAGCCCGTCGGACGCGTTCGCGCACCCTTACGCGCTGCTGGGTTTGGCCCGGGTCTACAGTTTAGGGCAGCAGCGGGCCAAAGCCGAGCGCTACGTGCAGCACGCGCTCGAGCTGTCGCAGACGCACGGCTTCCGGTTTACCGAGGGTCTCGCCCAGATACTCTTAAGCCAGCTTCATAACGCCGACGCCCCCCTCGCCGCCGCCGAGAGGATTTTTAGCGACGTCGGGGCCAAACGCGAGCTCACCCAGGTCTACTGGCTTCGCACCGAACGCCCCGGTCCGGACGTGGCGCGCTACGCCGAACGCGCCCGCGCGGCTGAACGCGACCTCGGCTACCGCGCGCGCCCGCTGCCTGCGGTGCGACCCGAGACCGTCGTCGCCCCGCCGCCCGTCGTCTTACCGAAAGCGCCGCGCGCGGTTCTAGAGCTTTTTACCTGCGGTCACGTCGATATCTCCCTAAACGGTACCCCAGTCGCTATCAACGACTGGAACGGGCGCAAACCCCGCGACATCGTGCTGTTTCTGGCGTCTACCGGCGTCGGGGCGTCGCGTGACGACTTTTTAGACGCGCTCTGGGAGGACGAGGGTGGGCGTGACCCGGAGCAGCAGTTTTCAGTTGCCCTCTCCCGCGCTCGCCGCACCTTGGGTTGGCGCGAGGCGATTCTACGCGACGGCAATCTCTACACCTTCTCGCCGGAACTGCTCGTGCAGGAGGACGCCCGCACCTTGGAGCAACTTCGCCCCGGCGACCCGGTCTCTGTGGTCACTGCCGCGCTCGACAGTTACGGCGGCGACTACTTGCCCGGCTACTACGCCAACTGGGCCGAGGCGCGCCGCCAAGGGCTGCAAGAACACGTGCTTACCCTTCTTTCGGACCTGCTGCCGCGTTTAGGTGAGACGCAGCGGCACCTTATACCCGTCTACGCCAAGCTTGCCTTTAAGCTCGACCCCTGCCACGAGCCGAGCTATCTGGAGCTTATCCGCTACCACCTCGGCAACCGCAATATCGAGCAGGCGCGGCGGCAGTACGGCAACTATCAGCAGGCGATCCGGGACTTGGGGCTCGAGCCCAACCCTCAGCTGTTAAGTTTGTTGGGTCCCGCCGTTTTACAGTTGGAAGGGCAGGGTCGCTTCAGCGGCTATTAGCGTTCGCTACGGACCAAGCGCCATCCGGAATGGTGATAGTGTGCCGCCCCCAAGGGTAGCACACTGTTTTAATGCGTTGAACCAACGACTGGTAGGCCGTGCTTGCTGCGCTTCTACCTCAACCATCAAGCGCACCGAGCGGGGATGGTCAATGGGCCGTCAAAAATACGAGGTCCAGGGCGGGGGGTTGACGCCCGAGCAGGCGGATCATCTGCACGACCTGGGCGGTATGGCGCACTTCATGCTGCATGACGTGCCAGATGACTTCATCTGCCGAGAGGGTTTCCAGGCGGTCCTCCGACACTGGGACCCTTCGGTCTGCTGAAACAACGTCCATCAACTCAGGCCAGCGGCCCAGCGTGTCCGACTCCACCGCTTCCCAGTACGCGAGCAGCGACTCCAGTGGCTCGTCTTGATGGTGCCAGTACGCATCGGCCGACGTAGGTTCTCCACCGAAGGTTTCGAGCACAAGCGGCTGGCCGAGCAGGTCTAACCGAAACCAGCCGTCTTCCACGATGGCGACGTGCTTCACAAGGTCTTTAATGCAGCGCGCCCCTTCTGTCGGGATCACGGCCTGCGAAAGTGCCTCATCCGGCATGGCGCGCAAGGTCGTCCAGAGTTGGCGGCGGGCCTGGGTCAGATAACGGTAAAACGCCTCGGTGTCCATACCCTGAGCGTAAGTTCTATTCCCGTCAGCTCATGTCGTGATATTTAGGCTGACTACCATCCCTCAGGACGGCCACTCGAGTGCTTTGCCTTCGCTGAGCTGGCCTACATCACCTGCTCCGCCTAATTCTGGACGATCTGTTGGGGCCGGTCGGGCGTGTGCAACTGCTCGCTAGGGGCGACGCGAAGGTTAAGTCGGGGACTGTTAGACGATCTGCTGCCTAGACAGCAGAGCCGTGAAGCGCTGAGGCTGGACGGCTACCCACAAAAATGTAGACAACTTTGCACCTACGATGTTGCAAATCCTTAGTGACCGAGTGCAGCTTGCTCCCACTGATATCTTGTCATATGGCTCTTGCATCTGGGTACCCGCGTACTTGTGAGCAGAACAGCACACC
>CADCWP010000053.1 GCA_902806425.1 uncultured Truepera sp.
AAGCCTATGTGCTGACTGGCTGAGATGCTGGCCCGCTTTAAACGCTTTGACGTAGCCCTGCTCTTCCGATAAACTCTGCCGGCTTCTAAGCACGGCCCCATCGTCTAGATGCCAAGGACATCGCCCTCTCACGGCGAAAACCCGGGTTCGAATCCCGGTGGGGTCACTCCGTACGACCTGGCGATCCGCCGTTACCTACGCCCTGAACCGTTAGAGGCGGTACTGTCCGCACGCAACCCACACGCGCCTAGTTGTCAATGCGTCAGCCCAACGAGTCCGTTCCGTTAGGGTCGGCGTTAGGGTCGAATCATCGCGCGTGTGACGGACCGGGTCAAGCTTCGGTCATTGAGGACGCCGCTACGCCTAGTATCATCAGCTTTGTGGACGAATGGCTAGAGAATTTGTCTAACGTGTTAGCGTATGAGGTCACAGGTGTCGCTGTGATCACGGCTGCGGCATCTCCCGTACGAGCGGCCCGTCGCGCTTGCCTGCCATAATGGCCCTACTGGATCAGTCGTGAGCCTTCAACCCAACCTAAGCGACTCTTGGGCCAAGCTCGACAGGGCTAAAACGCACTGCGATGTTCTTAAGCACGAGATCGACACAGCCTTTCGATCGAAAAGCAACCGGATAGGGTTGAGCGTCGAATACGACGATGAAAGCGGATACCATATCTTCCGGGCGGATACCTTCCCCGACGACCAACTCACACGATGGGGACTCATCGTCGGGGACGCAATCCACAACCTCAGGGGCGCGTTGGACCACCTCGCCTGGGCGCTTTCCCTTCACGGTCGCGATGGGCGAGATCCCCGTAACCCTACAACCGTTCAATTCCCAATCCGTAAAGGCCCCGATCCCAACCGCAGACCGGAGGATTTCAGGGGCGGTAGGAAAGAAGCCTTGTGGGATGTGCTCCCCCACCACCGGGCAATCATCGACAACTCTCAGCCTTACAAAGGTTGGCACGGGCTTTCGATCCACCCGCTGCTCCGACTCAATAAGCTGTCTAACACGGACAAACACAGAGTTATCAACCCGGTACTGGCGCTCACCGACACGTTCGTTATCTACGACTCTACCTTTAGTGACGTCGGCGGCGAAATCGTCATCCCTAGCTTCAAAACCGAAGCCGGCTTAGTAGAACATGGCACGGAGGTCACACGGGTGCTAGTGCGCCCCTCCAACATCCAGCGCAACGTGAAGGTAGCAGGCGACCTTAGTCCGCTCGTATGCTTGCCCGACCTCACAGGGCAAGCGATAAACCTTACCGACGCTCTCGACGAGATCACCGCATCGGTCAGGCATATTGTCGGCCAGTTCTAGTCACGGTGTGAGATTCGCTTGGTTAAATGGCCGAGGATCTGCAACGCTGCGTCGGTGCACTCGTTGGATGAGGCGTATTTGACTCCCGTGGACTTACGGCGTGACATCGTCTCCCAATGGTCGGAGTTCGTTGACGAATGGTGCCTAGGTGCAGCGCCAACCCAAGCGCCTGTCGAGGTGGAGGGTGCCTTCGACGCGCTCCGACGTCGTTGGCCTGAGTTTCTTGATGAATTACAGGCACAGGATACACGTGGCCTTATGTTTGTCGTCGGGGCAATAGACCATGGACTAACCCTCGCCGCATGCGAACCGTTGAGTGGTTTCGGTCCCGTTATGGACCGCCTACGAGGAGGAGAAAAGTCAGCTTTAGCGGAGCTACAATTCGCACATGGGCTCATTCGTTGCGGGTTCACTCCCGTACTCGAACCGAGTTCCGGATCAAAGGTGCTGGACTGCTCTGTAGAGATCGGACCAGAAAGGGTGTTCGCTGAGGTGATCTCGCCAGAACGGGCAGCAGCACTCAGAAGCGCAGAAGACATCATTCAGCGCTTGGCTGCGAAGATAGTAGAACGAACTAGAGGCTCACGCTCGGAAGTCTTGCTAGAGACCGAACCCGAAGCCCGGTTCGAAGCCATAGTCGACGCCGTGACCGCAGCTCGTCCGGACGGGTCGGTTCGTAACTTCGAGGGCGTAGGATGGGTGCGCCGCGACTTCCTAGGCCCACAACCTCCAAACGTGGGTTCCTGGATTTATAACCCCGATCCAGGCCCTGCGTTAGTCGTGGCTTCAACAAGTGTCGACCAGAGGATCGATAAAGGCAACACGTTCACCTCCGCTACTGTCCGTCTGCCGCTATCGGACGAGCGCGCACACAGGCTCTTGAGTAACGAACTTTCGCACTTTTCGGGCGAGGAGCGGAACATTCTCGCTGTTCGCGTTAGCGAAGTGCCCGGCGGCATGAAGTGGTGGCAGTCTCTAGCTCTGAGGTGGCTACAGCCTAACCGCAACCGACGTGTCGGAGCAGTGGTCCTTTTCGAGCAAGCGCAGGTGGCTACTCACTCTGGACCCGTAATTCGCCGACGCTGGCAGATAATGGAGAACCCGTACGCCTACAAGCCTGTCCCCCGTTCGCTGATCGTCGCCATTAGCGCCCTCGACGAGGGATTCGCATAGAAAGCGGATTAGCTCTTCTCCGCTGAAGACCCTCCTATAAGCCTAGCAAGCTCCACAGTAAGCCTCCCCACAGGTATGAGGCTATACACACTTCCTAAAACTCTAGCTTAGCCCAAGTACGCTGTTTGTCCGCTGCGCTCCGGTCGTGTAGGGCGGGGGCGCTCGGACAGCTGTAGCGACTACAAACAAATGTTTGTAAAAACGTCCTGGCTATGGTGCGCTAGGGCGGTTGGACCGGGGCTATCCGCGACGCCCGCTGGCGAAACGCTTGCGGCGCTGGGACACGGTGAGTTGCGACAAAGGCGTGGGCTCGTGGGCGTGGCCGTCGTGTGTACAAGCCTCGGCGTCTAGCGTGCCGTCGGATCGCCCGTAGTCTTCCATGCGCGGTATGTTGGGGCCATAAGGCGGCTCCGGCTCACTCATGTCGGGTATACCCCCACGGGGTTCATTGGCTGCGGGGCCGCTAGGCTCGCTAAGGTCGGGCACGTCGCCGGATTCGCGCATCGACCGTATCGACTCTATGAACCCATCAACCGAGGCGTCGAGTTTTTCTTCGGCCTCAAGCTCGCGCAACAGCCGGATCGCCTGTAGCAGCACGCTACCCACGCCGGCCGACACTTCGCCGCTACGCATCGCCGTCATAAGCTCGCGCACCTCGGCCTTGAGCCCCAGTGTCTCGGGGGCGTGGCGCGCCATGCCCCCCAAGCGCGATGCCTTGGCGTGTTCGTCGCGCCGTGCGGGATCGTGCGCGAGGCAGAAATTAGAGTTGCGAGACGGCGATCGACGGCAAGGTCGCCCCGCCTCCGTCTCACCTTTGCACGTACGCACGGTCATCGGTTGTACCCGAACGGCACGCGCTCGGCGCGTTGCCACGACTCTACCGACCGGGCTTTGCCGCCGCTTAGCGGGCGGCTCAGCTCGACGTGCCTCGCTGCCATAGCGTCTATATCAATTGTCTTGGTAGTATCGGTCATGCTTATCGCTCCTATGTGTCGACGTTACCGGTGAAGCCGCGCCTTGGTCCGACTCGACGCGGCGCCTAGGGCTACACGTCTACCGCCCCGTAGGTCGCGGCGCCGGCGTAGAATTCGGGGTAGTCATCCCAGCCGTCTTCCGAGGCACGCTCAAGGGCGAACCGTGGGTCTTCGGGAAACTCCCGTACAACTCCGTCAGCTACAAGGTCTTCGACGATTTCGCGAAACTCGTAGGGGTCGAAGGGGTAGCCTCTATCCTCGCACTCGTGACGCCAGGTAAGCTCATCGGCGGCCTCTACCTCGCGTAGGATGCCGAGCGCCGCGTCATGAAAGCCTTCGCGATCCGGCAGCGGGGCGGCGTTACCCCGCGTATCGGACCGGTGCGGCACAGGGTCGCTATCCGACGGCGCATCCGACCCTGTAGAATTGTTGCTATTTGCAGGGGTTTTATCAGCGCAGGGTCGCACAGGGGCGGATGTTTCCATTGCACACGCTTTACCAGTACCGTTTACCGGTTCTGGATCTAAAGAACTTTTCGAATCATGCGACCCTGTGCGACCCTGTTGGGCGCTGCGTGGCATATCTATGCGGGACTTGCCAGGGTCGGATTCAGGGTCAGGTGTGCCGGATGCGACCCTATGCGCCCCTGTGCCGCCCGACGGACCGGACGGCGGGTCATCAAACGGCCGCCCGCCGGTACCGACCACGATGCCGAGCCTGACACGCGTGCCGTTCATTTTCTTGGCCGCGTGACCCAGACGGTCGAGCGCGGCGCCGAAGTTCTTGCTATTCATAGCCGTGAACCCGTTCTGCCAGCACCATTCGCGGTACGACTTGTACAGAGCACTAAACGCTGCGCTACCGTTGACGGCCGTACACTCGGAATCGCGCCACGTGCGCACGTTGTCCTGGTCGTGCTCGTATGCGACCGTGGATGCGGTGACGGCGGCGGGCACGGCGAATATCTCGTCCGTGGTGCCGGTCACGGCCCGGAGGTCGCGCAAACCCCTCAGGGCCCAGTTCAGCACGGCGGGAAGATCGGCCTCCAAACGCTCCTTTAGCGTCGTATCCTCGGCGACTGTGCGAGCCGGCCAGTTGACGAGGCGGATACGCCGGAAGATACCCGACGTCGGATCAGACACCCGTGGCGCGTCGTTCATCGCCCATAGGAGTTTGGCGACGGGCCGCACCGTGTAGACGGGCTTATGCTTTTGCTCGATGTCCAGCAGCTCGCCGGAGATCAAGGCGTTGAGGACGTGCGTAGCCCGCGTATGCCCGGCGGGTTGCTCCGTGGCCGTCAACAGCGTGCGGCCGGGTACGTCGGCAAGGGCAAATTGCGACGCTTCGATCCGTGCCAGCCCGAGCGTGCCGGCCATCTCGCCCAGGGTTTTGGCGACGGTTTCGATGAAGGTCGACTTGCCCGACCCGCGCGGGCCGTTGAGCCACAACGCGATCTCGTGCGACGTGTCGCGGGTGAGGGCGTAACCGACGAACCGCTGCAATAGGCGAGCGATATCCGGCCCGACGGCCTCGTTAAGAAACCGCTCCCACGCTTCGGAGCGCGCGGCCGGGTCGTACTCGTATCCGACGCCGTGCGTGGCGTGATCATCGGGGCTGTGGTTGCGGAATTCCAGCGTGTCGAGGTCTAGTGTGCCGTTCGCCAGCACCAGCACGTTCGCCGTGTTCCAGTCCCGCACGAACGTTTTGCGGTCGATCAGGCCGACGATGCTGTTGGACAGCGACGTGGACACGCGGTTCGGCTCTCGCTCCTCGACCACGGCATCGACAGCGGCGCCTACTACCCGCGTGTTGGCCTCGCGCCACACACCGTCGCGGTAGACCCTAAACCCCGCCGCGGTGCCCGCGACATGCCCGCCTAGACGCTCAATGGCGACATCGCGGTAGTCGGGCTGAGTCGTGCCCCGCACCTCGCCGCTCTTACCCGGCCCCGTCCAAACCTCCCCCGAGGCCAGCCGCCGCTCTATCGCGTTGTTTATCGTTATGTCGCGCAGGTACGTCCTGTGCGTATCCCACTTGTCCCGGCAGAGCGCCGAGTCGCGCATCAGCCGCTCTATTTGGTCGGGGTCTTGGGTTACGAACGCGAGCCTGTAAGCGAGCGCGTAGTCGGCCTCAGAATCGCCGCCGTCGGGGTACTCGCCATCCTCGTACAACGCCTTAAACCGCCTGCCGTTCTTGAAGCTACCCAGCAACCGCAAGATTTGCTCATTATCCATTTCGGGCGAACGCTTAGGATCAGGCTTTACGAGCCGCAACGTGTTTGTCGGCTTAGGGTAACGCCCAAACACGGCGTCGAGGCTGCGAGCTAGAGGCGCGTCGCTTACCACGTTGGAGGTGATGCTGCCGAACTGCTCACCCTCGTACGCCTCAACTTCGCCGGGCTTGCCGCGACGATCCGACACATAATCGGTCCACGGTACGGCCTTGTGCTTGAGTTTGCGGTAACCGTCGCCTGAGGTGTAGTCGGGGTCATGCGTCGGTATCCGCACGCCCTCACCGGACGGGCTCAACTCCGCGTACCCCCCCATCGCGTCTATAAGCGTCTGGACGTCGGGGTGTATCACGCCGCCCCGTACGCAGCCGTCGAGATCCGCGAACCCGAACCCGTCCCCGCTCGCGAAGTACAGCCGATCGTATGGCGTCGAAGGATCGCTGACGGCGAGGAGGGCAACGTCGAAGCTCGCCCACGTATGGGGGTCGTTTGAGCTTGCGAGCGCGCCTGTGCTAGCGTTGCGTGGCTTCTTGTCAGGGCCGGCCACGGCCCATCTGTCGGCCTCGCGCATGGGCTTAGGTACAGACGAAAAGCGCCCATCGCGTCCGGTTTCGGACTTGAACGGGCGTTCAATTTCGTGTATCATAATGTTTACCTCACAAGACCGCTCGCTCCGATGCAGCGCGGGCGGTCACTCTATTTATCCAGGCGCATCGTCTCCTTGCTCTCTGTCTCTGCCGGGTCTAGCCGGCGGGTGCTACTGCGTGGTCCGCAGCCTCGTCCGTACTTTTTATAGCGCCCGGTACAGGTCCGGCGCTCACTCTCACCCGTAGTTTACGCGGCGATCTCCCCTTTCCAATCGACCAATTCCTGTGGTTGGCAACCGAGCGCGCCGGCGAGCTTGATCAAGCTGTCGCGTCTGGGCTCTCGGAGACGCCCTTCGTACCACGAGATGCTCGCCTGCGTGACGCCGCTGAGGCAAGACAACTCGCGCTGAGACAACCCCGCGGCGCTGCGTATGTGTCTGAGAGGATGGCGTGTGTCGCGCATCGTTGCCCCTATTTCAATGTTTCGTGATATTCATTAGTATATCACACGGGTGATAAATTTCAAGATACCATTAATGCGTATGGTTCCTCAAATTGACTACCCTAAAGTCGCATCCACCGCCCCATCGTCGCCTCGTCGGAGCATACGTCTCACGCGCGAACGTTACGCTACCAGCTTAGGCAAGAATGGCCGTCCCAATGAGGGACACGAAGGTTCCGACGAGTCCTAGTACGCTCGGACCTAGCGCCTGTATGAGCAGTATGAGTGTCTTGTTCGGTTCTTCTCGGTTGCCGGTGACGTTTCCCGCTACCCTGATGGCCAGCTTGGGGTGCTCTGTGGTCTCGGGATACCGGATGCCCTCCGCAATATCGCCGAAGAGTCCGCCCGCCAGGAATAGCACGGCAGCCCCGACCACGTACATGACGAACGCGCCGATGCCATCGGCGAGAGTCGGTCCGGCCGGTCCAAGGGCGATAAGGATAAGTGCGGCGGCCATCTCTATTACGCCCACCGCTAGCCCGAGGAGGGCGTACCCTATGGGATGCCTTCCGCGCCAAACCAACCCGAGCAAGAAACCGAAAGGTAGGGGGATGAACAACGAAATCCAAACCTCTAGCTGCCACCAAAACAGTCCGATGGAAATCAGCGCGGGGAAGAGGGTTATGATGCCCAGGCGCAAGACGGTAACCTTGCTCGCTTGTCCTTCTAGTGTTGGACCGAGGATGCCGTTATCACCTTGTGCTCTCGTCGCTGATTGCAAGTCGCCAAGAGCGGACGCGACGTCGGACAACCGAGCCTCGAGCGAGTCGAGCCTCTGCATCACCGGCCTGAAGAAGGCGAGGTCTCGCCCACAGAATCGGCAGACGGTGGCCTCGTCCTTGATTTCTTCCGCGCAATAGGGACAAGTCATGGTTGCTCTGTTGGTTCTGCAGTCGGTTGCGCCGTGTATTGGGCGGCGGGCGGGGCCGTGGGCTGAGCGGTCGGTTGCGCCGTGTATTCGGCGGTAGGCTCGGCGGTGGGCTGAGCGGAAGGCTGGGCCGTGGGCTGCGCGGTCGGCTGAGGCGTGGGTCGCTCGGACCCTATCTGGTCGACGTGATGCTCGACACCGGCGGCTTGGGTACGAAGATTCTGCAAGTTGCTGTCCAGAAAATCGGGAGGCAGCCCGCAGCAGCGTTCGGCTTCGGCTAGATTTTCTTCGAGCTCTTCAACCGAGTCTTCGATCTCTTCTTGCATGGCGATGGCGCTGGCGCTTGCCACAGATGCGCTGGCGCTACCCCCCGCGGCGGCGGCATATTGCACGTCGTGTTTGAGCGCCGAAGCGGTGCCCTTTATGTCCCGTACGTTTTCGGCGGCCTGCGCCATCAGGCGTTCGCCTTGTTCGTTGCCTGCGCTCGCGTAAGCTTCCTGCTCGCCCGCCAGCTTGCTCAGCGTTGCGTCGCAGTTTCCGATCAGCCTCGTGAGCAGTCCGAGGGTCTGCTTCCTAGAATCCTTAGAATCCGACGTCCGATCGTTCTCGTCGACGGCCGTACCATTGCGGCGTTCTTGCCCTGTTGCGTCGGACGTCTTGCCGCTGTCGTCGATGGCGGCTTGGCTACTACTGTCTGGGGTATCCTCACCTTGGCACCCCGCCATCAGCAGGACCGCCAGCCCGACCAGCATCACCACGCGCAAGCGGCGCGGAGAACCCGCGTGGTGAGCCAAAAACCTTGTGCACTCGTGGATCTTGTGCATTGCGCCCTGCCCGACGGAGCCCTTCCCGCATCCCGCATCCACCGAATCCGCATCCGACAATCGGGTTGCGCCGTATAGTCACTAAAGTTACCAACCCGCGATGAATCCCGAATGAATCCGGGGGATGGCGCTCTTAACGGCAACCCCGACCAGAAGGTTCGACCTCAAGCTTTGCTAGATCCTACGACGAGTGGCCGGGCGACTGAGTCACCTGTTAGTTCCCCTGTCCCAAAGCCTCGTCCATCCCTATCGCCGTGTCGCCGTAGTTCGGTATGTACGACGCGTACTTCGAAAGCGTGAACGCGACCGAGCTGTGCCCCATCGCGAGGCTCACGGTCCTCGCGTTTACGCCCTGCTGCAGGGCCAAGCAGCAGAACGTGTGGCGTGTCGCGGCGTGGAAGGTGGTGTTCGGCAAACCGGCCTCGCGCAGCAGGGGCTTGAACGAGCGGCAGAGCAGGTGCGACGGGTTGACGGGCCCGCCCACGGTGTTGGTGAAAACCAGCGAGTCGCCCCCTGCCGGGAATCCTTCGGCTCCCTGGCGCTCCCGGTGGCGCCCGAGCGCGTCTACGGCCCGCCGCGACAGGCCGATGCTTCGGCGGCT
>CADCWP010000054.1:0-560 GCA_902806425.1 uncultured Truepera sp.
GATGGCTTCTAGAATAAACCCCGCGCCTACTCGAGCACCGGACCAAGAAAGGAGGAAGACCATGACACAAGTTTGTCACCGATCACCTTCCCTCACCCCCGACTCAGAGCTAAACGCACGCCCTATGTTCACGGACCCTGAACCCAGCCCAGGCTCGCCGCCCGCACCCCTCATCCCTGGGACGGAGTCCGAAACGCACGACACACCCGCACCCAGTCCGGGCTCACCACCTACGCCCGTGATACCCGGGATGGAGCCGGATACGTCCGACACGACTGAGCCGAATCCAGCCGACCCTGATGCCCCCTAACCGGCCCCACAAATGTAACAGTACCCCTCACGTCAAGCGGACCTTCTTGAAAGATATTCATGTGCCAAGACGCGCCTGTTATCAGCAGAGCCCAAAGAGCAGTGACCTAGCGTGTAAAGCTATAACGGCATTGCAGAGAGGAGTGCTATATTAAACGTGCAAGCAACAGGTACCAGTCAAGTTTCGCCACACTTCACGCTCAGCTAGAAGATCAATCCTTTTGCAGCGATATCTGTAGTTCAGTCGTCGG
>CADCWP010000054.1:570-9039 GCA_902806425.1 uncultured Truepera sp.
TTTAATAGCTCAGTCGCCGGTGTAGCTGATGCGCCGCACCTCTCCACCATTTGCATAGGTGGTGTAGTAAAGGGCGCGCACACCGTTATAGGTGCCGAAACTCAGGTGAACGGCGCTGCCCCCACCGAACCCGCTTGCAAAGACGCTCGCGTTGAGGCCGCCCTCCGACGGGGTGAGCATAAACACTTTGCCGCAGATAAAATCGCCGAAGAGGTAGGAGCCGTTGTACGCGGAGGGCCATAAGCCGTTTGGTACAAACGCGCCGCCGGTAATCGAGCGGCAGCCGTTAAATATACCGCTATCCGTGTGCCCCCAATCGAAAACCGGGTTGGTCAGGCCCGCAGGCGGCGTCCCACAATTTGCGCTTCCGGTTGCGCACACCCCTTCACGCAGGTTCCAACCGTAATCCGCGCCCACCGCGCCCAAGTCGATCTCTTCGCGCGCGTTCTGGCCCACATCGTTGATAAAGAACCTTGTGGTACTCACGTTCGGGTCGAACGCGAAGCGAAACGGGTTCCGCAGACCCGAGGCATAGATTTCCCGGCACACCCTACCCGACGTCGTGCGACCGCTGACGTTGCACCGCACGCTGTTTGTGCCCTGAAAGGGATTGTCCGCAGGAACGCCACCCGTTTTGGTGACGCGCAAAATCTTGCCGACGAGGGTGTGCCTGCCCCGAGCCGCGTCGTTTGACGCGCTACAGCCGCTGTTACGTTCGTAATCACAGCCGCCGTCTCCGACGCTGACGTAGAGCAGACCGTCGTTGCCGAAGCTCAGGTCACCGCCGTTATGGTTGCCGTTGGGCGAAGGGATATTGTCTATAAGGACGGTGGGGCCGTTTGGGCTGATGATGTTGGTATCGGGAAGGACAAAGCGGATAACCCGGTTGACGGGACTTTTCGAGGTGTTCTGCGCGCAGGTACCGGATTTGTTCGCCGTGTAGTAGAGATAGATGTAGCGGTTTTGGGCAAACTGCGGGTCTACAGTGACGCCGAGCAGGCCCCGCTCGCTATTCGTGCAGATGACCTTTATGGTCCGGGCCAGGGTCAGTGCGCCGTTTTCAAGAACGTATAGTTTGCCACCCTGAGTGGTGATGAGCATACGGCCGTCGGGGGTGAAGGCTAGGGCCGTCGGTTTGGCAACGCTTGTTACGAGGGCGTCGTTAAAGCCGCTCGGCAACACCGCTTGGGTCTCGAGCGCGGGCAGCTGCGTCAGGTCGGCAGGAGCTGAACACGACGCGAGTAGAAACGCGCCTAGAAGCGCGTACGGTAGTAGAGCACGAAGGGTTGACGTTGCCATAGAGCTTCTCCTCAACAGGTTTTTTGTTAAGGTTGGTATTTACCGAGCTACGTATTGGCCGAGGGTATCACGCTAAAACAAGGCCGAATGCGACATTTTTCATACGCCATCTTTATAGGTGTTTTTGAAAACGCCTAATCAACTAATACCCCGATGACATATTAGTAAATGGTACGCGTATAGCTAAGGAAGCACCGCAAATGTAATTATGAACCGAGGCCTGTCATAGTTCTGCGAGCGCCACCTTTTGCGAAGGTAGAGGGCTCGCCGCCGACGCCGTTGTGAACCATGCCGCGACCGTTGCTAATCTCGAGGATCAGAAAGCGGCCGAAGCCGTTATGCCCTAGTTGAACGGTTCCCTAATAAGTCCTTTATTCCCGCACAGAGGGGTTCCCTCAGGCTGCGTCAGTTCCGTACCGGACTTTGGGCAGCGCACACCGTAAAGAGCAGCGTGAACAGACACGTAGCCGGATGCTCGTCAGTTCATCCTCTACTGAACGTAAAGTGACTGACGGGTACGCGCTCCACGCCGACACTTTCCGAATGCTTTTGGCGCTCAACGAGCTTCTACCAAGACGGTCTTTAAAAAGCGCCTTGTGCGCCTCTGTAGGGTTCCTCGTAGAGCCTCATCACCTCCCGGTCGTAGCTCATAGTGCCGTTAATCTTGACGTCGGTCGCCTCGATGTAGACAGCGGCTGAAAGCCCCGCTGCGACGAGCGGTTAAGGCGTTGCCGCGCTTTACCCGGCTTTCGGGCTAGGGGCTGCGTCGGCGCGTCACGCTTCCTCCGAACAGAGGTTCGAGTTGACGAGCAGCGCCTGGTAACACCAATGCACTCGGCTGGGCCGACATTCTCAGTAAAAAGGCCGCGTGTCGAAACCCTATTGGAAGGGTTTCGACACGCGGCTGTCTGGAGGATCAACTTTGGACTGCTAACCTTGCGGCGGACTGCACACTACCAAGCGTAGGCGTTCGGCGCTTCTCCGCCAGGACCAGGAAAAATCTCGTCGAGCTTCCTGAGGGTATCGTCGTCCAAGGTCACTTCGGTCGCGCGCACTGCGCCGTTAAGCTGCTCTAGGGTGCGCGGTCCAATAATCGGCGCGCTCACCACTGGATTATGTAAAAGCCACGCCAGCGCCACTGTCGCGGGCTCCTCACCCAAGTCCTTACATAACGCTTCGTACCTCTCCAACTGTCCGCGCTTCGCCTCAACCTGCTTCATGAAGCTTTCGTCCATTCGGCGGCCTCCCTCGATCTTGCCGAGCACGCCGCCCAAAAGGCCGCCCCCGAGCGGGCTCCAGGGGATGAGGCCGAGGCCGTAGTGGTCGCACGCCGGGTTGACCTCGAGTTCGACGGTCCGGTTGTCCAGGTGATAGATGCTCTGCTCGCTCACCAGCCCCATCATGCCGCGTTTTGACGCCTCCTGACAGGCGGTAGCGATGTCCCATCCCGCGAAGTTGGAAGATCCCACGTACACGACCTTGCCCTGCTGCGTAAGACTCCCGAACGCCCCCCAAAGCTCGTCCCAGGGACACGCGCGGTCGACGTGGTGCATCTGGTAGATATCGATCCAGTCGGTTTGAAGCCGCCTGAGGGAGCCCTCGCAGTGCTTTTTGATCTTCATGGCCGACAGGCTGCGCCCGTCCGTGTTCGGCTCGGGTTGGTTTTCCTTACGTTTAACCGGGTTATAGACCTTCGTCGCCAACACCACCGCGTCACGCCGACCTTCGCCCAAGGCGAACCACCGACCCAGGATAAGCTCAGTGTCGCCCTGCTGTCCCCCGTTCCCGTAGACGTCGGCGGTATCGAAGAAATTGATGCCCAGCTCGAGCGCCCGGTCCATGATCTTGAACGCGTCCGCTTCTGAGGTGTGCCAACCGAAGTTCATCGTACCGAGACACAGATTGCTCACCAGGACGCCGTGCTTGCCTAAACGCTTATGCTGAACGCTCACTTTTTCTCCCGTCAAAGCTGGATTTTACGCCGCTTCACGTTACGGGGCTTTTACGAAACGGTATGTTTCTTGCGCTTCACTCCGGCCCGCCGGAAAACGTAGGCTGGTCGAGAAACCAAACAACTCAAAACCTTTACCCAGGTGCGTTCAGGCAACGCTCCCGGCACATGACGTAAACGTCCGGGCTGACGTGGGGTAGACAGGCTTGAGAACGTTTGTCCTGCCCGAACCGCCGATACCTGAAGAGACAGTTCGCTCGAGCCTTCCTACACTCCGGGACCCGATCTCACCACCGGGCAGCCAACGGGCGAGCTTAGAGCGTTACGGTAAGATGGTCTATAAACCTAAGGTTTTACGTGAGGAAGAGACCTTGCCACGCATCTTCGACAATATCGACCTCGAACTCCTTCCGCATCTCAAGCAAACCCTGAGCGTCTCGAGCCGCGCCGACTTTTGCGTCGGCTACTTTAACCTGCGCGGTTGGGGACATCTCGATGCGTGCGTTGAACCATGGTCCGGGGCTGAGGAGAACCGCGTCCGTTTGCTCGTCGGGATGCAGCGGACCCCTAGAGACGACCTCAAGGAACTCTTCAGCCTCACCGAAGGCGACCCCGGGGTCAGCAATCAGGTCGCGGTGCGGCTTAAAAAACGCTTGGCCGAAACCTTCCGCGACCAACTCACGCTCGGCGCGCCGACCTCACGCGACGAAGCCGGACTGCGGCGGCTCACGGCGCAACTTAGAGACGGCAAAGTGGTCGTCAAACTCCATACCCGGCACGCGCTCCACGCCAAGCTGTATCTGCTTTTTCGGAACGATTTCAACAACCCGGTTACAGGCTTTTTGGGCAGCAGCAACCTCACCTTCTCCGGCTTAAAGGGCAACGGCGAACTGAACGTCGACGTTTTGGAGCACGACGCCACCCGCAAGCTCGCCGCCTGGTTCGACGCGCGCTGGGACGACCGCTTCTGCCTCGACATCACCGAGGACCTGATCTCGGTTTTGGAGGAGAGCTGGGCGCGGGAAACCCTCGTCAAACCGCACCACATCTACCTAAAGATGGCCTATCACCTGTCCGAGGAGGCGCGGCTGGGGCTCCGCGACTACAGCGTGCCGAGCGGCTTTCGCCTCCTGCCCTACCAGAGCGCCGCCGTGAAGCTCGCGGCGCACCACCTCGAGAAGCGCGGCGGCGTGCTGATCGGCGACGTCGTGGGCCTCGGCAAGACCATCATGGCGACCGCTCTAGCCCGCATGGTCGAGGAGGCCCGGGGCGTCAGCACCCTGATTCTCTGCCCGAAAAACCTGACGAGGATGTGGCAGGGTTACGTGGACGAGTACGGCCTGCAAGCGCGCGTCGTGAGCCTGAGCCGGGTGCAGCGCGAACTGAGCGAGGTGCCCGCGCGGTTTCGTCTGGTGCTGATCGACGAATCGCACAACCTCCGCAACCGCGAAGGGTCGCGCTACCGGGCCATCGCCGAATATATCCGCTCAAGCGGCTCCGGCGTGATCTTATTGTCGGCGACGCCCTACAACAAGAGTTACGCGGACCTGTCGAACCAACTGCGGCTCTTTATCAGCGAGGGGCAGGACCTGGGTATCCGGCCCGAGGCTTACTTACGCGAGTTGGGCGGCGAGGTCGCCTTCGCCCGCAAGCACCCGCAGACGGCGGTGAAGTCCCTGGCGGCGTTTGACTGGAGCGAACACCCCGACGACTGGCGCGAGCTGATGCGGCTCTATCTGGTCCGGCGCACCCGCAGCTTCATCAAAAACAACTACGCGCAGCTCGACCCTGAGCGGGGGCGCACCTACCTGACCTTTGACGACGGTCGCCGCGCCTACTTCCCCGACCGGGTGCCGAAAACGGTCAAGTTTCACCTGGGCGAAACGGGCGACCCCTACGCCCGGCTCTACAGCGAGCGCGTGGTGGACACTATCAACGCCCTCGCGCTGCCCCGGTATGGGCTGGGGAACTTCATCAACGAGAAAGCCAGGGTTCCGGCAAACCCCGCTGAGGCCGCCGACCTCGCCCGGCTCTCCCGCGCCGGGCGGCGCTTGATGGGCTTTTCGCGCACAAACCTCTTCAAGCGCCTCGAGAGCAGCGGCGAAGCCTTTTTGCTGTCGGTCAAGCGCCACATCCTGCGAAACTTCATCTTCGTTCACGCCCTCGAGACCGCCCAGGACCTACCCATCGGCACGCAGGACGCCGAACTGCTCGACCCGCGTTTTGAAGACAACGAGAGCCTGTTCGTCGCGGCAACAGAAGCCGAGGCGGGGGACGAGGCGGTGCTCGAGTCTGCTGCGGGCGAGGGCACCTTCAAGGCGAGGGCGGCGGAGATTTATGAAACGTACCGGGAGGGACGCGGGGGCCGCTTCCGCTGGCTCAGAAGCGACCTCTTCAAACGTTCGCTCAGAGACAGTTTGCTAAGGGACGCTCGAGCCCTCATCCGGGTGGTGGAGGAGGCCGGGGCGTGGGACCCAAATGCGGACGCGAAGCTCGGAGCGTTGTCTGAACTGCTCGCCCACCACAAAGACGAAAAAGTCCTCGTGTTCAGCCAGTTCGCCGACACGGTGCGCTACTTGGAGCGCGAACTCACCGCTAGGGGCGTGACCCAGATTGCGGGCGTGACCGGGGGCGCGGGCGACCCGACGGGGCTCGCCTACCGCTTCAGCCCGCACAGCAACCGCCGCCGGAGCCAAGGAGACCCGCGAGACGAACTGCGCGTGCTCATCGCCACCGACGTCTTGTCCGAGGGCCAGAACCTGCAAGACGCCCACATCGTCGTCAACTACGACCTGCCGTGGGCCATCATCCGCCTTATCCAGCGGGCGGGGCGCGTCGACCGCATCGGGCAAACGTCCGACACCATCCTCTGCTACACCTTCCTGCCCGCCGACGGGGTGGAAAAGCTCATCAACCTGCGGAGCCGCATTCAGGAGCGCCTCCAAGAGAACGCCGAGGTCGTAGGGACGGACGAGACGTTTTTTGAGGGCTCGGCCCCGAGCCAGCTCGCCGACCTCTACCACGAGAAAGCGGGCGTCCTGGATGACGACGACGGCGAAGTAGACCTCGCCTCCCAAGCCCTACAGGTGTGGCACAGCGCGGTGCAAGGCGACCCCCGACTCGAGAAGCTCATCCCCGCGATGCCCGACGTGGTGTTCGGCACCAAGTCGCAAGGAAACATCGGCCTGCCCGGCGGCGTGCTCGTGTACATGCGGACCGCGGACGGCAACGACGCGCTCGCCTGGGTCGATGAAGGGGGGCGCAGCGTCACCGAGTCGCAGTTCGCCGTCTTGCGGGCGGCGGCCTGCCCACCCGATACCCCGGCCCTGACCCGGCGCGAGGACCACCACGAGCTGGTCGCCGCCGGAGTGACGCTCATGACCGACGAGGGGCGCAGCGTCGGCGGGCAGCTCGGCAGGCCGTCGGGGGCGCGCTACAGGACCTACGAGCGGCTCAAGCGCTTTTTGGAGGAGTCCAGGGGCACCTATGAGCACGAGTTCCCGGCGCTTCCTGCCGCGCTTGAAGAGATTTACAAGCACCCGCTCTACGGCTCCGCGACTGACACCCTCAATCGCCGACTCAAGGGCGGCGTCGGCGACCGGGAGCTGGCGCGCTTGGTGCTGGCGCTACGTGAGGACGACCGGCTGTGCGTCGTTCACGACGAGAACGAGACGAGAGAACCGAAGATCGTGTGTTCGCTGGGGCTGGTATGACCTTCCGGCCGGGGGGAGAGGGGTAGAGATGGCCGTGAACTTTTCGACTGTCAGGCGCGACCTGAGTGCGTTCGACTTCGGCGAGCTGTTCCGAGAAACCTTGGGCTGGAACCCGCCGCCGAACCGCCGCCCCGAGACCGTGGAGGCCGAGGGCGTGACCTTCACGCTCACGCAAGTTGCCGAACTTGGCGGGGTCGTCGTGCTCGAGGCAACCGCTCCTGGTGACACCTTACCCGATGCCAGAACCCGCCGCGCCCTGCACAAGCAGGTGGGCGAGCGCCACCTCGAGAACCTGCTGATCTTCGTGGACCGGGAGCGCACCCGCAGCCTGTGGGCCTACACCAAACGCGAGGGGGGCCGCACCGTCTACCGTGACCACCCCTTTGTACGGGGGCAACCCGGCGACCTCTTCGTCGGCAAGCTTTCGGGCATCATCTTCGACGTCAAAGACTTCGACGCCGAGGGCAACGTCTCGGTCGTGAAGGTCGCCGCCCGCCTTAAAAACGCCCTCGACGTGGAGCGCACTACAAAGAAGTTCTACACCGAGTTCCAGACGCAGCACCTCGAGTTCGTCTCGCTGATCTCCGGCATCCCCGACGACAGAGAACGCCGCTGGTACGCCTCGGTGCTCCTAAACCGCCTCATGTTCGTCTACTCTTGCAGCGCAAGGGCTTCGTGGACGGCGGCGAGCTGAACTACCTGAGCGGCAAGCTAAACTTCATCCAACGTCAGGGCAAAAACTTCTACGCCGACTTTTTACGCCCGCTCTTTTTCGAGGGCTTCGCCAAACCCGCCGAGCACCGCACGCCGCAGGCGCGGGCGCTCCTGGGAAGTATCAAGTACCTAAACGGCGGGCTCTTTTTAGAGCACACCGTCGAGCGCGACAACCCGGACATCAGTATCCCGAATGGGGCGTTCGAGGGGCTTCTGAGGCTGTTCTCGAGCTACTCGTGGAACCTCAACGACCTCCCCGGCGAGAACGACGACGAGATCAACCCGGACGTGCTCGGCTACATCTTTGAAAAGTACATCAACCAAAAAGCCTTCGGCGCGTACTACACCCGGCCCGAGATCACCGAGTACCTATGCGAGCAGACCATCAACCGCCTGGTGTTGGAGGCTGTGAACGTCCCCACCATTCCGGGTCTGCCGCAACGCCGCCATTTCGACACGGTGGCCGACCTGCTCCTGAACCTCGACGCCGCCCTGTGTCGCCAACTGCTCTTGGACACCCTTCCCAAACTCAGCCTCCTCGACCCCGCCTGCGGCTCCGGCGCGTTTTTAGTCGCAGCGCTCAAAACGCTCATCAACATCTACAGCGCGGTGGTGGGCAAGATCGAGTTCCTAAACGACTCGACGCTCAGGGGCTGGCTCGAGACCGCCCGCCGCGACCACCCCAGCCTCAGCTACTACATCAAAAAGCGCATCATCACCGACAACCTCTACGGCGTGGACCTGATGGAAGAGGCCACCGACATCGCCAAGCTGCGCCTGTTCCTGGCGCTC
>CADCWP010000055.1 GCA_902806425.1 uncultured Truepera sp.
GGGTTTAGCACCAAGGTCCATGTCACGGTCGATGGGTTAGGCAATCCTTTGCGTTTGCTGCTCACCCCCGGACAAGCTCACGAAGCACCGCACGCAGAAGCACTCCTCAAGGACTACAGCACTGAGTTCGTCCTAGCCGATAAAGGCTACGACGCCCGTCCTGTCCGAACGACTATTCGAGACTTTGGCGCTGAGCCGGTCATCCCACCTCGGTCTAAGCGGCTAAGTCCTAGCAAGTACGACGCCGAGCGTTACAAAGAGCGTCACCTCATCGAGTGCTTTTTCAGCAAACTCAAGCACTGAACTAGGCCCAACGGGCCGGGCTTTGCCCGTTCTATACCGCCGCGTCTTCTCCCGTTTCGATAAGCGCCATTACCGCAGTTTCCTCTACTTCGCCTCCGCCCTCATCTGGTTGCGCTGAAACGTCAACAAAACCTAGGAACGTTCGCTCATAGACGCACTGTGCTTGGGACAACCCCCGCACGGTTGCAGCAACGCCACGCTTACAACCCCCACCCTACACAATGCAAAGCGGACGCTTATAGTAGCGTCCGCTTTAGTTATAGATTAGGTCGACTCAGGCCAGCAGGGCGCTTTCGCCCTCGTCGAGAACGCTCTCGAGCGTCTCCTCCGCAAGCATCACCATCACCGAAACTACCCGGTCGTGCTCGCCTAGACGCATGATGGTCACGCCTTGCGACGAGCGCCCGTAACGGCTCACTTCGCCCACACGGGTGCGGATAAGCACGCCGCCTTCAGAAAGTACCAGCAACTCCTCGTCGCCGCGCACGGTGCCCAGCGAGGCCAAGTTCCCAGTCTTGGAGGTGACTTTGAGTGTCACTACGCCCTGACCCCCACGCCCCTGCACCGGATACTCGTGCAGATAGGTGCGTTTGCCGAAACCGCACTCCGTTACGGCCAACAGCTCGGCGTCGTCTAGGTGCGCCGCCGCGATGACTGAGAGGCTGACAACCTCGTCACCCCTTTTAAGCTTGATGCCCCTCACGCCCTGCGTCGCGCGGCCCATCTCACGCGTGTCGGCCTCGGCGAAGCGGATAGCCTGCCCGAGCCGCGTTGCTAAAACTACATGCGCCCCGTCCCAACCGTGATGCACCGAGACGAGTTCGTCACCGTCCATCAGGTTGATGGCGATCAGCCCCGAGGCGTTTAGGTTGCCGTATTCGCGCAGCGTGGTCTTTTTAATCATGCCCTGCCGAGTGGCGAAGACGAGGTAACCTTCGGCGTCGAAGTCGCGTACGGAGAGCACGGTAGCGACCTCTTCGTCCTCAGAAAGCGGCAGGATGTTGCGGAGGTGGTTGCCTCGCGCCGCCCGCTCCGCTTCCGGCAGATCGTAGATCTTCTCGCGGTAGACGCGTCCCCGGTTGGTGAAAAAAAGCAGGTAGTCGTGCGTGTTGCCGACGATCAGCATCGAGTTGATGTCGTCCTCTTTGGCCTTTTGCGCCGTAGCGCCGCGCCCACCCCGCGCCTGCGCCCGGTAACTTTTGAGGGCCGTGCGTTTGATGTACCCGCCCCTCGTGAGCGTCACAACCATGTTTTCTTCAGGGATCAGATCCTCTTTAGAGATGTCGCCTTCGTTGTCGGTGATCTGCGTGCGGCGCGGGTCGGCGTAGTTCTTTTTGACCTCGCGCAGCTCACGCTTGATGACCTTGCGGAGTTCGTCGGCGTCGCCCAGGATGCTCTCCAAACGTGCAATCTCCTCCTGCAACGCGCGGTACTCGCTCTGCAACTTCTCCCGCTCCAAACCCGTCAGTCGCTGGAGGCGCATGTCGAGAACCGCCTGCGCCTGCACGTCCGAAAAGCCGAACTCGGTGACTAAGCCGTCACGGGCGGTCGGGCCGTCGGACGAGGCGCGAATAAGCGCGATCACCGCGTCGAGACGGTCGAGCGCGATCAGATAGCCCTCTAAGATGTGGGCGCGCTCGCGCGCTTTACGAAGTTCAAAGCCCGTGCGGCGGCGGATGACCTCGGCGCGGTGGTCCAGGAAAAGTGCCAGCGTATCCTTTAAGGGCAGCACCCGTGGCGACCGGTCAACGATAGCCAGATTGTTGACGCTGAAGGTGCTTTGGAGCTGGGTGTACTTGTAGAGCTGGTTCAGAACGAGTTCAGGGTGCGCGCCGCGCTTGAGTTCAAAAACGATCCGCATCCCCGAACGGTCGGACTCGTCTCGCATGGTGGCGATGTCCTCGATGCGTTTGGTGCGGACCAACCCGGCGGCGGTCTGGATCAGCGAGGTCTTGTTGACCTGGTAGGGAATCTCGGTGACGACAATCGAGTGGCGGTTGTTCCGCTCCTCGAAACGTACTTTGGCGCGCAGCCGGATACCACCGCGCCCGGTCTCGAACGCTTGGCGGATGCCGGAACGGGTCATCACGCCGCCGGTCGGGAAGTCTGGGCCTTGAATGTAGGTCATCAGCTCGTCCAGGGTGATGTCCGGGTTGTCGATAAGCGCCAAAAGCCCGTCGACGACCTCGCCCAGGTTGTGCGGCGGGATGTTCGTCGCCATCCCCACGGCGATGCCCGACGCGCCGTTGACGAGCAGGTTGGGGACGGCACTCGGTAAAAATTCGGGCTCGAGGGTGGTGCCGTCGAAGTTTTCCTTGAAGTCGACGGTCTCCTTGTCGATGTCGGCCAGAATCGTTTCGGCAACCGGGGTCATGCGCGCCTCGGTGTAGCGGTAGGCCGCCGCCGGGTCGCCGTCTATCGAGCCGAAGTTACCCTGACCGTCGACGAGCTTATAGCGCAAGCTCCAGTCCTGCGCCATCCGCACCATCGCATCGTAGATCGAGGCGTCGCCGTGGGGGTGATACTTTTTAATGACCTCGCCGACGACCCCCGCCGACTTGGAGTATTTGCGGTTGCTGAAAAGTCCCTCTTGCTGCATAGCGTAGAGGATGCGCCGCTGCACGGGTTTAAGGCCGTCGCGCACGTCAGGGAGCGCGCGGTCGACGATGACCGACATGGCGTAGTTGATAAAGCTGGTTTTAATCTCGCTGGTGATAGCGACGGGTACGACTTGGCCTTCGTTCAAGGGAACCTCCGAGCGACAATGGGCGTTGCCAACGGACTATTCTAACATTTGCAAGGTGTTTTTGAGGGCTGTGAGCTTGCAAAAAAGTAAGCTTGAGACCGTTTCTTAAACAAAGGCTGTCCGTCGCGCACTAAGCAGCAAAATCCTTTACCATTTCCTCGAGCGAAAAACCATCCGGGTTTAGAGGCTCATAGCGCCAGCCGCTACTACGTCTACGCTGTAAGAGTTACTCCCGTACCAACCAAACCAAGTCAGAACTGCGTTAAGTCATAAATAACGTCAAGCTTTTTTCAGCTACAGGGGTAAGAGGTCTGTGAGAACTATTTTTGTACTTTGGAGGGCATGAGATGGAAAACGCTATGATTTCATCTGCTTCAGCCGCAGACCCGCACACACCGCCAGAAAACGGTGGAGACACTGTTACCGACGACGCAAACAGAACACCCTTCCGCGCCGAGCCGCGCGCTCAGCTCATCGTCAAGCTCACCCAACTGGCGCTCTCCGCCCCTGACATTCCCAGCGCCGTGATGCCCGCGCTGCAAACCCTTGTAGACCGCCCCGCGGCGGCAGGTTCGGCTTACTTCCAGGTCGGTAGCGAGATGTTTAGAGCGCGCTCCGCTACGGGCTAGATGCCACAAGGTCCGGTGATGGAGGCCATCCTTGCCCACGGGCTGCCCGCCGACACCCCGCGTGTGCTCTTCCGATCTCTTGCAACGAGCACCACCCCACTTTTCTTCGACGATACCCGCGCCTCAGCCGAGGCCGCCGGATTTCCCGAGCTGGGCGTCGCCAGCCTCGCCGCCGCTCCCGTCATAGGCCGGACGGCGTCTTGCAGGGCGCTTTTTTGATGCACATCTTTGACGCCCATACTTGGGAACAGCGCGAGTCCGACCTGTTCGGTGCAGTTGCGGCTACGCTGGCGGCCCTAGCGGCGCGCCTAGTCGCCGAAGAGCAGGCACTTATCGAAAAAGAAACCGCCCTAAACGCCAAGGAGGGAGCCATCAAGGCGCTCGGCGTCACCGTCGAAAGCCGCGACTCCGAAGTCAAAGGCCACACCGACTGCGTAACCGCCCTAGCCCTCCGCGTAGGCGAGGCGTTGCGCCTAGACGCCGAAGCGCTTGACGTGCTGCGCCGGGGCGCGTACCTTCACGACCTCGGCAAAGTGGCGACGCCCGACGCCATCTTGCACAAGCCGGGTAAACTCTCAGCCGATGAGTGGCAAATCATGCGACGCCACGCCCAGGCGGACTACAAGATCGCGCTGCAACTACCCTTTTTGCCGCAGGCGAAGCTAGAGACTGTCTTGCACCACCACGAACGCTGGGACGGCGCGGGCTACCCGCACGGTCTGGCGGGTGCTGATATTGCGCTGATGGCCCGCATCTTCAGCGTCTATGACGTCTACGACGCGCTCACCTCGGCCAGACCCTACAAAACCGCTTGGGCACACGAGGACGCTCTAGCCGAGCTTCAGGCTCAGGCCGGACGGCAGTTCGACCCGGTGGTCGCCCAGGCGTTTGCGGCCTGCCACGCCCCTCTTGTTATTTCGTCGTCTTAACCTAGGGTTCGCCCGCGCGGTTGTGAAGCGTTGCGGAGCCGGACCATGCTGAACTGAAGGCTCGAGCCTGCCACCGCGTCACGTAGCGGCCACAGCGACGGGGTAAACCGCAGTTCGATCTCCGCTTCAGCGTGCCGCGTCAACAGGTTGCCCACGGCTTCGCAGCGCCGCGGAACGACCGCCGTGCGCGCCACCCAGAAACCACCGGGGTCGGGGTAAAGCTCGAACGGTGCTGGGTCGAAGTGGTAAGCGTAGAGCTTGGCGGCGCGCATCCGCTCCAGCTGGCCGTTTTCGGTGACGTGAACGCGCGCGGCAGTGCCGAGCCCCAGAAACCTTTCCCGGTCCTCCGGCGTCGTCGCCTCATCGGCCCAAAAGGTTACCCTCGGGCACTCCCTCGGAAACCAGTACAGCGGCGCGTGCTCGGCGTCGATGGCCCAGACATACGGTTCTTCAGCCTCCCTGCCACGGGCGTGATGGGGCCGAAAGACACCGATGTTCGGGTTTTCGCTGAAGTGAAAGAGCGTTTCAGGCATAGGCTGTTTTACTCGAAAAGCCCAGGTTGCCACACCTGCCCCGAGTGCGGTACCCGAAAATGTTTTGTGGACAGACGAAACCGTGGCTTGGGCAACCCGGCACGTTTACACGCCAGACGGTGCAGGTCGGCGACGCTATCGGAGAACGGCCCCTCGCCGCGCATCCGGTGGCCGAAGCGCGGGTCGTTGAGCTTGCCGCCGCGCATCTCCCGGATGCGGTTCAAAATTTTGTCAGCGCGCTCCGGAAACGTCGCCTTGGTCCAGCCGGCGAACAGCTCTTTAAGACCATAGGGCAGGTGAACAAGACCGTAGCCCGCGAACTGCGCGCCCGCCTCGGCCGCGGCTCCCACAAGGTTTGGAATCTCCACGTCGTTAAGACCGGGGATGATGGGCGAGGTCAGGACGCCCACGTGAATCCCGGCGGCGGCGAGCGTGCGAACCGCCTCTAAACGGCGCGCCGGAGACGCCGCGCGCGGCTCCATCACCCGCCAGAGGTCGTCGTTCAGGGTTGTCAGTGAGATGGCGACCGAGACGGCCTGAAACGCATTCAGCTCCTCCAGCAGGTCCACATCGCGGGTGATGAGATGGCTTTTGGTCACGAGCGTCACCGGGTTGCGAAAGTCTAGAAAGACCTCTAGGCAGCGCCGCGTCAGCCCCAGCTTCCGCTCGACCGGCTGGTAGATGTCGGTCACGCCGCCCATCCCGATGACTTGCGGCCTCCAGCGCGGCGCGGCGAGTTCACGGCGGAGCAGCTCGGGCGCGTCGGCCTTGACCATGATCTTGCTCTCGAAGTCGAGACCCAATGAAAAGCCCAGGTATTCATGGGTCGGGCGGGCGTAACAGTACACACAGCCGTGCTCACAACCCCGGTACGGGTTTAACGACACGTCGTAGCCGATGTCGGGGCTGTTATTGCGGGCTAGAACAGTCCTCGTGGTGTCCTTGTAAAAAACCGTGTGACGTCCGGGCGCACCTTCGTCCGCGTCTCGGTCGCTCGGGTCGAGGCTCAGCACGAGCGTTTCAAAACGGTTTTTCGGGTTGTGGCTCGCCCCCCGGCCCCTGGCTACCGACTTCGACATCTGCCCACCTCTTTTCAACAGTTCTGTATCAATATACCTTAAATTTTAAGTGTTTTGTATGAAGCTGAGTGCTTAAAACTTGACGTCGAAAGACCTCATGGGCTCGGCAGCGGACAACCCGCTCCGGACAAATCGCTATCGTAGGGGCGTGAGGGAGGTTCCGCGGGAGTTAGACAAGATCACCGCGCGGGCTCGTGACCGAGTTCGACCCCGAGGCGGTATTTGGGTCTTATGTTCGGGGAGAACCGGGCGAGGACAGCGATCTGGACGTTTTGCTCGTCTTGAAAGGCAGCCCCGGTTCACCCACAAAACGGGCCGCGCGGGCCTATAACGTGCTCTGGGGCATCCGCATGCCCGTCGATGTGCTGGTCAAAACACAAGCCGAACTCGAGCGTTTTCGTGGCGTGCGCTCATCGTTTACAGCCGATATCCTCCAAAACGGCAGAAAGCTCTACGGAAAGAGCCATGAGGGGTTCGTCTCCCGCTAAAGACTGGCCCCCAAAGCTGAGCGCGATCTAAAAACGACTGTTTGATCGACACACTGGCCGGACTCGCTGCCAGACTCGGCGGCCTACCATCTTCAAGCGGCGGAAAAAGCGCTCAAAGGCTTTTTGGTGTTCCCTCAGCAGCCAATTTCTATAGCACTCAAACATTTAGTAGCTACATCTCTCCGCAGCATCATCTCTTAACGTGAGTTTTAGACAGCTCTTCTTAAACTGAGCATGTAGCCAACCAGATGATACCTGCTATAGAACTCACAACCTGATTGTGCTTATGTTGCAAGCAGCCGACCCGGACACAGATTCTTTGGCGTGGCGCGCGGAGGTTCCGGGGCTCACGCCTTACGCCTCGGAGCTTCGCTATCCCGACGACCGCCTCGAGCCCACGAGTTCCGGGAGGCGCTGACAGCAGCCCAAGGTCTCTACGACTTCGTCCTCTCAAAGCTCCCCGACGGCAGCCATCCTTGATGCGGTAGATTGACCCTGATGATCGACCGCTACAGCACCCCCGAGATGACTGTCCTCTGGAGCGAAGCGCACCGCTACCGGGTGTGGCTCACGGTTGAACTCGCCGCCACCCGCGCCTGGGAAACCCTGGGCGACGTGCCCGCCGGTACCGCCGATACGCTACAGCAGAAAGCCGACGCCGCCCCCCTGGACGACGCCTTTGCGGAGCGGGTAGCCGAACTCGAGGCCCAAACCCGCCACGACATCGTGGCCTTTACCCGCGCGCTGAGTGAGCGCTTCGGTGAGCCCGCTCGCTTTATCCACCTGGGCCTGACCAGCACCGACGTGGTCGATTCCGCCCAAAACCTCGTCCTCCGCAAGGCGCTCTCGCTCATCTTGGCAGACGCGCACGCCCTGGGTGACGCGCTCAAGGAAAAAGCCGTCCGCTATAAGCACACGCCCTGCATCGGTCGCACCCACGGCGTCCACGCTGAACCGATGACGTTCGGGCTTAAGTTCTTAAACTTTTACGCAGCGCTGCAAAGAGACGTCAACCGCTTGGAGCGGGCTAGGGACGCGATCTCGGTGCTGATGCTCTCGGGGTCGGTAGGTACCTACGCGCACGTTCCACCCGGGATCGAGGTGCAGGTCGCCGCCGCTCTCGGCCTCTCCGCCGACCCGGTGACGAACCAGACCGTAGCCCGTGACCGCCACGCCGAGGTGCTGAGCGCCCTAGCCATCTTCGGCACGACCTTGGAGCGCGTCGCGCTCGAGATTCGCCACCTCCAGCGCAGCGAGGTCCGGGAGGCGCAGGAGGGTTTTGCAAAGGGGCAGACCGGCTCCTCGTCGATGCCGCACAAAAAAAATCCCATCGCCAGCGAGAACTTGACGGGCGTCGCCCGCTTGCTCCGCAGCAACCTGCAAGCCGCCTTGGAGAACGTCGCCCTATGGCACGAGCGCGACATCTCGCACTCGGCGGTCGAGCGCGTCATCTTGCCCGACAGCACAGCGTTGGCGAGTTACGCCTGCCGCCGCCTGACCAAGGTCGTGCGCGAGCTGATCGTCTACCCTGACGCCATGCAGAAGAATATCGACGCGCTTCACGGTCTCATCTATTCGCAGCGGATACTGCACAAGCTTATCGACGCCGGGATGACGCGTGAACGCGCCTACGAGGTGGTGCAGCGGTGCAGCCTGGCGGCGTGGGAGTCGGGGGGGCATCTACGGGATATTTTAGCCGCTGACCCTGACAACTCTCTTGGCAAAGACGAGCTGACCGACGCCTTCGACCCGGCGTGGTATCTGCGGTATGTTGAGGCGATTTATGAGCGGTTTGAACTTTAGCTTATGGCCGTTCCAGCGAGAGTTATGCAGCAAATGTCATTTTTGACTAGTTTAGCTAAGCTGAGATCCAATGTCTTTGACCTTATCTTTCCGAACTCCGTTTCTACAGAGGGAAGCTGAAACTTCGGCAAATCAACAGGTTTGTTATGGACGGCTTTATCGTGTTCAGGCATTGGTACGACTATCTGAAATAGAAGATGTCCGAGTGCGGCAACAAATAGCAGATATGGGGAATCAACAACGTGAGCCTTGCGCCGAAATAGAAATAGGCTGACGCCAGTATATAGCTTTGGCCCAGGTACGAATTGCTCAAAGACTAAGAGCGGCTTGGAGGGAAAAGTTTGATCGTTATGATCTTCTTCCATAATCCATTTGTTCAAATGATCCATCTCTG
>CADCWP010000056.1 GCA_902806425.1 uncultured Truepera sp.
GAGCGCCGTGAACACAGTGGCGATTAGCGTGCTGTTAACAAACCAGCGCACTACGGGCAGAGACGGATTGTTAAGGATAGAGCTGAAATTCCCAAAGGTCGCGTCGCGCGGAACCCAGTTGGTCGAGAGCCACTCACCCTGAGGTTTAATGGCGGTCACGAACATCCACAGGAGAGGGAGAAGAAAAAAGAGCCCGAAAAAAGTGAGTACGGCGTAGAGCAGAATCCGGCCCAGAAGACTCCCCCCTACCTCCCTACCCGCGACGCGTTTGGTTTGCACAGGTGCTGACGCCATAGTTTCCTTTCCGCCCCTGACGGCTTTGTTAGCTTTATTTACCGGCCCTCTGAATCACCGAAGACTCTAAAGTTGATCAGCGTAAGGATCAGCAGAAGCGCCGCGACGAGAACGGACATGGCGGCGGCGCTCCCCATACGGAAGGCACCGAACCCCTCCGTATAGATACGCATGATGACCGACTCGGTTGCGCCCGCCGGACCCCCGTTGGTCATGACTAACGGTTGGGCGAAGAGGTTGGCCGAAGCGATCAGGGTGATGGTGATGACGAAGATGATGACGGGCCGCAACATCGGGACGGTGACGCCGAAAAACTTCTGGACGGCGTTGGCACCGTCGATGGAGGCCGCTTCGTAGAGCGGGGCCGGAATGTCTTGCAGCGCCGCCAGAAAGATAATGGTATTAAAACCTACCGTCCACCAGACCGTCACCAGGGTGATGGCGATCCACGCCCAAGGAAGGGAGCCGAGCCAAGAAACCTGCGGCAGGCCGACGCTTCCCAAAAAGTTGTTCATCAGCCCCCCCTGGTTTTGAAACACCCACCAGCCCAAGAGGGAGGCCACGACCGCCGAAAGCGACCAGGGCGCGAAGTAAAGGCCGCGAAAAAAGTTTCGGCCCCGGTAGTTGCCGTTCAGCAGGACAGCTAGCAGCAGCGCCACAATCACCAGCGGCGGCAGGCTCCAGAGCACGAAGACAAGGGTGTTCATTACCGAATCCCAGAAATCCTCGAACTGAATGCTCGCCGGATCAAATAGGTTGCGGTAGTTTTGCAAACCCACAAAGGGGCGGTAGTCCGGAAAGCTGAAATCATAGTTAAAAAGGCTGATGTAAATGCCGTAAAAGAGCGGCCAGCCGAGAAAAGCGACGAAGAAGATCAGGTGCGGCAAAATAAAGAGGTAGGGCGTCCACCTAAAACGTCCCTTGGCCTGAGCCGGTTGTCGGCCTGCAACGGCGCTGCTCTGAGCCTGTTCACGTATAGCCATCGGCGCTTCCTTTCACCTAAAATCGGTGCCATGTGGAGGCCTTAAGCCCCCACATGGCACCTTAGATTTAGAGCCTGACCTACTGGCCTCCGTAGCGCTGTCTGTTTTGCTCGAGCGCCTGATTAGCCTTTGCGGCCGCCTCATCGAGCGCCGCTTGAACGTCGGTGTTTCCACCAGCCATAATGGCTTCAACCGCCTGCCCCAACTGGGCGGTGGCGTCCGTGATGCCCGGTACCGAGGGCAGGAAGACGGCGCTGTCGGCCATCACGGCGTACGACGCCTGAGGCTCGACGGCCCTAAACTCCTCGCTCTCGCGCACCGAGTTGCGAGCCGGGATGTGACCGGCCCCCTGCACCCACTCGAGCGAGTTTTCGGAGATAAAAGAGATGACGCAGGCGGCGGCGGCGGTTTTAGCGGCGTCTTCACTGCTTGCGCCGAGGGCCAGGGTGTGCGAGCCTGCGGTCACGGCGTACTGGCTGCCGATCTGCGGGATGGGCGCGCCCCAGCCATCTTGGAAACCCTCACCGGTGAGGTTGCTGACCTGCCAGGTGCCGTTCCACTCCGCCGCGGAGTTGCCCTGCTTAAAGGCCGTGACTCCGGCGTCAACCTCCAGATTGGGCTGCGAATAGGCGGCCTGCTGATCCTTAAGGTACTGAAGCGCCTGCACCCCGGCCTCGCTGTTCCAGGTCGCCTCGGTGGCGTCTTCGTTAAACCAGGTTCCCCCGAACTGATGGAGGAGGATCTCAAACATCCAGGTGATCGGGAAGCCGTTGGTGATCGACCAGGCCATGGCCTCGCCGTTGCTCTCCTGGAGCGCCGCGAGCGCCGCATCGTACTCTTCGCGGGAGAGAACCTTCCCGGCCGGGTCTGCGGTTCCAGCGGCCTCCCACTGCGCGCGGTTGTACCACATCACCAGGGGGTGAATATCGAGCGGGATAGAGTAGCGCTCACCGTTATACTCGGTGGCGGTCCAGATCGCCTCGGGAAAGTCTGAGGCGTCGACGTTCATGGTCGCCAAAATATCTTCGGGAATCGGGCGGATCACACTGCGAATGGCGTTTGTGGGAATCTGCTCGACGTGAATTTGCAACATGTCCGGCAGCGTGTTCGAGGCGGCGGCGGCGTTTAGGGTGTTGTAGTACTCCGTAAACGGTTGAACCGTCATGGTGACCTGGACGTCCGACTGGTTTTCTGCGTTAAAGCGATCGACCAAGTTTGCCATAAACTGACCGTCGGGGCCACTGAACCCGTTCCAATAGGTGATTTGTGCGCCTTGGGCTGCCTCGCTGCACTGAACCTGGGCGAAGCCCAGACTGAGCGCTGCAAGTAAGGCCGTGAGGCCTGTAACTTTTGTCGTTCTCATCATAAGTTCTCCTTTTGGTACTCGGTTTGGTTTTCCTAAAAGGCCTACACCCGCTTGGCAATCGCATTTCTCTCTGCCCACGCTGTTTCGCTTAGTTCATGTTCTACACCCCTCCTCGCTGCACGGCGCGTCAGTCTCCGGTTTAGGCTGCGATGTCTACACGCGGTGGAACTCAGTGGTAAAGCCCGCGTCGCCGAAAGTGAATAGGCTAGGCAAGCCCCCCGGCCCAACTCGTTCGTCTAGGTGCTGCCGGGTATCGACACCCCTACGTCACACTGTAGATATCTTTTATGACTTCTGCCGCCGCACATCTTTTTACCACACGCGGCGGCGTTCATTCTTGAGGCAGGCGCATCCCTTCCCCAGTATCACAGCCCGCTTACGGTCAAAGGATGGGAGCACTAGTTTGGAACAGCTGCGAACGTCACGCGCGTCCCTCACCCCCACGCCGTTTTAGCCACTGACACCGTCGGCAAGCCCTAAGGGGTCAAAAGCTTCTCGGCAACCCAGCCGTATTCAGCACTGTGTAAACTCCCCCATAAAACACATCCTATTCTGCCGCCAGAGGCAACTTCTCTATTTGTAAACGCCCACAGCTTAAAATCAGCGCGCGACAGTGTCAAGCGCAGAGAAAGGCCAAAGGCTGGTATTTACCTTTGATGAAGATGTTGCGGGTAGCTCGTAGCCCGTGGCAAATAGGTTAACTTCACAGGTCACTAGCCCTCTCCAACTAAGGCCCCGGCACCTCGCGCACCAAGTGCCCAGGCTTGAAACCGAGCGCGCGGCGCGCTTGTGAGGTAAGCGCCCCGAAGAACAACGCGTCCTCCAGAGAGGTCTCCGCCATCAGCGCCTTTATAGGGTCGGTTCATCGGCGTGTCGGCGGTCAGCCCTAAACGGCACGAGAGCGCCACGTCGCGCGCCGCGGCGTCTAGACACCACTAGGAGAGGAGCGGTAGTTGTCCGGGCTTAGGATGTTGGAGAACCCCAGGGCAATAAAGAGATGCCGCGCTAAGGGGCGAAGGATTCGCTCGCGACCTTGGAGCGCGTGTGTGAAGGGTTCGGGGACGTGGGGTGATACGCTTAATGGACCGGCGCACAGCGTGGGGACTGCCGTTCGACTGGCCCAGTGTGGCCTCGCTCGAGGCTCACACTACCCATTTGGGCCTTGCGGCAGAGAAGACGTTGAAGTCCGCCACCATGTTTTCGGCGAAGGTCCGTCCTAGTGAGAAGGGGGCTGGGATGTCGGCGAAACACACAGTAGCGGTGGCGTTAACGAGAACCTCGAGCACCTGATTCAAGTCGGTTTGATCAGTCTGCATAAAGGTTATGCCCAAAATCGCCCGCCGGTTTGACCTGGTTCGTGGCGGTCACCTCATAGCCGTTTCCCAGAAAGCCCGCTACGACGGCGCGACCACTCGAGCCCTTCTCCACGACCGCCCTCATTTCGCTGCCGTCACTCTGCTATTGTCCGTACACCGTCGTATACCGCTCGTGCAATTTGGTGATGTCGTCTTCGGATATGGGGAGGGGCGTCCCGAGTTGCAACGCCAACCACGAGGTGCGCGCCACGTCCTCGCACATGATGGCCGCTTTCACGGCCTCTTTCGGTGTTTTGCCGAGCGCGAAGACCCCGTGGTTTTGCATGACGATGGCCGGTGAGCGGTGAGCGCTCAGCACCCGCACGACCTCACGTCCGATCTCCTCACCGCCGATGAGCGCAAAACCGCCGAGTGGAATCGGCCCGCCGAACTCGTCGGC
This sequence comes from uncultured Truepera sp., assembly GCA_902806425.1. Classification (GTDB taxonomy): domain Bacteria; phylum Deinococcota; class Deinococci; order Deinococcales; family Trueperaceae; genus Truepera. The sequence continues at coordinate 4,399 of CADCWP010000056.1, forward strand.
CATCGCCGTCAAAAAGCAGGGGATGGGTCTGCCTACGGCGGCGAACGCCGTAGCGTAGCGGCTGTGCGTGTGCACGACGCCGCCAACCTCGGGCATATGGCGGTAGATGTAGGCGTGCGTGGCCGTGTCCGACGAGGGTTTGTAGGGTCCCTCCACCACGTTTGCGTAGAGGTCGGTCTGCACCATACTCTCGGGCGTCAGCTCATCGAACCCCAGGCCGCTCGGCTTGATAAGCATGGTGTCCGTCTCAGCGTCACGGGCGCTGACATTGCCGCTCGTCCAGGCCACCAGGTCGTTAGCAGGTAAGAGGGCGTGCAGATCGCAGACGGTTTTTCTCAAGTCGATCATTCGCGCACCCCGGCTTCAACTTCGGGCACCTCGGTGAGGGTGCCGTCACCCTCTCTAAGCCTGCGTAAGCGCTTCATCACCCCGCCCGGCTCCTCGGCGGTGCTCCGACCGAATAGGTCGTGCAGATAGAGATAGTCGGCGTAGAGCTGATCGTACACCCCCACGTTCTCCGGGATAGGGCGGTAGACCACGTCGCTGAGCCCGCCCATCTTGGCGGCGGCCTCGGCGATGTCGGCGTGGACACCGGCGGCGACGGCGGCGTGCATGGCGCTCCCCAAGGCCGGTCCCTGCTCGCTGCCGATGACAAAGATTTCGCGGTTACACACGTCCGCGTAGATTTGCATCATGAGCGGGTTTTTAGCGGGCAGCCCACCTGCGGCGATAAGTTTGGTGACGGGCACCCCGCTACGCTCGAAGGTTTCGATGATGAGGCGCTTGCTGTAGGCGGTCGCCTCGAGGAGCGCCCGGTAGAGGTCCGGTGCCCGTGTGGAGAGCGTCATGCCCAGCGTCAGACCCGAAAGCTCGGCGTCGACCAGTACGCTGCGGTTGCCGTTAAACCAGTCGAGCACCAACAGCCCGTGCTCGCCCGGACGCTGCGCGGCGGCCTCGCTCGCCAGGAAACTGTGCAGGTCTCTGCCTGCGTCGGCAGCCTTTTGGACGTACTCGGGCGGCACGTTATGTTTGACAAACCAGGCGAAAATGTCGCCGACAGCGCTCTGTCCCGCTTCATAACCGTAGTAACCGGGGATGATACCGTCCTTGACAACGCCACACATCCCTTCCGGCTCGTGCAGCGTTTCGGCGACCAGCACGTCACACGTCGAGGTGCCCATGATCATCACGAAGGTGCCGGGGGCGACCACGCCGGTCGCGGGCAAGGTCACGTGCGCGTCGACGTTGGCGACCGCGACCGCCGTGCCGGGGTTGAGGCCGGTCCAGCGAGCGGCCTCGTCGCTCAGCCCCCCGGCTTTACCGCCTAGCGGGGCGAGCTTCCTGGACATCTTCTCATCTACCACGTTGGCGAAGTTGGGGTTTAAGGCAGCGAAAAAGGCGCGGGGCGGAAAATCACCGTCCTGGTAGATGGCTTTGTAGCCCGCCGTGCAGGCGTTGCGCGTCTCCACGCCGGTAAGCTGCCAGACGATCCAGTCGGCAGCCTCGATGAGGCGGTCAGCTTTTCGGTAGACCTCGGGCGCTTCCTCTAAAATCTGGAGGGCTTTGCTAAAAAACCACTCGCTGCTGATCTTGCCGCCATAGCGCGGCGGCCACGTCTCCCCCACTGCGCGCGCCGTCTCGTTGACGCGGTCGGCTTGAGGCTGCGCGGCGTGGTGCTTCCAGAGTTTGACCCAGGCGTGTGGCTCACCGCGCAGCTCACCCAGGCGGCAGAGCGGGGTGCCGTCCGCCAGCGTCGGCAACATTGTACAGGCGGTGAAATCAACGCCGACGCCGACGACATCATCTGGTTTTACCCCACTCTCGGCCAAGACTGCCGCAACAACGTGTTTAAGGACGTCGATGTAATCGTCGGGATTTTGCAAGGCCCAATCGTTGGGGAGGCGGGTACCGTCCGGTAGGGCGCGGTCGATCACGCCGTCACCGTAGGGATGGACCGCCGTGGCGACTTCCGCGCCGTCCGAGACGCGAACGAGCAGCGCGCGCCCGGACTCGGTGCCGTAGTCGATGCCGATGGTGTAGGTTGCCAAGGGGTCTCCTTCTGAGGGTTCTCGGACCTGAACACGTCCGCTGTGGTTGGTTTGCACGGCAGTATAGCTCTTTTTTAACCTTTTGTGAACGCTCACAAACGCGGCTATGAGTCGATTTTCGGTGACGGAGGCGAGGGTCCGGGGGTTGGAGGCAGCTTTAGCACCGTTTTTCCTCATGTGTAATGTCGTCACAATGTGATCTTCACAGTCGACTTTGGGGCGTCTTTAATACCTATCAGTCGAGACCTGTCGCAGCAGAGACCGCCAACCTCGTTGAGGCTTGTTCAGTTCTACAAGGATGCTTTAACTCAGGCGTTGGTTGACACCGTTTTAGCAGCAGCTTAAAGCGTTTGTCCAAAGGGTTCACGATCTATAGCACTACGTACTTACTGAGTTGCGTACAACGTCCATCGGTACCCCACTCGGTTGAGGTCTGCTATATTCTCTTATGCCCTTTAAGGTCTACGCCGGTGACGAGAGCTTTGGCAAAGCGTCCACTTTTCTCGCCGCCTGCCGCGAGTGGGACCCACTTGCTGGGCTCTGGGAGGTCGGCACCCTTCACTGGTGGCGTGACGAAGCGCATGATAACAGCAGCCTTCAGCGTTTTTGGGAGGGGCGTGACGAGACGCTGGGGATGCTGGCCCTGTCCGAGCGCTACGCTACCTTCGACTACCAAGTGCTGCCCGGCCTGGAAACGCGCCCGGAGGCGCAAGCCCTCTTTTCCGAAGGTCTGGCTTGGCTCGAGCGCTTCGAGCTTTTGGGCGCGCCCGCAAAGCCGTCTTTTTACCTACATGGCGCGCCCGAGAGCCTTCGGGCGCTTGCGCAAGAGGCCGGATTTTTTGAGAGTGGTAGCTCGAGGGTGCGAGGCTACCGTGAGCTGACGGACCAGCCCCCTACGGCAACGTCGCCGTCAGGAGTCGCGGTTCGTCCTCTAGAAGACGCCGACCTCCTCAAGGGTTGTCCTCCCCTGATGCACCTCTCCGCACGCGACTTCGATCATCTTAAAGGGTCGCCGCTCTACGACCCTGAGCTTCATCTAGTCGTCGTGTCTGGAGGTGAAGTCGCAGCTGAATGCGTCTGTTGGTACGACGCGGCGGCCCGCGCCGCCATGTTTGAGCCGGTAACCGTGGCGCGGGCGTTTTTACGCCGCGGCTTGGCTCGAGACCTCATGGTCGAAGGCTTAAACCGCCTTGCCGAGCGCGACGTTCCGTTAGTCAAGGTTTCGTACGACAAGCACCAGCGGGCGGCGGGCAGGCTGTACGCCTCGCTGGGCTTTGGCGCGTCAGTCGAGCGGAAGCTGTACGTACAGCGCTAGAGGTTCCTTGAGCTGTCGGTAGCGAGGTCGTAATAGTACACTTCACCCACGTAAACAAGGCTTTCCGGAAAAAGCGTAGCGTATTACCGGGTCGTCGCTGACGTAGACACGACAATCCCTCACTGCCTCATGGTGCGTCACGTGCATATTTCTGAAGTCCATTAGTCTACACCTCCCCCAGATACGCCCGCTTCATCCCCTCATCGTGCAACAATTCGTGCGCCGGACCTGAGAGCACAACCTCTCCCGTTTGCAGCACATACCCCCGGTCAGCAACTGAGAGCGCGATGTTGGCGTTTTGCTCGACGACAAAAACGCTGACGCCCCTTTCATTGACCTGCTTGATGATCTCAAAAATCTTCTCGACAAAAAGCGGCGCGAGGCCCATCGACGGCTCGTCCATCAAGATGAGCTTGGGGCGGCTCATCAGCGCGCGGCCCAGCGCCAACATCTGCTGCTCGCCGCCCGACATGGTGCCGCCGAGCTGGCCCATACGCTCACCCAGGCGCGGGAACAGCGAGAGCACGTAGCTCAAGTCTTCCCTGATCGCGCCCCGGTCGCTCCGGAGGTACGAGCCCATCTCGAGGTTTTCCCGCACCGTCATCTTGGGAAATATTCGGCGGTTTTCGGGCACAACCGCCATGCCGCGCTCGATGCGTTCGGCGGTCGTCAAGGTGTCGGCGCGTTCGCCACCGAAATACATCTCCCCTGCCGACACGCCGACGATGCCTAGAATCGTTTTGAGCGTCGTGGATTTTCCCGAGGCGTTGCCGCCGAGTAGACAGACCATCTCGCCGGGGTAGATAGTCATATCGACGTCGTGGAGCACCCGGATCGGGCCGTAGTGGGTGGTGACGCCGCGCAGCTCGAGCAGCTTATCGCGGCCTTCGGCGGTTTCGGGTACAGGTCGTGCGCCCGTCATGACGCTGCCCCGCCCGTCAGACTGTCACTCAGGTCTGCGCGACGTCCCCCGTCGGCGGCCTTTTTGCCCAGGTACGCCTCGATGACGCGGGGGTCGTTCACCACGTCTTTGTAGCTGCCCTCGGCGATCTTCTGCCCGTAATCGAGCACCACCACACGGTCGCTGATCTCACCG
>CADCWP010000057.1 GCA_902806425.1 uncultured Truepera sp.
GCGGTCCCCTGCTGCCGTGGCGACGTTATCCTTTTCCTCTGGAATGGGATGAACAGTTTCCCGTCTCCGGGCCGCTGCACTTAGAAGTCGGCTTCGGTGATGGCCGCTACACCGTGCGCCGGGCTCAAGACGCGCCGGACGAGCGGTTCGTCGGCCTCGAGATCTCCTCCGCGAGCCTGCAACGTGGGCTTAACAACGTTCGCAAACGAGGTTTGCGGAACGTCAAACTGCTTAAGGTTGGGGCGGGCTTTGCGGTGCAGCACCTTTTCGCGCCGCACTCCCTGGCGAGCGTCACGGTGAATTTCCCCGACCCTTGGCCTAAGGAGCGGCACGGGAAAAACCGCCTTTTGCAAGCCGCGTTTTTCAAGCTGGCCGCGAGCCGCCTCGTGCCTGGGGGCGCGGTGCTGCTGGCGACCGATCACCCTGAGTATCTGGCGTTCGCTCTGGCGGAGTCGCAGAGGTCGGGGCTGTTTACACTCGAGACCGCCGAGCCGCCCGCCGCCGTGTTTGAAACCAAATATGCTCTCAAATGGAAGACGATAGGTAAACCCTTGTTCTATCAGGTGTTTCGCTACAGCGGCGCACCTACACCCGAGTATCCCGGTTTGGAGAGAGTTGACACGATGCCCCACGCCCTGTTGTCCGGTCACTTGCCGCCCCACGTCCCCTTCAGCAAACAGGTGACGCCCTACGCGGGCGGGCACGTCATCTTGCATGAGGTCGCGCGAAGTCTGGGCACGGACGACGCGGATTCAGACAGTACGGGCGGCGAAAAGTGGCTCGTTCGGGCCACGGTCGAGGAGCCCGAGCTTCGCCAACAGGTTTTGGTGAGCGTGCGCGTGCGGGGTGAGCGTGGGCTGATCGTGGGGCTCGAGCCCTTCGGCGACCCGGTGGTAACCCCAGCGACGCGAGGCGCGGTTCACGCCGTCACCGAATGGCTGCTGACGCTGCCCGCCGACCTGAAGGTCCAAACGCGGTCGTATTAGGTCTTCCGCGTAGGGTGAGGTCGTGGTCATACAGGCACTTATGGTTTAGGCTGCACTCACGTCAAAGCCTAGCCTGCACTTTGGGACCAAGAACCTGTGAGCTGCTAAAACTTCCGCCACTGACAGGACTCCTTCAGATCAGTCACCAAAACTACCCAAAGCGCGCCCTGACGCCGTGCTTGATAGACTCTTATATGGTCGTAAGCATCGAACACCTCCAGCAGCATATCGGCGAGACCGTAGACGTGCAGGGTTGGCTCGCTGGGTCACGCTCGAGTGGCAAAATAGCGTTTTTAGGGCTGCGTGACGGCTCCGGTTTCGTTCAGGGCGTGCTCGCCAAAACCGACGTAGATGAGGAGACGTTTAGGATCGCCCGTTCGCTCACGCAGGAGTCGAGCGTCGTCGTCACCGGCACCGTGCGCGCCGACGAACGCGCCCCCTCCGGCGTCGAGTTGGGCGTCACCGGCCTTAAGGTCGTCGCCGAGACCGAGGGTTACCCCATCACGCCCAAAGCGCACGGGGTCGATTTTTTGATGGAGCACCGGCACCTGTATCTGCGGCACCGGGGACCGTGGGCCATCATGCGGATTCGAGACGAACTCGAGCGTGCCGTCCACGATTTTTTCGGGGAACGCGGGTTTGTCCGCTTCGACGCGCCCTTTTTTACCCCCAACGCCGCCGAGGGCACCACCAACTTGTTCGAGATCGACCTGTTCGGTGAGGACACGGCGTACCTGTCGCAGTCGGGGCAGTTGTACGCCGAGGCGGGGGCGCTCGCGCTCGGCAAGGTCTACACCTTCGGGCCGACGTTTAGGGCCGAAAAGTCAAAGACGCGCAAGCACCTTTTGGAGTTCTGGATGATCGAGCCGGAGGTCGCGTACCTGGAGCACGAGGGCAACATGAGGCTGCAAGAGGAGTTTGTAGCGTACCTCGTAGGACGGGCGTTGGAAAACCGCCGGGTTGAACTCGAGATGTTGGAGCGCGATACCCGTAGCCTCGAGGCGACCGCGCAAGGGGGCTTTCCTCGTCTTACGTACGATGAGGCGCTCTCCAAGCTGGCTGAACACGGCGAAGCGCTCACGTGGGGCGACGATTTGGGCGCACCGCACGAGACCATCTTGGGCGGGCTTTACGACCGCCCGGTTTTCGTCCATTCGTGGCCTACCAAAACCAAAGCGTTCTACATGCAGCCCTTCGAGAGTGACCCGACCCGCGTCAAGTGCGACGACCTGATCGCCCCCGAGGGCTACGGTGAACTCATCGGCGGCTCGGAGCGCATCTACGACTACGCGCTCCTAAAATCGCGCATCGAGGCGCACGGGCTGCCGCAAGAAGCGTTTGCCTGGTATTTGGACCTGCGGCGCTACGGGTCGGTGCCGCACTCGGGTTTTGGGCTCGGCTTCGAGCGGCTTTTGGCGTGGATTACAGGCGTGCATCACCTGCGCGAGGTCATCCCTTTCCCGCGGCTTCTGACCCGCATGTATCCCTGACGGGCGCGGCTCCCGGCCTAAACATCGTCGGCGTGATGGCGGGCGGGGCGTTGGGCGCGCTTGCCCGCTACCTGGTCACGCTGGCGGTGCAGGAACGGCTGTTGGGAACGCCCTACGCCGGGTTGCCGCTGGCAACGCTTTTGGTCAACGTCGGCGGCTCGCTCTTGCTGGCGTTTTTGGCGACGCTGGCTTTGCAGGATCGGCTCGGTGGGTTCTGGTTGCTGACGCTGGGTAGCGGGTTTGTGGGCGCGTTTACAACCTTCTCGACCCTCGAGCTAGACGCCGACGCGCTGCTGAGGAGTGGGGGGTTGGGTGCGGCGCTTCTCTACGTCGGGGGCAACTTGTTTCTGGGCTACGGGGCGCTGCTGCTCGGACAGCTTGCTGCCATCAGGTTGCATTAGGTTTAGGTGTGCTGGCTTATTTGGGCAACTCGGCCAAACCTTCACCAAGGCTCGAGCCCAAGAACCTAAGCGGACCTCTTTATGAAGGATTGATTAAAACTATGTGGCTAAACTTAAGGTTCGCTTAAGTTCATCGGCATACAGTCTGTTTGCTAGTCAATAATGTGTGAAAAAATTTACTCCAGCTGAGGAGGATGCGGGAACAGGCCGTCTTGTACTGCGTCAGCTTAGGTCAACCCAGAACTATCTCGTGAACGACTGATTTGGAGAATGATATGAAACGCACGTGCTTAGCTGTCGCCGTAGCGCTACTGCTCGTGGCCTGTAGCCAAACCCCGGAAGAGGCTGCGCCCGACCTGTCACCCCAATTCGGTACCCCTGGCACCTACAGCGCCGTTGACCAGCTCGCTGTCGGGGAGAGCGGCGTCTACCTTGGGGGTACGTGGAAGGACAAACCGTCTCTCATCAAGTTCTCCCGCTCGGGCAACATCCCCTGGGTCAGAAGTCTGAGCGGTCAGGTCTTTGAGGTCGCGCTCGACTCGGGCGGTAGTGCCTACGTCCTCTTTCACAGTAGCGCGAACGACGCCGAGTATTTCCTCCGCAAGTACACCCAAACCGGCACGTTTGTCTGGCAGCGGCAGTTCACCGTCCCTGACGGAGACGGGAGTGGATACTACGCGTCCGACGTAGACGCGCAGAACAGCCTCTACCTGAGCTATGCGGGCTTTGACGCTTCAGACAAGAAGGAACTTAGGAAGTACCGCTCGGACGGCACGCTGCTTTATAGCAAACCGCTCGCAGAGGGCATCACCGATCTCGCCGTTGTCCCAGACGGTACTACCTATACCGTCTCGAGTAAGCAGCGCCTCACCCGCTACACGTCCCAAGGCGCGCAGGTATGGCAAAAAACACTTCCATTTGCAGCTAGCAGGGTTGCGGTTGGCAGTAACAGCCAAGTCTACGTTGCGGGTCAGCCTGTCTTCGACAATTACATTACTGAGAACCGGGTTCTGCTCGCCCGGTACAACAGCAGTGGCGCTAAGTACTGGCAGCGGACGGTCCGGACGGGCTTCTTCGCGTATGGCGGAGGGCTCGACGCCGACACCGAGGGTAATGTCTTTGTTAGTGTCAACGACCAAGAGAGCCCCCGAGACGACAGAGACGTGTATTTCTACAGCTACAACGCAGCAGGGACACGGTTAGTGCAGCGCACGTTCGATTTCGACTATGACGCCAAACTAGCCGAACTCGGAGCCCTTAACGCCACCGAGGTCTATCTGGGCGGGACAGACGACAGCAGTTACGAAGAAGGTTTCCTGGTGCGCCTCAATGGGCTGACGGGGAGCGTGACCTGGCAGCGCTAAGGAAGGGCTAAAACTTCATCCTTTAACCTGAAAGCGTAAAGGCTCCCGTAGCTACGGGAGCCTTTATTGGTTTGTCTCCGGGTATGCACACGCTAACAACCTGTGGCGCCTGTCCCGCGACGAAGATTATGTGTGCTTGACATGAGTCAGCTTGCTGTGCAGACAGAAAGCTTTACTCCCACTCTATCGTCCCCGGCGGCTTGCTGGTGATATCAAAAACCACCCGGTTGACCTCCGGCACGCTGTTGACAATCCTGTTGCTGACGGTCGCCAAAAAGTCGTGGGGCAACCGGGTCCAGTCGGCGGTCATGCCGTCGACGGACGAAACCGCCCGCAAGGCCACGGTGCTCTCGTAGGTGCGCTGGTCGCCCATGACGCCGACCGAACGCAGCGGCGTCAACACCGCCAGCGCTTGCCAGGTCTCGTCGTACAGCCCGAACTCGCGTAGCGCGGAAATAAAGATGTCATCGACGCGGCGCAGCACCTCGAGGCGTCCTTGCGTAACCTCACCCAAGCAGCGGATCGCCAGCCCCGGCCCCGGAAAGGGGTGCCGTCCGGCCAAATAGGAGGGGAGACCTAGAAGTGTCGCCAACTCGCGCACCTCGTCTTTGAAAAGGGTGCGAAAGGGTTCTAAAAGCTCGAACTGCAAATCTTCAGGCAGGCCGCCGACGTTGTGATGCGACTTGATGTTGGCCGCGCCGTGCCCCCCCGCCGACTCGATCACGTCCGGGTAAAGGGTTCCCTGGGCTAGAAAGCGGATAGCGCCCAGCTCAGCCTGTTTGGCCTTGACCTGCGCGTTAAAGACCTCGATGAACTCGCGCCCGATGGCGCGGCGTTTGTCCTCCGGGTCGCTTACGCCTACGAGCGCCCCCAAAAATTGCTCGGAGGCGTCTACAACGGTCAGGTTCATACCGACGCCCGTGAGCGCCTTTTCGACCTCTTCGGCCTCGCCCGCGCGCAAGAGACCGTGATCGACGAAGACCGCTTGCAGGTTGTCGCCTAGAGCGCGGTTGAGAAGCAGCCCCAGCGTGCTCGAGTCCACCCCACCCGAAATCGCCAGCATCACCCGCTCGTCCCCGACACGCTCCTTGACCTCGCGGGTCATAACCTCCAAGATGTGCTCCGGCGTCCAGTCCCGAACCATACCGGTGCGGCGCACAAAGTTCTCGATTAGCGTCCGGCCCTTGGGCGTGTGCTGCACCTCGGGGTGAAACTGCATACAGTAGATCCCGCGCCCCGAACTCTCCATCGCCGCGATCTCGGTGTCCTGCGTGCTGGCCACGACCCCAAAGCCTTCGGGCAGGCTCATCACCGCGTCGCCGTGACTCATCCAGGCGACGAAGTCCCCCTCGACACCTCCGAAGAGCTCACCCCGATATCCCGTCAGGAGCGCCTTGCCGTACTCGCGCACGGGACTCCTCACGACTTCGCCGCCCAGCTCTTTGGCGAGCAGCTGCATCCCGTAGCAGATGCCGAACAGCGGCAAGCCGGTGTCTAAAAGCCCGTCGGGCAGACCGGGGGTGTCTGGGTCGTAGACGCTCTTGGGGCCGCCCGAGAGGACGACGCCCGCGGGGTCGTGAGCCAGAATGTCGGGGAGGCTGGCGTCGGCCTGTAAAATGGTCGAGAACACGCCGAGTTCGCGCAACCGGCGCGCGATCAGACGGGTGTACTGAGAGCCGTAGTCGAGCACAACGATGCTGGCCATGACGTCCTTTCGGGATGCGGGCGTTAGGTGTTGATGAGCTGCAAGGCGACGAGGACCAAAAGGGCGATCCCGAGGAGCGTCAGCAGCAGCACCCGCCGCCCGCCGCGGTTTAGCGTCGGGTCGGGGGCGCGGTCGTCGATATCGTCAACTACGTCGAATTCGGGCTCTACCGGAGCGGTGACGGGCGCGGCGCGCACGGGGCGCACGGGGCTCACAGCGCGTCCCGTGTTGCTCGTGGTCTGTGTGGGCGCAGCTGGGTCACTAGAGACGCGCTCGGCATTATAGCGGGCGCGGCGCGCTTCGTAAGCCGTGGTCTGATCTATCCGGCGAACCGCGTCCGCCGGGAGCGCCGGTTCTTTAGCGACTGGTTCTCGAGCTGCCAGGCGCACGACTCCGGGGCCGGGCCGGGGCGGGATCGGCACGCTTATCGGCGGCGTGTGCGGGCCGGGCGCTGGTATAGTCTCCGGCTGATCGGTCTCAAACTGAACGTCCAGTGGGGCTTCCGGCTCCGGCATGAGCGTTACCGAAAAATCGTCGGCGTCGTCTCCCTGAGCTTTAGCGCCGAAGTCCTCAAACGCCGACACGTCCCGCGCGGACTGAACTAGGCTCGGCTGCGGGCTGCGGGTCCCGAACGGGTAACTCTCTAGCGCCGCGCGCACCTCACGGGCTTGCGGGCGCGCCTTCGGGTCGGCGTTCAGGCAGCGGCTGAGTAGGTCGCGGAGGTCACCCGGTAGGGGGCCTGAAAGGTGGCGAACGGTCATCGCCCACGAAAACAGGTCGGCAGCGAACGAAGGGCCGCCGATGCGCTCGGGTGGGGTGAACTCACTTGGTTTGACGCGCCAGGGCACGCCGTAGCCCTCCAGCAAAAACCTGCCACCTGCGCCCGCCTCGCGGTCGAACAGCACCCGTTCCGGAGATAGGTCGCCGTGAACGATCCCGGCGCGCGCGGCGTCGTCTAGGGCGGCGGCGGTGCCGCGTAAAAGCGCCTCGACCTGACCCGGCGCGACCGCGCCTTTGACGGTCCGGAACTCGGGTGAAAAGGCGACGATGACCTCGCCCGCGCCGCCGACAAAGCTCGAGCTCAGCACCGGCGGGATGTGAGGCGAGCCCAGCTCACCGACCTTGGCCGTCGGCTCGCCCATAAATGTATACATACGCACCGGGAGACCATTGACCGCGTCGCGTCCGGCGAACGTCTGCACGCCCCCCTGCTCGCCGGTAAGCGCCTGCGGCTGATAGCGTTTAGCCACGACAACCCCGGTTCGGCGTCGGGCACACAGTCGTCTTCACGCGCTCAGTATAGCCCGAAGGCGGCCCCCCTCAGCAGTGCGTCGGCCCAGGTGTTCCGGAAGCCTATAAGCGGGCGCGGAAGCTGTTAGCGTAGCTTATGTCAAGGCTTACCGAACGCGCGGTTTTAGACGCGCTTAAAACGGTCGATGACCCCGAGCTGCACCGCGACTTGGTAAGTCTCGGGATGATTAAAGACCTCCAGATTAGTGGCGACGACGTGACGCTGACTGTCAACCTCACGACCCCGGCGTGCCCGATGCGGGCGCGGATTGAGGGGGACGTGCGGGCGGCGCTCGCCCAAGTTCCCGGCGTCGGACGGGTCAACCTGTCGTTCGACGCGCAGGTGCGGGCATCCGCACAAAAAGAGCTACCCGGCGTTAAAAACGTCGTCGCGGTAGGCTCGGGCAAGGGCGGCGTCGGCAAGTCGACGGTGGCGGCCAACTTAGCGGCGAGTCTGGCGCTCGAGGGCGCGTCGGTCGGTCTTTTAGACGCCGACATCTACGGCCCTTCACAAGCGAAGATGTTCGCCGTCGAGGGCAAACGCCTGATGGCCGACGACGAAAAACGCATCCTGCCCTTACGCAATTATGGCGTCAAGGTCATCTCTATCGCCAACTTGGTCGAGGACGGCCAGGCCTTGACCTGGCGCGGTCCCATCTTGCACGGGACGCTGACGCAACTTCTCAAACAGACCGTCTGGGGCGAGTTGGACTACCTGATCGTCGACCTGCCCCCCGGCACCGGCGACGTGCAGCTTTCTTTAGCGCAGCTCGTGCCGCTGACCGGCGCGGTGGTGGTGACCACGCCGCAGGACGTGGCCCTGTTAGACGTGCGCCGCGCCTATACGATGCTCCGCAAAACGCACGTGCCGGTTTTGGGCGTCGTCGAGAATATGTCGTACTACGAACTGCCGGACGGCACGCGCGACTACATCTTCGGCGAGGGTGGCGCGGCCCGCTTTGCCGAGGCCGAGCGGCTTCCGCTTCTGGGTCAAATCCCCATTACTAGGGCGATGCGCGAGGCGGGGGACGCCGGGACGCCGCTCGTCATCTCTTCTCCGGGCGCCCCGGACGCTCAGGCGCTGCGACGGGCGGCCCGCGTTTTGGCCGGACAGATCAGCATCCAAAATCTGAACGCGCTGCCGGTCCTCTAGGCTCCGTCAACGGGTGTCGAAATCGACCGTGCATGTAGGGTAGCTATGGGTAGAACGGCCGAACCGCTTACGCAGTTTTTGGGCTGCAATACTGCGTTAGACATGAAACACTTTTAGCAAGACGGTTCGATCACGGTTCCTCAAATACCTGCCGAGGGGTTGCGGAGGAGCGGCGAGCGTCCCCATAACTGCCGCAAGCGGTACAGTCGTTAAGGTTTGTAGGATCGCGCAAGAATGCCGGACGATTATTCTTGGAAAGGAGTCAGCTATGAACAACCGGTTGAATTTCAGCGGCAAGGTGGCGTTTGTCACCGGAGCAGGAGGCGGCATCGGCCGCGCCACGGCGCTGGCCTTCGCGCGCGAGGGTGCCAGCGTGGTAGTTGCCGACGTTTTGGAACCGGGTAAGTAGGAAACGGCGCGCATGATCGAAGCGGCGGGCGCTCGCTCGCCGTAACGTGCGACGTGACGCGAGAGGGGGACGTAAAAGCCGCTCTCGATAAGACCATTGAAACCTTCGGGCGGCTCGACGCCGCCTTCAACAACGCCGGTATCGAACAGAAGGGGGCGGCAACCGCCGACATCCCGCTCTCAGATTGGGACCGGATCATCGCCGTCAACCTGCGCGGCGTTTTTCTCTGCTGAAGTACCAGATTTTGCCCATGCTCGAGCGGGGGGCGGGGCACTCGTGAACACCTCCTCGGGTGCCGGGATCAGAGGTTTCAAGGGCGGGGCCGCGTACAACGCTTCCAGGTAGTCCTAAAGCTGTAAGGATGCGTTGTAGTGATGGACAAAGGTCTAGATGGCACCAATATGGTTCTCCAGCTTTTTAGAGAACGACAGTGTGCTGCGAACGAGCCGTGACACCCGCTGTCTAAGGGTGCAGTTGAAACGTTCGATGTGGTTGGTTTTGCCGCTGCTCTTGCCGACGGCTTTATGGCGTTTGCTCGGAAGCACCTCGGCGTACGCCTTCCAGAAGTCGGTGTAGATGACAGCACGTTGTCGATAGACACCGGGCAATGAGCGCCAGAGCCCTTTAGCGCCCGCCTTGCCTCGACTGCCAACGAACACGCCGATGATCTCACGGGTTGCCGTGTCCAGCGCTAGCCAGACCCACTTTTAGCACCCCTTGGACCCCACAAATGACCAGACCTCATCGCATTGGACGCTTAGGCGTCCCCTTTTTGCGGCCTGGTCTCGATCCGCTTCGGGACCGCTTCGTACTTCTGGTTGACATAGCCCTGTAACCACGGCTCTGAGACATCAGCTACTCTCGCAATACCTGCCAGTGGCAACTTTTCGAGCAGCAGCTTGTTGATCAGCGCTTTTGTCCCCTGGCTGATGATCTTGTTCTGCGGGTTCTGAACAAACTGTCTGCCACAACTTTTGCACTTGTGGTTCTGCTTGCCGTTATGAATGTAGCCGTTTTTGACAGTATGCTTGGATGTGCAGCGGGGACAAGATGGTGTGTCAGCGCTCATCCTTCGCGCTAACAACCCGGACCGTCATTACCTGTTAGGCACTACCCGCTTCCAAACACGCCATCATCGGCCTCGGCAAAACGGCTGCCCTCGACTACGCCGCGCAGAACATCCACGTGAACGCCGTGTACCCCGGCATCATCGACACGCCGATGATGGATCGCTTCGGCGGGGGTAGGGGTACCCCCGAGGGGAAGGAGAGGGAGCTTGCGGGCGCGGCAGCGGCGCAGCCAATCGGTAGGGCTGGCAAGGTAGAGGAGATCGCCGCCGCCGTTTTGTGGCTACGCTCGGACGCGGCCTCGTTTGTCACCGGCTCCGCGATGGTCGTTGACGGCGGCCAGACGGTATAGCGGCGAGCGCACGAGCGCCGCGCCATCAAGGCCCTGGCGCGCCAATGATCATAGCTGACGCCTCGCTAGAGTGGTTTATTGAAACGCACGCTTAGCAGTCGAATACGAACCAACAAATGTTATTCCGCAACCGCTGATCGTCAAGCACAAGCTCACGGATCGCATCCGGCAACTGGTCGTGCTGCCACTGGCACTCGAGCCGCCCCGCGCGCTCGCACTCTTCTTTCGGCGCGGCAGCACGTGCGGCCTTGATCGCATAGGCGGCAGCGCCAAGCTCGTGCGCGGCAACGTGCGCGACCGCCGCAGCCTGGGCGGCAGCATATGCGGCGTGGCGGGGTGCCCCGCTTAAGTCCCTGGCCGCAGAGTTCGCCGCACCAGCCGAGGCGCGGGAACGGAACATCGGAAGCTCGCCTCGTACCCAGCCGCGAGCCTTCTCGATTGCCTGACGCGGTCGCGGGTCGTCGGGCCGAACCGACTCGAAGAGGGGAAGGACGTGTTCAGCACACGTAGCCGCCCATAAGGCAAGGAGGTGGTGGTCCGCATCTGTGAGGACTCCGCCACGGCCGATCGTTATGAAACGGGGGTCTCGCTTTTTTGGAAGGATCATACCTTGAACCCCTTTCGGGACAATAAGGTTAGCCGAAAGTACGAAGCATTGCTTGCCCATTTCTTTAGCAGCAACTCTGGGATTCAACTAACTCCCGGCAATGAAACACTCTCCGCTAAAGTGCTTTAAAAAAGGGCGCTACGCTGGGTATCTGTGGCCCACTAACGCCTTTTTTATTGTCAGTACCGCAACAAAGCAGCTATGTTCTGTTGCATATTGGGTTATGCGGTTTTGAGCGCAGTAACCGCATAGTGGTTCATTCGGTTAAAACGATACCGGTCGTGCAAACCATTTTGCGCCTTTAACAGAAGAAATCAGTTGCCGCAAGAATGCAAAATTTAGCGGATAAACCAATAGTGGTGGGGCGATAACCGGGATGTCTGTTAGAACATCAGGTGCGTCAAACACAAGTATATTGTTACCCCAACGATTTACCTGAGCCGTGAGGCAAACTAGTAAGGCTAGCTTGCAGGCTATACATTCTGCTATACTTCAGGAGCTTTGAGCGGGAAGAGTAGCCCGGCGAGCGCCCGACAGAGAGCCCAAGTGACACGCTGAGAGCTTGGGTCGGAGAGTGCCGAGTGAACGTCGCCCGTGAGCAGGGGAAGAACGGCGTCTGAAACGTCCATTAGACCCCCCGGTGCTGCCCGTTGCAGTGAATGAAGTGCTTGGACGTATTGTTTTCGTAGACGATACCTCCGAGAACTGCGGTGGTACCGCGGGGTTCGCCTCGTCCGCAGAGCGTGAAGGCTCGGTGGAGGAGGTTTTTTCGTGGCGGTCAACCCCCGCGAGTTCGACGAAACGTACAGGCGCGAGCACGAACAGCACTTTACCCGTGAGCGTACCGAGCGTGAAGTCGACGTGTTGTGTTGGTTGAAGTCTTAAAATTTAGGCCTTCCGACCGCGTTTTAGACCTCGGCTGTGGTTGGGGACGGCACCTTGCGGAACTCCAGCGGCGCGGCCATACAGAACTCGTCGGGGTGGACGTGCAGGGAGGGTTTCTGGAGCCGCTCGAGGGAGTAGAACTGCTCGAGCGCGACGCCGCCGAGCTGGGCTTCGCCACCGACTTTGACGCGGTCTACTGCGCCTTTAACGCCCTGTTCTCCGACGCCGACACAGCCCCACAGGTTCTCAGAGCCGTTTCCGAAGCGCTCAAACCAGAGGGTCGTTTCCTACTCGATACCACCAACCGCGAACGTCTGGCGCGAGCTGACAGCCCTGCGCGCTCGTGGCGCGGTGGGGGAGAGCTGCCTTGGCTGCTCGAGGAAGCCCGCTTCGACCTCCTAACCGGCGCGCAGAGCATCTTTCAGCGGCGCATCTTCGGAGACGGTCATAGCGAAGAACGCACCCTGACGCGCTACCACTACACGCTCCCCGAACTCATAAGACTTTTTAACGCTGCCGGACTGACCGTAACCGAGGTGTTCGGTGACTGGCAGCTAGGCTCCTACACGGCAGTAAGCCCACGAACGATGCTGATTACAAGAAAGGAAGCTCTATGAAAGAACTCGCCAAACAGTACAACCCGCTGAGCGTGGAAGACAGGTGGGTGAAGCGCTGGGCCGAGGAGCCCTTCACCGCCGACGCCGGGAGCGACAAACCACCCTTTTGCATCGTCATCCCGCCGCCGAATGTGACGGGCAACCTGCACCTGGGGCACGCCTTCGACAACACGCTCATCGACACCTTGGTTCGGTTCAAGCGGATGAACGGCTTTGAGGCGCTTTTCCAACCCGGTACCGACCACGCGGGCATCTCCACGCAGGTTCAGGTCGAGCGGGCGTTGCGTGAAGAGGGGCTGACCCGTCAGGAGGTGGGCCGCGAAGCCTTTTTAGAGCGGATGTGGGCCTGGAAAGAACGCTACGGCGGCATTATCCTCTCACAGCTTCAGCGCCTCGGCATCTCGGCGGACTGGACCCGCACGCGCTTCACGATGGACGAAGGTCTGTCGCGGGCCGTTCGCAAGCAGTTTGTCGAGCTGTACAGGCGGGGGCTCGTGTACCGCGGCGAGCGCATCGTCAACTGGGACCCGGTCACTCAGACGACGCTCTCAGACCTCGAGGTCGACCGCGAAGATCGCCCCGGCAAGATGTACACCCTCTCCTATGAGCTGGAGGACGGCGGCGCGCTACAGATCGCTACCGTGCGCCCCGAAACCATCTTCGCGGACGTAGCTGTAGCCGTTCACCCGCACGACGAGCGGTTTACTCACCTGCACGGTAAAAAAGCCCGCATCCCCCTTACCGACCGCTGGGTGCCCGTCATCACCGACGGGGCTGTGGAAATGGACTTCGGTACGGGTGCGCTTAAGATCACCCCGGCGCACGACCCTACCGACTTCGAGATCGGTCTCCGGCACGGCCTGCCGCGCCCGAGCGTGATCGGTCTCGACGCCAAGCTGACGGGTGAAGGGGTGCCCGAAGCGTTCAGGGGCCTTGACAGGTTTGACGCGCGCGCCGCGGTGGTAGCGGCGCTTCAAGAGGTGGGTGGCCTGGTAGGCGCGGCAGATTACACGGTTCCCGTGGGGTTGTCGGAACGGACCAAAGTCCCGGTGGAGCCGATTTTATCGACCCAGTGGTTTTTCAAGATGGGCGAGATTGCGCCGCAGGTTCTGGCCGCACTGGGCGCGGGCGAGATGCGTCTGACGCCCGAGCGCTACCTCAAGGTCAACCGCGACTGGCTCTTGAACCTGCGCGACTGGAACATCTCCCGGCAGCTCTGGTGGGGCCATCAGATTCCGGTCTGGTACGACCCCGACGGCACCATCGTCGTGCCCGACCCCGCAACCCCCGACCTCGACCCGACCGACGACCCGCGCTATGCGGGCGTGACCTTGACCCAAGACCCGGACGTGTTCGATACCTGGTTCTCGTCAAACCTCTGGCCCTTCTCGACGCTTGGCTGGCCGGACGAATCCGACCCTTTTTTCAGGAAGTTCTACCCAACCTCGGTTTTGGTCACAGGCTACGACATCCTCTTTTTCTGGGTGACAAAGATGCAGCTCGCCGGATACGCGCTCCTAAACGAAAAACCCTTTACCGACATCGTGCTGCACGGGCTGGTCTTGGACGAGCAGGGGCAGAAGATGTCCAAGTCGAAAGGCAACGGCGTCGACCCGCTGAGCGTCATCGGCACCTTCGGGGCGGACGCGCTGCGCTTTGCGATGGCCTACACCTCGACGGGTGGACAGGACATCCGCTGGGACGAGCGCCGGGTCGAGATGGGGCGCAACTTTAACAACAAGCTCTGGAACGCGGCGCGCTTTGCGATGCTGAACTTTGGCGAGGTCCCGCAGACGGACGCCGTAACACCTGAGACCTTGGCCGACCGTTGGATCACGAGCCGCTTGCAGCGCGCAATCCGGGAGGTGACGCGGCATTTGGACGCCTACGACCTAGGCGCGGCAACCCGCGCGGCTTACGATTTCGTGTGGTCGGAGTTCTGTGACTGGTACTTGGAGGCGGCTAAACCCGAACTCCGTGAGGGCAGCGCGGCGACGAAAGCGGTGCTGGCAAAGACGCTCACCGACATCTTGAAGCTCCTGCACCCGCTCGTTCCTTTTATCACCTCGGAGCTGTACGAAGCGCTGGGTCACGAGCAGCAGCTGGGGTGGGCAACTTGGCCGGAAGCTGACCCGAACCTCATCGACGCCGACGCCGAACGCGACTTTACGCGGCTACAAAACGCCGTGACGGGCGTGCGAAACCTGCGGGCCGAGGCGAACCTGCCGCCGTCGCAGGAGATTTCAGTGTCCGCGAGCGGTGCGGGAGCGCGGACGTTGGGCGAGAACCGGGCGGTATTTAAGTCGCTGACGAGGGCGACCTTGCTGGAAACACCGCCCTCGGGGGCGTCCTTGTTGCAGGTGGTCTCGGAGCTCGAGCTTCGCCTTCCCTTGGAGGGCCTGGTCGACCTCGCCGAGTGGCGGGCGCGGCAGGAAAAACGCCTGAAAGACCTACAAGCGGGCCGCGACAGGAGCGCCAAAAAACTTTTAAATGCCAAGTTCGTCGAGAACGCGCCTGCCGAGGTCGTCAGGGAAGAGAAGCGCCGCTTGGCCGAAGCGGAGGAGCTTATAGCCGGTTTAGAGGCGAGCCTGGCTCAGCTCGCCTAACCGAACCAGCTGTCAGGTAAAGAGGAGCGTCTGAAAAAAGTGCTGAGACAACCGTCCTGAATCGGAGCGTTTGTCGCAGGTGTCAGCTGGTTTAAGCCAAGGTCAGGTTAAGCCAAACCCTCTCGGACACACTTTGAGAATGCCTGCGAACCTACTGAGTGTCGTGTGGAGCCTTGTAAACGCGCTCGGCGGCTTCGGTTACGACTTCATGTCCTCTTGCAGAGGCGGTGCGTCTAGCCGCGAGTCGGCGTACATCCGGCGGTCGGCTTCCTGGACAACTTCGTCTAGGTCGACCACGCCGGACCTACCCTGAATACCGATTCTGGCCTCTATCTGGAGAGACGCCAGCTTCGTTTGAACGGGTTTTGCAAACACCTCGCGCAGCCGCGTTTCGAGGTCGGGCGCGCTGCTCGCCGCGATAAACTCGTCTCCGCCGTAACGAAACAAGATGTCGTGGCGGCGCAGGGCGTGACGCAACCGCCTCGCTATGGCGCTCAGCGCCTCGTCCCCGGCCGCGTGACCGTAGAGGTCGTTAATCGCTTTGAAGTGACGTAGGTCGATAAACGCGAGCGTCAGGTTGCCGCCCTGTTTCCCGAGCTGAGCGAGTTCCTCGAGACCAGCTCGGCGGGTCAGCACGCCGGTCAAACCGTCGGTCCGGTGGTCTCGGCGCTCGAGCACGACCGCCAGGGCGACGGTGCTGGCGAGGCCGACCGCGAGCGTTTGCACCACCGCGTAACCGAGTGGGTCGCTGGTGCCGGGGGCGTGAGTGACCAAAACCAGCCACGCCGCCAGGCTGTAAACGGGTAACAGGATGGGTCGCCCTTTACGTAAGTTGGCGATGGTGGTGCCGATAAGCCAAGCGGGTACAACGGCCTCGAAAGCCGGTTCGTGCGACGGCAGATGGATAAGTCCGATAAGGGCGGGCAGGTCGCCCAGCGTCAGGAGCGTGTCGCTAAGCCCTTCGTTACGTCTGCGAAAAATAGCTGACGCCATGTAGAGCGTAAACGTCGTGATACCGCCCCCCACGGCGAAGCCGAGATAGTCCCGGGCGATAAACAGGGCGATAAGGCTGATGACGAGCGTGCGTAAACCGATACGGAGCAGATAGCGACGGTTTAGGTTACGGCGCACGCTGCGGGGGGCGGCGGTGCTCACAAGCTAGTGTACGGCGTCAGCGGCTGACGGTCTCCTTACATTCTCCCCATAGACTCACCCTCGGCAACGACTCTGAAGGAGGAACACATGTCAGTAGCTGAGAAGAGCCTGTGGCACAAACTTCTGGATGGGAAGGTCTCGAGGCGCATGGTCATTCAGTCCGCTATCGCGGCGGGGGTCGCCGGGAGCCTCAAGGTCGCCGAAGCGCAGGGCGCGGCGCAGTCCGGCGACGTGAACGCGAACAACGGTGCGCCCGCGGCCTCCGTGGGGAATAGGGCTCAGCTTCGGCCTCCCTTCTCAACTGTCGAGACGAACTTTAACGACGACCTGACGCTGCCCGTCGGCTACGACTACCAGGTCCTCGCGCCCTGGGGCGAGCTCATCAACGAGCGTGGCGATACGGTCGGCTACAACCACGACTTCGTCGGCTACTTTCCGATTGACCTCTTAGAGGGGGGCAGCTCGAGCGCCGACGCGCTTCTGACTATCAACCAGGAGTACCCGAACGCGCTCTTCGTCGGCGGCAACGTCGACAACGCTACCGACCCCAAACAGGTCGAGGCGGAGATGAAGGCCGTGGGCGTGTCGGTGGTGCGCGTGCGTAGGGGAGGAAACGCTTGGGAGGTCGTGATGGACCCGCGTAACCGCCGCATCGACGCGACTACCGAGTGCGAGCTGACCGGCCCGGTGCGCGGCAAAGAGGTTGTCGGCGGCGCGACGGTCGTCAAGGGTTCTGTCGGCAACTGTTCGGGCGGACAGACCCCGTGGGGCACGCTGCTGACCTGCGAGGAGAACGTCGACGGCTACACCGAGACCTGGGGCGAGGCCAGCGACTACGACGCCACGCACCAGGGCTGGATCACCGAGATCGACCCCTTCGACGCCTCTGCCAGGCCCAAAAAACGCACCGCGATGGGCCGTTTTCGTCACGAGAACGCCGCTGTAACACTCGCCGCTGACGGGCGCGTGGTCGTCTATATGGGCGACGACATGCGCGACGCCTGCGTCTACAAATTCGTCTCCAAGGGTTCCTATAACCCGGATGACCGTGCCGCCAACATGGACCTGCTGGTTGAAGGCGACCTCTACGTCGCGGACTTCAGCAGCGGCGCGTGGCTCTTGCTCGACTACGACCGCAACCAAGACCTTAAAGACGCCGTAGACGAGGAGACCGGCGCGAGTGTGGTCCGCAGTCAAGCGCAGGTCTTGGCGGACGCCCGCACCGCCGCGCTGGCTATCGGCGGCACGCCGGTAGACCGCCCCGAGGACATCGAGATTCACCCCAGAACCGGCGAGGTGTACGTCGCGCTCACCAACAACAGCGACCACGGCAACTACTACGGGCAGATCGTCAAGCTGCGCGAGAGTGCGGATGATTGGGCGGCCGCAAGCTTCCACTGGGAGATTTTTGCGGTAGGCGGGCCGCAGAGCGGCTTTTCCAGCCCCGACAACCTCGTCTTCGACCCGCACGGCAACCTCTGGATGGTGACCGATTCGGGCACCGGTGAAGATAGCATTTACGAATTTTTAGGCAATAACTCGATGTTCTTTTTTCCGACCGAAGGCCCCGACGTGGGCAAGGCGTTTCGCTTCGCGGTCGGCCCCAATGAGGCGGAGATGACCGGCCCAGTCTGGACACCTGACGGCAAGACGCTCTTTTTATCGATTCAGCACCCCGGCGAAGACTCGGAGAGCTTAGACGCGCTGACCTCCAACTTCGCAGCAAAGGAAGGTACGAACGTTCCGCGACCAACTTTGGTGGCGATTTCGGGTTTTCCAGGCTGGGGCGCGGATGTCTAACGTGGGCCGGGTGTTCACCTCCGCGTCGCCGTGGATTGTAGGTCGTGAAGCCCTCCTGACGGACGCCGTAGACGACTTTTTGCACGAGATGACGCGCCGGAAACCGTGGGTGCGAAGGCGCTACGAGGCGCTTCTGGGGGAGCTCGTAGAGCACTTAGACGCCGCTCTAGAGCGCCCCGCCCCGCTCACCGCTCTTTCGTACAGACATGCGAACGCGTGGCTGAAAACCACCGACGACCGCGCACTCGCCGAACGCGCGCTGGCTGACTTTACCGACTACTTGGTCAAGTGGGGCTGGTTGGGGGCGCACCCGTTGCGCCAGCTGCAAGCCGTTTAAGCTGCGAGCGCCCTGATTTTATGGGGCGCTCGCTATAGCCACGAAGTTTCTTATGGGGAGCCTAAATGAAAAACTTGCTCGTCACCTTTTCTTGCGTCCTTACACTTGGCGTCGCGTTGGCTCAAGCGCCTGCGACGGTGGTAGATGTCGTCACCGCCAACGAAGACCTCAGCACGCTGGCCCAGGCGCTGGAGGTCGCAGGGCTCGTCGAAGCGCTCTCGGGCGAAGGCCCCTTTACCCTCTTCGCGCCCACGAACGAGGCGTTTAAGGCGCTGCCCGATGGGGGACTCGAGCGTCTGCTCGCCAGCCCTGACGAGCTTGTGCAGGTTCTGAACTATCACGTCGTTGCAGAGGCGGTGAACTCGGAAGCCGTGGCTGAGTCTGCGGACGACAGCGCGCCGCAGCAGTCGTTTGACACTGTGCAAGGCGAGAGCCTAAATCTCGCCCCCCGTGAAAACACCGACGAGCCTATCTATGTCAACGACGAGGCGATGATCACTGAGGCCGACATCAGCGCCGGAAACGGCGTCGTTCACATTATCGACACGGTGCTGTTACCCCAGGCCCCGGTAGGCAGCACGACCAGCGGGGGTATGACGGGTGGTGGCAGCCCCACCGGGCGGTAGTCACCGCACCCTGGCCGAGGCGTCACAACCCTTTTAGCTGATAGAACGCTGACAAAACCCCACTAGTCTCTCCTTGGAGGTCATCCACATCATGAAAAAAATCCTTGCGCTCCTCGCTCTCGTTCCCGGTACGGCGTTTGCCCAGCAGATCGCCGTCGACGGCTCCTCGACCGTTTACCCGATCTCGCTGGCGATGGCCGAAGAGTTCCAGATCGTCAACCCCGACGCGCAGATCACCGTCGGTTTCGCCGGAACGGGCGGCGGCTTTGAACGCTTCTGCGCCGGTGAAACGCAGATCTCGGACGCGAGCCGCGTTATCGAACCCGATGAAGTCGCCGCTTGCCAAGAAGCCAGTATCCCCTTTATCGAACTGCCGATAGCTGCCGACGCGCTCACCGTCGTCGTCAACCCCGAAAACGACTGGGTCGAGTGCCTCACGGTCGAACAGCTTACCCAGATCTGGTCGGCGGACGGCGGCGTCACCACCTGGAGCGACGTAAATCCTGAGTGGCCCGAAGAACCCCTCGAACTCTACGCCCCCGGCGTCGATTCGGGCACCTTCGACTACTTTAACGAGGCCATCATCGGCGACGACGCCGAGATCCGTCAGGACTTTTCGCCGAGCGAAGACGACAACGTGCTGGTGCAGGGCGTGCAGGGTAACACGAACGCGATGGGCTTTTTTGGCTACGCCTACTACGCCGAAAACCCCGACACCTTAAAAGCGGTCGAGATTGACGGCGGTGACGGCTGCGTCGCGCCGAGCGCCGAAACGGTCGAGGACGCCTCCTATACGCCGCTCTCGCGCCCGTTATTTATCTACGTAAGCCAGAGCGCCGTCGATTCCACCCCGGCGCTTCAGGACTTTGTCGATTTCTACCTCTCGCCCGACAATACCGAGCTGATCGAGGACACCGGCTACGTGACCTATGACGAGGGCATCTACGAGGCTGTACAGGCGCGCTTTGACGAGCGTGTGACAGGCAGCGCCTTCGCCGACTTTGCGCCTGGCGACGATGTGCTCGAGGCCGTTCAAGAGGCGGAGCAGTAAGCCTGACGATGAGCTGACACTGCGCTGAAATACGTAGACTAGGCTAGCCTTCATATGAAGGCTAGTTTTTACTCGAGGAGACGGCATGGAGCGTAAAACGCCCGGGATGCTCGGCAGGGCGCGGGCTGTAGGTCTTAACAAGCGGGCAGACCGGCGCGTGGGTGAGGCCGTGATCGGCACGCTGCTGCTTTTGTGTGCGCTCGTCTCGGTCGTGACGACGGTGGCGGTCGTCTACTCGATAGCCGAGGAGACGTTCCAGTTTTTCCGCGAGGTCTCGGTCGTCGAGTTTTTTACCAGCCGGGTCTGGACGCCGCTTTTTGAAAACCAAAACTTCGGTATCGCGCCCCTTGTCCTGGGCACCCTTATGGTGACCTCAATCGCCTGCGTGATCGGCTTGCCGCTGGGTCTGGGCGCGGCGATCTACCTGGCTGAGTTCGCGGGCGACCGGACACGCCGCACCGTGACGCCGATCCTCGAGGTTTTAGCCGGTATCCCCACCGTGGCGCTCGGCTACTTCGCGCTGCTCTTCGTCACGCCCGTGATCCGCGACCTTATCCCCGGCGTCAACCTCTTTAACCCGCTTTCCGCCGGGTTCGTGATGGCGTTTCTGATCCTGCCGACGGTGACCTCTATCTCGGTCGACTCGCTGCGGGCTGTGCCCCGGAGCCTCCGTGAAGCGGGCTACGGCTTGGGCGCGTCCAAATTTGAACTGATCACCCGGGTGGTGGTGCCAGCGGCGCTCTCGGGCATTATCGCGTCGTTTATCCTGGCGATCTCCCGCGCCATCGGCGAAACCATGATCGTGACGCTGGCGAGCGGCGGGCGGCCCAACTTTACCTTCGACCCACGCCAAGAGATGGCGACGATGACCGCCTTTATCGTGCAGGCCGGGACCGGCGACCAAGCCGCCGGGTCTCTCGGGGCGCGCTCGCTCTACGCCGTGGCTGCGGTGCTCTTTACCATCACGCTGGTTCTCAACATCTTGTCGCAGCAGGTCGTGCGGCGGTTTTCGGAGAAGTACGAATGAAAGCGTCTCTTAGCGCGCCTGCCGGTGCCGCCCGGCGTCCCGGCAAACGCCTCGTCAGCGCCGAAGAAGCACGCCGCTTAGCCGCCCGGACCCGCGCGGGCCGCATCTTCGCGGTAGTGACGTTTATCCCGGTCGTCCTGGCCGTAGCCCTTGTCGGCGTGCTCTTGCTCGACACGCTCCTCGACACCGTATCGTGGCAGATCGTCGAACCGAGCAGCAGCACGAGCGGCGAGAGCTTCCCTTGGTCGGCTGCGCCTTTGGGCGGGCGTGAGGTGATCCGCCTAGACCTCGCCGCGCAGGGCGAGACGCCCGAAGACGTGCAGGCGTTCATGAACGACCCCGAGGAGCTGCGCCTCTTTGAAGCGCGGGGCCGGATCGAACTCATGTGGCGTACGGAGGACGGGCCCTTCCGCTGGGTGGTGACCAACAGCCGCGACGACAGCGTAGCGGACATCGGCTTATTCGGTGTGAACGCGTACTTGAGCGAGCTGCGTGGTGAATTGGCCGAAGATGTGGAGGATTTGGACCCCGCCGAAGGGGGGCTTTTAGGCCGGTTGCAGGGGGCCGACCTGGACGGGCTGTTTAACCGCTTCGCCAACATCGGGTTGCTTTCAAGTACCTTAGGGGAGGATCAGAACCTCTACCTGAACCCCTGGCTAGACCTTTCTTTCTTGACCAAAAACGCCTCCCGCACGCCGGTCGTCGCCGGTCTCAAGGTTGCGCTCCTGGGCACGCTCTGGGTGATGGGGTTGGTTATTCTCATCACCCTGCCGACGGGTGTGGGGGCGGCCATCTATCTGGAGGAGTACGCGCCGGAAAACCGCTTCTCGAGGCTTTTAGAACTCAACATCCGCAACCTGGCGGGCGTCCCCAGCATCGTCTACGGCATTTTGGGTTTGTACGTGTTTGTGCGGCTTGCCCAGATCGGCCCGACGATCCTATCGGCGGCCTTGACCCTTTCGCTGCTCGTGTTGCCGGTCGTGATCATCGCGGCGCGTGAAGCTATCCGGGCCGTACCCAGCACCCTGCGCCAAGCGAGTTACGGCCTGGGCGCGACCAAATGGCAGACGGTGAGCGAAGTCGTCCTGCCCAACGCTGTCGGCGGCATCGTAACGGGCGTGATTCTGGCGATAGCCAGGGCCATCGGCGAGACGGCCCCGCTCCTTTTGGTGGGCGCGGTCGGGTTTATCGCCTACCCGCCCAACGGACCCTTTTCGCGTTACACGGTGATCCCCTCACAGATCTACAACTGGATTGCCGAGAACGACGTCGAGTTCGCGCACGTCGCTTCCGCCGGAATCATCGTGCTGCTGGCCCTCCTTTTCGTTCTCTACGGCGTAGCTTTTTACCTGCGCCGCCGCTTCGAGCGGTCGTGGTAGAAGCCATCTAAAAAATCCTCGTCGGGCTTTGTGACCGTAGGAAATCTTTTAGGGCCTAACGAGGATTTGAGCGAGTGGAACGAGTAAGATTGAACGCACTCAGTCTACAAAACCATTCTTGAGATAAGTTCTAGTCAGGAGCTTTATGACGACGCCCACTGTCAGCACAGAACCCAACACCCGCGCCAACACCCACGTCGGCGCAAAACCGTTTGACCTTTCGCAACCGAGCGTCCGCACCGCCCCCGTGTCCGACGAGCACGCTGTTGTGAGCATCAAAGACTTTAACCTCTGGTACGGCAACTTCCAGGCGCTCCACCACGTCTCGCTCAACATCCCCAAAAATCAGGTGACGGCGCTTATCGGCGCGTCGGGCTGCGGCAAGTCGACGCTGCTGCGCGCGATAAACCGGATGAACGACCTTATTCCGATTGTAAAAACAGACGGCACCATCACCTACGAAGGCGTCGACCTCTACGACCGTGCCGTTGACCCGGTCGAGGTGCGCCGCCGCGTCGGGATGGTGTTTCAAAAACCCAACCCCTTTCCCAAGTCGGTCTTCGACAACGTCGCCTTTGGGCCGCGCTTAAACGCCTATAAGGGCGACCTGAACGCTCTGGTCGAAAAGTCGCTCAAACGTGCGGCGCTCTGGGAAGAGGTCAAGGACAAATTGAAGGGGTCCGGTTTAGGCCTTTCGGGTGGACAGCAGCAGCGCCTCTGCATCGCCCGGGCGATGGCGACCGAACCCGACATCATCCTGATGGACGAACCCACCTCGGCCCTCGACCCGATGTCGACCGACCGCATCGAGGGGCTTATTCACGAGATTAAAGAGCACTACACGGTCGTCATCGTTACCCACAACATGCAGCAGGCGGGGCGTGTCTCGGACCGGACGGCGTTTATGCACCTGGGCGTCCTGATCGAAGAAGGTCCGACCGACCAGATCTTTACCAACCCCAAGCACGAGATGACCGAGCGATACGTCGAGGGGCGCTTTGGCTAAGCCGCCCTGGGTAGAACTTCACAGTAGAGCCTTACACGGGCAACCGTAACGTTTCCTGTTCGGGCTCCGCTCGAGGCATGTTGTAGTGGTGTGTGACCCGTCTTTTCGTTGTGGTTTTAGCGTTGGCTTCCTGCACGCCGCAGGTGACGCCGCTAGCTGTAGTCGGTGGCACGGGTGTAGGGCTAGGGCGCGAGCCCTACTTTACCGGTCTCACCAAGCCCACCGACCTGCGCTTTGTCGGCGACGGGCGGGCGCTCGCGGCTCAGCAAAAAGGCACAGTCGTGCGCCTCGGCGACGGCAAAAACAAAACTGTGCTCGACCTGCGGGGGCGCGTCGGCTGTTGTGGTGAGCGGGGCTGCTGAGTCTGGCGCTGTACCCGGACTTTGCCCAAAACGGGCTGATGTTTCTCTACGCGACCGACAAAACCGGGGCTACGGTGCTGAGCCGGGTGCGGCTCGACGTGCGGACGCTTGCGGCCAACCCCGCCACCTATGACGTTCTTCTAGTAATTCCCCAACCCGGCCCAACCCATAACGGCGGCTAGCTCCAGTTTGGCCCGGCTGGGCTTCTCTACCTAAGCACCGGCGACGGCCTCTACCGTCCGTCGTGGTTGGGCGCCCCCCTACGCACAGGAGACGGACGGGATGTTGGGCAAGCTTCTCCGCTTTCGGGTTGATGAGGCTGGACTCTCCGTACCCGCCGATAATCCCTTCGTCCATGTAGAGGGCGCGGAAGCGGCGGTGTGGGCCTACGGTCTTTGCAACCCGTGGCGCTTCTCTTTCGACCGTGAGGGGGACGAGATTTACATGGCCGACGTGGGGGAAACGGCGTTTGAAGAGATCAATGTGCAGCGGCTGAGGGCGTCTCGAGGCGCGAACTATGGCTGGCCCCTCGCCGACGGGCCGCGGTGCCGCGTGCCGGGAGGGTGCGCCGGGTTTGTCCCACCAGCCCTCAGCTATACACACGCCGAGGGCTGTTCGGTCACGGGCGGTTACGTCTACCGGGGCGCGGCGCTCCCTGAGCTGACCGGACGGTATCTGTATGGCGACTTTTGGAGCGGCGTCATCTGGGCTGCCGAGCGCCGGGATGGGCTCTGGCAGGCTGAGGTCGTGGCCGATACCTCCCTGATCCTCAGCAGTTTTGCTCGGGACGCCGCAGGCGAGGTGTATGTGCTCGATTATGCGGGAGGTGCAGTCTACAGACTCGCTGAGGCGAAGTAGGGTTGCGGCGTGGTGTCAGCACAAACTCATTGACATATTTATATCTGTCTATTAGTATATGTCTATGAACGACCTGGCTACCGAACTCAAAGCCCTAGCTGACCCGGTCAGGCTCAGCATTCTCGAGTTTCTCCTCGATCCGGTGCAGACCTGCTGTGCGAGCGACGAAGGCGTGTGCGCCTGCGACTTCGAGACCATCTTGGGACTGTCACAGCCAACCGTGAGCCACCACATGAAGCTTTTGGTGCAGGCGGGCTTCGTGCGCGCCCGAAAGCGTGGGCGCTGGGTCTACTACGACCTCAACCGTGAGGCGTTTGGGGCGCTACAAAAAGTACTCTCCCGCTTCGCCTCCCTTCCGGTTTTAGAAAGGGGGTGAGACCATGCAACTAGTTGTGCTGAACGACGACGGCTGCGACTGCGGCGAAAGCTGCACCTGCGATGAAAATTGCAGCTGCACCTGCTGCTGAACCTTGTAGGGCGCGCTGAACATCGCGCGCCCTTTCCTATCCAAGGAGAACCCCATGCACCCTTTTGACCTTTACAGGCGAAGCAACGACCGGGCGGCGTAGCTATGGACGTGCGCGAGCGAGTACAGAACTATTACGGGCGACGTATCACCCAGAATCAGGGCTGTTGCGCCTCCAAAGGCGAAACGGGTCGCGTTGGGACGCTCGAGGTGCCGACTTACGGTTGCGGCACGCCCACCCGTTTCGCCGACCTGCAACCGGAGGAGACGGTGCTCGACCTCGGCAGCGGTGCAGGCCTAGACTGCTTCCGGGCGGCCCAGGCGGTCGGCGAAACCGGGTACGTCATCGGCGTAGACATGACCCCGGAGATGCTGAAACGGGCGCGGGCAGGCGCGGCTCAGCTCGGCCTCCTAAACGTCGAATTTCGAGAAGGCTACATCGAAGCGTTGCCCGTCGAACCGGGAAGCGTCGACGCTATCTTGTCGAACTGCGTGGTGAACCTGTCTACCGATAAAACCGCGGTACTGCGCGAAGCCTACCGGGTGCTGAGAGCGGGTGGACGACTGGCGATCAGCGACATGGTGCGGGTTGGTGACGCTCCGGCGAGGGTCACGGACGAGGGCTGGTGCGCCTGCGAGGACGGTGCGGAAACGGTTGCACAGTACCAGGCGCGGCTGCAAGAGGTCGGTTTTGCCGGTATCAGCTTCACCGGCAACGCTCCGGAGAACGGCACCTATAGCGCTCAGATACGGGCCACGAAACCCGCCATCCGTGAGGCGTCACCCGCTGACCGGCAAGCTATCGAAGCGCTTCTAGAAGGGGCTGATCTGCCCACGGACGGCTTAGGCGCGACCGAACTCCTGGTGCTCGAGGAAAACGGCACTGTGATGGGTGTCGTCGGCTTTGAACCCTACGGCGAGGCGGCCCTGTTGCGGTCGCTGGTGGTAGCACCGAAAGGGCGCGGTGGTGGGCTGGCGTGGGCACTGCTGGTGCGCGCTCTAACCGTGCTGCGCGCGCGGGGCTTCACGGTCGCCTATGTCCTTACGACCACCGTTCCTGAACTGCTGCTTAAGCATGGGTTTACGGAGCTTTCACGGGACGCCCTGCCCGAAGCTCTGGGCGCTTCGGCACAGCTCCGGGGGGCGGGAGCGTGCCCCGCATCGGCTCGAGCCTTTACCAAGCAAATCGTATGACAACCGCACCCCTACAGGCCCCACGCAAGCGGCTTTCCTTCCTCGACCGCTACCTGACGCTGTGGATTTTTCTGGCGATGGCTTTGGGAGTCGCCCTCGGGGCAGCGGTTCCCGATGTGGGCCGCGTCCTCGACGCTTTGAGCGTCGGCGCCACCAACATCCCGATTGCGGTCGGGCTGGTGCTGATGATGATCCCGCCGCTTGCCAAAGTACGCTATGGCAAGCTGCCGCAGGTCTTCCGCAACGTCCGGGTGCTCGGCCTGTCGCTGCTGCAAAACTGGCTCATCGGGCCGTTTCTGATGTTCTTTCTAGCGGTTGCCTTTTTGCAGAACTATCCGGAGTACATGGTGGGCGTTATCCTGATCGGCCTCGCCCGGTGCATCGCCATGGTGCTGGTTTGGAACGAGCTGGCCGAAGGTGACAGGGATTACGCGGCGGGGCTGGTGGCCTTTAACAGCGTTTTCCAGGTACTTTTTTTCAGCGTCTACGCTTGGTTTTTTCTCTCGGTGCTGCCGCCCCTGTTCGGACTCTCTGGAAGCGTCATCGGTATCAGTATCACCGAGGTCGCTAGGGCCGTGCTGGTCTACCTCGGGATTCCGTTCGCCATCGGCGTTTTGTGCCGGGTTGTCTTGATTCCGCGCAAGGGACAAGCGTGGTACGACACGGCATTTTTGCCGCGTATAGGCCCAGTGACCCTGATCGCCTTGCTGTTTACCATCGTAGTGATGTTCAGCCTGCAAGGGGGCGCGATTCTTTCGCAGCCGGTCAATGTGCTCCTCGTCGCCACGCCGCTACTGATCTACTTCGTGGTGATGTTTCTGGTCAGCTTCGGCATGGGCAGGTTGATCGGGGCCGACTATTCACAGACCGCTACCCTCTCGTTTACCGCTGCCGGGAACAATTTTGAGCTGGCCTTGGCGGTCGCCGTGGCGGTGTTCGGCGTCGGATCGGGGGTTGCGTTCGCTGCCGTTATCGGACCGCTGGTGGAAGTTCCGGCCATGATCGCGCTGGTCAGCGTAGCTTTTTGGCTGCGTCGGCGCTATTTTGGCGAGCCACAACCTACCGATAGAACGGTGCTGCAAAGTGCGGATGCGGGCTGCGCGACAGAGATCGGCCACTCCATCAAAGGGAAACGCGCGTGACGCGGGTTTTACTGTTCTGCACCCACAACTCGGCGCGTAGCCAGATGGCCGAGGGCTGGGTGCGGCACTACGCGCGTGAGCTGAGCGCGGACATCGCGGTGTCCTCTGCCGGGACGGAACAGACCTGGGTCAAGCCGGAAGCCACCGAGGTGATGCGGGAAGTTGGTATCGACCTGTCCGGTCACACCTCCAAAAGCTTGGACATGCTGCCCGACCCGTGGGCCTTTGACGTGGTGGTGACGGTCTGCGACAGCGCCAACGAAGCCTGCCCCGTCTACCCGATCAAAACCACGCGGCTGCATGTGTCGTTCCCCGACCCTAGTGGGCAGGGCGTGCAGAGGTGGCGCGAGGTTCGGGACGCGCTCGGCGGCATGAGCCGCGCGCTGGTCGAAGCGATAGCTAGCGGTGAAGCCCCGACACAAGAAACGTTGATTGAGGCGGGCAAGCTGCCCCAGCTGGGACTATCACGGTGAACGTGCTGTTTCTCTGTACTGGCAACTCGGCCCGTAGTCAGATGGCCGAAGCGTTCCTGCGCCACTACAGTAGCGAAACCTGCAATGTCTACAGCGCAGGGCTTAAACCGAGTCAGGTGGGCCCGTACACCATCCGCGTGATGGAAGAACCCGGTTTTGACATAACTGGGCACCATGCGAAGAGCGTCCGCGACTTTTTAGGAGGGTCGAACTTCGCGTATGTCATCACGGTCTGCGCGAAAGCTGAGGAAGACTGCCCCTCGACCTTCCCCGGCAGACCGACCAAGCTGGCCTGGTCGGTCGAGGACCCGGCGGCCTTAAGAGGAAGCGACGCCGCGAAGCTCGAGAAGTTCCGCGTGGTGGGCGACCAGATCGGGGCTCGAGTCCAGGGGTGGACGAGCTAAAGGCGCAAGTCTAGACCGTTAAAGCGCCCCATCGCGGCTTCCGTGCCCTCTTTCAGCAACACTTCAACGGCGTCGGCCGCGTTTTCGACAACCTCTTTCAGCAAGGATTTTTCGGCTTCCTGAAAACGGCTCAGCACCCAGGAGTCAACCTTCCAGCCCGCGGGAGGTCTCGAGATGCCCACCTTGAGACGCGTGAACTCCGGCCCGAGGCGGCGAACCGTGTCGGCGACGCCGCGCTGCCCGCCCGCGCTGCCGCCGGTTCGGATCCGCAGGCGTCCGAACGGCAAGTCGAGGTCGTCGTGAACGATGAGCAGGTCGGCGGGGGTCAGGCGAGCTTTGCTTAGGGCAGCTTGTACGGCGCTGCCCGACGCGTTCATAAAGGTTGTGGGTTTAAGGAGCGTGACGCCCTCCCACTTCGCCTCCTCAGCGTTTTTGCCCACCCGAAACGACACCCCGTGACGCGCCGCGAGCGCGTCCAAAACGAGAAACCCGGCGTTGTGCCGGGTCTCCCTGTACTGTGGGCCGGGGTTCCCCAGCCCTACGATGAGCTTTTTACTCGGCGTCACGCTCCGCCTCGTCACCTTCACCCTCGTCACCGATGACTTCGGGTTCGGCGGCTTCGACCGGCTCGGCGGGTTCCTCGACGCGCGGCGGCAAGATGGCGATCACGGCCTCTTCGGGATCGTCCAAGACCTCGGCCTGCGGCGGTAGCTGGCTGATAATGTCGCTCAGGTGCAGCGAATCGTTGATAGCGAGCCCGCTCACATCGACCTCGAGGTGATTGGGAATGAAGCGCGGCAGGATGCGGATATGCACCTCGCGGCGCTGGACGTCGACCTGACCGCCCTCTTTGGCTCCGACGGGGTCGCCGACAAATTCTAGAGGTACGTAGACGTCAACCGGCTGGTTGGCGGTCACGGCGAAGAAGTCTACATGCCTAGGCTGGCGGCGGCGCTTATCCATCTGCACGGCTTTAACCAATACGTCGTGTTCGTCGCCGTCGATGTCCAGATTGATGATGCTGGCCGTTCCCTGACTGCGGAAAGCTTTATCGAACTCGCGCAGCTCCAGGCTGACCGGGATGTTGGTCTCCTTGTTGTACACGACTCCGGGCAGCCGACCCGCTTTAATCAGGATGACGGCGTTTCCAGGGGTGCGTTTCTGGGCGGATACTTTCATGGTTCCTCCTACTGGGCTCTTATTTGGGAAAGAGCGAGCTGACCGAGCTGTTGTCGTGAACGTTCTGAATAGCGCTGGCGAGAAGACCGGCGACGGACAAGACCTTGATCTTGGACAGCTCGCCGCGGTACGGGATGGTGTCGGTGACGAAGACCTCGCTGATCGCCTCGTGCGCGAGCCGCTCCAAAGCGGGTGGCGTAAAAACCGGGTGCGTAGCGACGACCCGCACGTCGGGGAGTGCGCCGAGTTCTAAAAGGGCTTCGACGCCCCGAGTAATGGTGCTGGCGGTCGTGATCATGTCATCGGCAATAATTGGGCGCATCCCTTTGACCTCGCCGATGACGTGGGTGACCGCTGTTTCGGTCGGGCTGCTGCGGCGTTTATGAAGGATGGCGAGCGGCAACCCCAAGTGATTAGCGAGCCGCCGCCCTTCGGTCGCGCGGCCCACGTCCGGCGACACCACCACGCTGTTCGATAGGTCCTGCGATCCCAAATGCTCACCTAGAATGCCTAGGGCGGTGAGGTGATCGACCGGCACGTCGAAAAACCCTTGGACCTGACCGGCGTGCAGGTCGACGGCGACCACGCGGTCGACCCCAGCCTTCTCGAGCATGTTCGCTACTAATTTTCCGGTGATGGGTTCGCGTGCCTGCACCTTTTTGTCCTGCCGGGCGTAGCCGAAATACGGGATAACCGCGTTGATACGCCACGCCGAAGCCCGCCGCAGCGCGTCGACGAAGACAAGCAGCTCCATCAGGTTGTGGTTGACCGGCGAACAGGTCGACTGCACAATGTAACAGTCCGCGCCGCGAACCGACTCGTCGATCTGCACCCGCGACTCGCCGTCGGGAAAACTCGAGGCCCAGCCTTTAGACAGCTCGCCGCCGAGATGCCGGGCAACTGAGGCGGCGAGTTCAGGCGTCGCGCTGCCACAAAAAATCCGCAGCTCGTCGCCTACCACGGCGCGAACCCGCATCTGGGAAAATACATCAAGGCTGACCTCACAAGCTTCAAATCACACAAAAAAGCCGCCACAGCTAGAAGCCGTGGGCGAGCAGCGTGCCAAAGGGGAGTATACACAAAAAAACAGGGTCGGGGCAACGAGTCGGGAAAGGGTCTTTTTATAGTAACCCCTGTAGATTGGCACCGGGCTTTCGGGGAGCTCGCCCTATGGGGTAGCTCAACTAGCCGAGGGGTATACTCGGGCAATAAACAACAAGATAAATACCGTGGATATGCTGGCGCAGTTTACCGATCCCTAAAAACTGTCGCCCACCTCGACGTCATAGTCGTTAAGGTCAGGTGTGCGTTCGCTCGGCATAAGCACGACGAAACCGACGCCTTTTTCTTGGTGCTCACGGGCCGGTTGCAGATTCGCCTGCTAGGGCACGAGATCGAGTCGGGGCCAGGCGAACTGTACGCTGTTCCTAGAGGAGCATCAACCGTTCGCCGGGGAAGAGGGGCGGCCACTGCTGATCGAGCCAAAGGACACCCAAACACCGGAGACGAGAGTGCGGCTGCACAGCGCCGGGTTATCTGACCGCCAAGGTTTGTCGTGATGAAAGTCCCCCTATAGTTTGAAGAGGGCTTGGGGTCGAGCAGGCGCGTTTCCCCGAGCCCTCCCTCACCCTTACCGCGCGTACTGTACGGCTCTGGACTCCCGCACGACCGTCACCTGCACCTGCCCCGGATACTCCATATCCTGCTCGATGCGGCTGGCGATGTCGCGGGCTAGGAGCACTGCCGAGGCGTCGTCGATCTTGTCGGGTTCGACGATGATGCGGATTTCGCGTCCGGCCTGGATGGCGTACGACTTCTCGACGCCCGGAAAACTCGTGGCGATAGTTTCCAAGCCCTCGAGCCGTTTGAGATAGTTTTCCAAGCTCTCTCGCCGCGCCCCCGGCCGCGCCGCGCTGATGGCGTCCGCCGCTGAAACGATGATGGGATAGAGGGTCTCGGAAAGCTCGAGCTCGTGGTGGTTGGCGATGGCGTCCAAAACCTCGGTGGGTTCGCCGAAGCGACGCGCCAAGTTCGCGCCGATCTCGGTATGCGTTCCCTCGATCTCGCGGTCGATGGATTTGCCGATATCGTGTAGCAGTCCGGCGCGGCGCGCTAGGGCCTCGTCGAGCCCGATCTCGGCGGCGATGATGCCGGTCAGGTGTGCGACCTGGACCGAGTGCTTGAGGACGTTCTGACCGTAACTTGTGCGGAAGTGCATCCGACCTAAAAGTTGCAGCATCCCTGCTTTAAGCCCGACGACGTTGGCCTCTAGAGCCGCCTCGTCACCGCGCTCACGGATATAGGTCTGCATATCGCTCTGCGCCTTGTGTACGGTCTCCTCGATCCGGGCCGGGTGGATGCGCCCATCGGTAACGAGTTCGGTTAGGGCCAACTTGGCGACCTCGCGGCGAATCGGGTTAAACGAACTCAGCAGCACCGCTTCGGGCGTGTCGTCGATGATGAGGTCGACCCCGGTCAACGCTTCAAAGGCGCGAATATTGCGTCCTTCACGTCCGATGATACGGCCCTTCATGGCGTCCGAGGGAATCGGCACGACCGACACGCTGATGGCCGCCGAGACCTCGCTGGCGCTCCGCTGGATGGCCTGCGCGATGATGTTGGTGCTTTTGCGTTTGGCCTCGGCGTCAGCTTTGTCGAGCTGGGCGCGGATGCGCACCGCTTTTTCGCGCTCGAGCTCGGTGTCGAGCTGCGTCATGATCGTCGCCGTCGCCTCCTCGCGGGTCAGCTGAGCGATCTCGAAAAGGCGCGTTTGAATCGCCCCCCGCTCCGCCTCCAACTCGGTTTCCTGCGCCTTGAGGGCGTCCGCGCGTTCGTCCAAACGCGCCTCCAGGTCGTCGAGTTTGAGGGCGCGGGCGTCCTGCTGCTCGCCGCGCCGGGTCAGGCGTTCTTCGGTGGCGTCCAGGCGTTCGCGGTCGCGCCGGAGTTCGTCTCGCGCCTCGCGGATGCGCGCGCCTTCGCGTTCGGCGTCACCCAGAACGCGCCGGAGTTCGAGCTCAGCGGCTTGGCGCTCGCGGGTCAGGTCGGCCTCGAGCGCGCTTCTGGCGCGAACGGCGTCGTCCTCGAGCCGCCTCTGCGCCTGTCGCAGCAGCTCGCCCTGCTGCGCCCGCGCGCCCTCTAAAAGCCGCTGCACTTCAGCCTGCGTGCTGCGCCGCAAAACGTCAGCTTCGGCTTGGGCGCGCAGAATCAGCTCGGTATCCTGCCGCTGGCGGAGCAAAAAGCCGATAGCCGCGCCCATAGCCAGCCCTAGCAGCAGCGCCAGAATAATAAATAAGGCGCTCATCCCAGGTCACCCTCAGTCACCTTAGCGCCCGCCACAGCGTCGACGACTTGTTGCCTGATCTGGTCGATAAGCTGAGGTTGGTCTTGGAGGTACGCGGCAGCTTTTTCCTTGCCCTGGCCGATGGTGGCGCCGTCATACTTGTAAAACGAGCCCGACTTCTGGATGATGTCGAGGTCCGAGGCGATGTTGATCAGGTCGCCCACTTTGTCGATACCCCGGCCGAACATGATCTCGACCTCGGCTTCCTTAAACGGCGGTGCCACCTTGTTCTTGGTCACCTTGACCCGCACCTGATTGCCGATCTTGTCCGCCCCCGACTTCACGTCCCCCTTGCGCCGCACTTCCATCCGCACACTGGCGTAGAACTTTAAGGCCCTCCCGCCCGGCGTCGTTTCGGGGTTGCCGTACATCACCCCGATCTTTTCCCTGATCTGGTTGATGAAGATCGCCGTGGTCCGGCTTTTACTTAGCACACCCGTGAGCTTGCGCAGGGCTTGGCTCATCAGCCGCGCCTGCAAGCCCACGTGCGAGTCGCCCATCTCGCCCTCGATCTCGGCTCGCGGCACAAGCGCCGCCACCGAGTCGACGACGATCACATCGACGGCGCCCGAACGGACCAACAGCTCGGTGATCTCTAACGCCTGCTCCCCGGTGTCGGGTTGCGACACCAGCAGCTCGTCGGTATCGACGCCGAGCGCTTTGGCGTAGGCGGGGTCGAGGGCGTGTTCGGCGTCGACGAAGGCGGCGACGCCCCCGGCTTTCTGGGCTTCAGCGATGATGTGCAGGCTGAGGGTGGTTTTGCCGCCCGACTCGGGGCCGTACACCTCGATGATACGGCCTCTCGGCACGCCGCCGACACCGAGCGCCAGGTCCACCGACATCGAGCCGGTCGATAACACGCCCTGTTCCAGAAAGCTCTGGTCGTCGCCTAGGCGCATGATCGCGCCCTTGCCAAACTGTTTCTCGATCTGCGTCAGCGTTGTCTCCAGGCTTTTGCGCCGCTGTGGCTCTAGCATTGAGGCCTCCTTAAGGTTAACTACATAATCACCATTACGCGCTTAGTACCGACCAGAGCAGCGACAGCGCGGCAAAGGCGGCGCGTTCCCGCACCCAGTTGCGCTCTAGCGGTGGGAACTGAAGGCTTCTTACCGTATCCGCGCCGTCCACGCGGCGAAACACCGCCAAGTGGATTTCGCCGACGGGTTTTCCTTCTGAGCCCCCTGGTCCGGCTACCCCGGTGGTCGCCAGCCCGTAATCGCTTTCAAAACGTGTAGCGGCAAGCTCGGCCATCGCCCGGGCCGCTTCCGCCGAGACGCTGCCATGCGTCTCTAAAAGTGTTTGGGGTACGCCAAAAGCCGCCTTCTGGTGCTCCCTATATGCTACCACGCCGCCCTCATACGCCGCCGACGCCCCCGGCACCGAGGTGAGCAGGTCGCCTAGAAGCCCGCCCGTAAGCGACTCCATGGTGGCGAGCGTCTGCCCTTTCGCGCTGAGCTTTTCCAAAATAACAGCGGCGAGCTCGTCGTCATCCTCGCCCCACACCCGGTCCCGCAAAAGCTCGCGCACCCGGCTTTCGACGCTGGCGGCTCGAGCCGCAGCCGCTTCGGGGGTGTCCGCTTTAGCCGCGACGCGCACCTGCACGCCGTCGCGTTTGGCGTAGGTCGCGACGCTCGGGTTCGCGCCGTCGGTAAGGCTGCCCAGCCGCTCAGCAACCGTCGACTCGCCGATGTTATGCGTCTTAAAGGTTTTGCTGTATAGGGCGGCGGGGGAGAGCTTAAGCCTCGGCACGGCCTCGTTCAACCACATCGGCCTCAGTTCACGCGGCGGCCCCGGCAGCGCGATCAACCATCTGGGAGCGCCGTCCAGCGTCGTCCGGACAAACCACCCCGGCGCGGTTCCCTGCGGGTTGGGCAGGGCCTCGGCGGACGGAATCAGCCACGCCTGTTTAAGGTTTCTTTCGGGCATCTCCCGCATCCCGTAGGACAAGAAGCGGTCGCGCAGGGTCCGCTCAAGCCCCGGGTCGACCGTAGGCGTTTCCCCTACAACTGCCGCGATGGCCTCACGGGTGAGGTCGTCGTCGGTCGGCCCCAGGCCGCCGCAAAGGATGACGGCGTCGCTTCGCGCTAAGGCTTGGCCGAGCGCCAGCGTGACGCGCCCCAGATTGTCGCCGACGCGCTGCGACCACAAGATGTCGACGCCGCGTCGCGCTAAATCTTGCGCCAAAAAGGCGCTGTTGGTGTCTACGATTTCACCCAGTAACAGCTCGGTGCCGACGCTTAGAAGTTCCGCGATCATGCGTGCAGCATACCCAGCGCGCGGGCTGCGACACGTTGCGTCACCCGCTAGGCCGGGGGCCGAGCGCCGAGGCGTGCGCGCTTGGCCCGTTGAGGATGTGCAGAGTGCGCTACGGCGGGCCGTGACCCCACGGCCGCCCACTTCACGTTTGGTGCAGCTTATTTCACACCGCCCCCGCTCGGGCTGACGGCGACAAATGCGGCCTCCCCACACATAGAGGTCGTTTCGGGCGGTGGTACCATAGCTTAGTGAACTTAGAACCGCTGGACAGTTGGGAGACTGGATGAACGCAACAACGTTAGCTGAACTTCGCGCGACGCCGTGGCTGACCCGTGCGGGCCGCAGCGTTAAGCAAGAACTCCGCGACAACCTCGTCTGCCGCTTGCGCGAAAACCGCCCCGTATTTCCCGGCATCGTCGGCTACGAGTCGACCGTTACGCCGCAGGTCGTCAACGCTATCTTAAGCCGTCACAACTTTATCTTGCTGGGCCTGCGTGGTCAGGCGAAGACGCGCATCCTGCGGCAGCTCACCGACCTCTTGGACCCTGAGATTCCGGTCCTGGCCGACAGTGAACTCAACGACGACCCCTTCGCTCCTATCAGCGGCGAGGGCAAGCGGATCGTGGCCGAACAGGGCGACGCCGCCCGCATCGCTTGGCTTCCGAAAGAGGCGCGCTACATCGAAAAACTGGCGACGCCTGACGTAACGGTTGCCGACATCATCGGTGACGTCGACCCGATCAAGGCCGCCAAGCTCGGGGTGGCACTAGGCGACGAGCGCAGCATCCTCTACGGCCTCCTGCCCCGCGCCAACCGCGGCATCTTTTCGATGAACGAGCTTCCGGACCTGTCCGGCAAGGTGCAGGTCGCGCTATTTAACATCATGCAAGAGGGCGACGTGCAGATTAAGGGCTATCCGATCCGCCTGCCGCTCGACGTGATGCTCGTCTTTTCAGCCAACCCCGAGGACTACACCGCCCGCGGCAAGATCATCACGCCGCTTAAAGACCGGGTCGGCTCGGAGATTCGCACGCACTACCCAGCGACCGTCGAAGAGGGCATGGCGATCACCGCGCAAGAGGCGTGGACCACCCGTGAGCTTGCGGTCAACGTTCCTGATTTTGTTGCCGAGATCGCCGAAGAGGTAGCTTTCGTCGCCAGAGACGACTCGCGCGTCGATAAGCACTCGGGTGTGTCGCAGCGCCTACCGATCAGCCTCTTAGAGAACGTTGTCAGCAACGCCGAACGCCGCGCCTACACGCTCGGTGAAGACGAGCCCGTCGCCCGCGTGACCGACCTCTACGGGGCGCTCGGGGCGGTAACGGGCAAGCTCGAGCTCGAGTATGAAGGCGAGCTTAAGGGTGGCGAGGCCGTCGCTAAGGACATCGTGCGCCGTGCTATCGGGCAGGTCTACAGCCGCCGCGCGGTCAACGCCGAAACCGCCGAGATCACCGACTACTTCGAGGCTGACAACAACCTTAAAGTTCCGGACACCGTCCCGACCGCGCAGCTCGTCGGCGTGTTCGAGCAGGTGCCGGGGCTCGTCGCCGCGGCCCGTGAGCTTTCCGGAAGCCGCACCCCGCAGGACGTAGCGGTCGCCGCCGAGTTTATCCTGGAGGGCCTCTACGCCCGAAAACAGGTGGCGCGCAGCGAGGAGCGCGGCTACAGCGCCGCCGAACCCGACATGTCGCAGACCTCGAGGCGGCGCTGGAATTAAGGGGTAGCCGCGCGATAGGGGATTTTGACCAGGAGATGACACCTCCGCCGATCAGGAGGCTTTAATGCCGACGACCCGCTACAGTAAGTACGAAGCGACCCTAGACGACCTCGACATGAGCGAGCTGATGAAGATGATTCAGGACCGGCTCATGGAATCGGGCTATCAGCGCAACCCTTGGGACCCTGACCCCAACTATCAGCAGTCGATGCAGGACCTTTACGACGCTATCGCTGAGGCTTTAATCAACAACGAGTTGGTCAGCGACGAGATGATCGAACAGGCGATGAACGCCGAGAACTGGATGGACTCGAAGCTCGGCGAAGCGGTCAAGGAACTCGCGCAGCGCCTCGAGCGCGAGGGCTACTTGAAGCCGCAAGAGGGCGACGGCGAGGAGCGCGACCCCAACAACCCCGGTCAGGGTGGTCAGGGCCCCGACCGCGATCCCGGTCAGGTCAAGTTCGAGCTGACAAATAAGGCCATCGACTTTTTGGGCTACCGTACACTCCGCGACGTGCTGGGCGGCGCTGGAAAGTCGTCGGTGGGCGCACACGAGACGAAATTTCAAACGACGGGCGTTGAGTCTTCAGCCGAGTCCAAGCCCTATGAGTTCGGTGACACCATCAATATGGACGTTGCGGCAACCTTTGGCAACGCCGCTAAACACGGGCTGAACGACGACGGCACCTTTGATTTACAATACGGCGACCTCGAGGTCGTTCAGACCGAATATAACTCGTCGGCGGCGACCGTCGTCCTGCTCGACTGCTCGCACTCGATGATCCTTTACGGTGAGGACCGCTTCACTCCGGCCAAACAGGTGGCGCTGGCGCTCGCGCACCTGATTCAGACGCAGTATCGCGGCGACACCATCCAGTTCGCGCTCTTTCACAATTCTGCCGAAGAGCTGCCCCTCGCCAAGCTCGCGCAGGCGCAGGTCGGGCCGTACCACACCAACACGGCTGAAGGCTTGCGGTTGGCGCAGAAGATGCTCAAACGCCAGAACAAAGACATGAAGCAGATCGTGATGATCACCGACGGTAAGCCCTCGGCTATCACGCTGCCGAACGGGCGCGTCTACAAAAACGCCTACGGCCTTGACCCGATGGTCTTGGGTGAGACGCTCCGCGAAGTCGGCAACTGCCGCCGTTCGGGAATCCAGATCAACACCTTTATGCTCGCCCGCGACCCCGAACTCATCGCCTTCGTGCAGCGTGTTTCAGCGATGACGCAGGGCAAAGCGTACTTTACGACGCCCCACACCATCGGCCGCTACGTGCTCCAAGATTTTCAGTCGCGCCGGACGAAGACGGTCAATTAGC
Organism: uncultured Truepera sp.; assembly: GCA_902806425.1. Taxonomy (GTDB): domain Bacteria; phylum Deinococcota; class Deinococci; order Deinococcales; family Trueperaceae; genus Truepera. The sequence continues at coordinate 38,027 of CADCWP010000057.1, forward strand.
CCCTCCAAGCCAGGTTGCCAGCACCTTCGTCGGATACACCGGCGAGCGGCTGTGCCGGGGGCAAAAGCGCATCTTCACCCGGTTTTTCCAGCCAAAATCGCCTGGCTGGAAGAAGATCGCCGAAACGGTAAATGTCTATATCAAACGCCTCTAAGATTGACATAGCCTCTTTTTCTTCTCGTTCTGAAACTCCATTTTTCCACTTGCTGACGAGACGCCTGCGTGCGCTCTCGTCATGTCCCGTTTCAAGGAGCTTTTGTGTTTCCGCGTTCGACTTGTGTTTGACCCTCGAAGCGCGTGTAAGATGCGCCATCAGCCGCGCTCTGTCCGGTAAGGCGAGCTTTTCAGCAAGGTGGTCTATTGCCGGTCTCGGCTTTAGGACAAGCTGCTCGTAGGTCACTACGGCCCAGTCGGATTCGATTTCACGTAACGGGACCGAGTTATGCAGACACCAGTCGAGTACCCCTCTTTGCAGCTTGGACCCGCTTTTGA
>CADCWP010000058.1 GCA_902806425.1 uncultured Truepera sp.
GGTTTAGCTAAAATAACGTTGCCACTGAGCACCATATCGACTTGGAACGGCGGGTCGGCAAACATATCCTCACGATCAATGACAGACGCGGACAAATCGTTAAACTCTTTGTTCAGAAAAGTCATCTGCTCAACCTGAGCCATTTTCACCTTTGCTTGCTGAAAACACCAAAGGCGTCTCTTTCACCTATAATGCCTGGTTCCTGCGCGCGAGCCTTCATGACACGGCATTGTCGCGCGCCCATGTCCAACTGAGCAAACGTCTCTTTACCAGCGATACTCGCTGGCATATAGATAGACCAATCGAAAATCGTAAACCGCTGATTTGCCATTTGGCCCTCCTAAAAGCTGAAACTTAGCTGGGCGTTTCCAACTTAAAAGATAGGTAGCCGCCCGCTCAGCTCGAAGCCATTTTACTTACGCTGAGGTGATGTGGGTACCCTCGTTTGGCCCCAGTTATCTTCTCGTGAGCACTTGCAGCCTCGAGCCCTTGGGCGTCGCTTCATTGATTATCTTCTGAAAAGAGAAAAACCGCCGACTGTAACGGCGTCAGTACCGCCCGCTCCGCAGCGACCTGCACGCTGTCACCAACCTTGAGCACACGAAAGTCGCCGTGCGGCAGGTCGACGATGAGCCCACCCTCTAAGACCAGCAGCCATAGTTTAGCCGGGGCGAGCGTTGTCGTCTCGGTGAGCGCCTGTACCGACAGGTCGCGCGTGAGGGCACTTTTAGGCAGGTCCGGTTCAGCTTTGGCGAGGTTGAGCAGGTTGAGCGGAGCCGAAGCGCTCACGCCGCGACTGCCGCCTCTTTGCGCGCCTTGCCGTAGGCCATCCGCAGCTTGAACATGCCGCGTTTATGTGCCGAGCGCACCGCCTCTTCGGAGAGCCCTACGCCGTCGGCGACGGTGGCGATGTCCTGAGCCGCGCCCCCGCGCATCCCCTCGAGTCGGCTCACCACCTCGGCGGCTTCGGGGTCGAGGTCACTAAGGTAGGGCTCGAGCTGTCGGGGGGTAGCTTTAGGAGCGGCAGATTTTTTAATAGGTTTCCTGGCACTTTTCGGCTTAGCCCCTGCCTTTTTAGCCCCCGTCTTCTTGACGGCAGACTTTTTAGCGCTCGTTTTCCTGGCGGCAGGTTTTTGAGTCGGATGCGTGCGCTCGCGTTCGGCTAGGAGCTCGAGGGCCTCTTCAAGCGTCACCGTGTCCGGCTCCTGCGTCGTCAGCGAAGCGTTGGTCTTCTGATGTTTGACGTAAGGCCCGTAACGCCCATCACGAAGTTCGACGTCCTCACCCGTATCAGGGTGCTCGCCCAAGACGCGCAAGGGTTTATTCTTAAACTCTTTCTTACTGATGAGTTCGAGCGCGCGGGGGAGCCCGACGGCGAGCACGTCGTCCTCTTTGGGTAGCGAGGCAAAGGTGCTGCCATGTTTGACATACGGCCCGAAGCGCCCGATGGCGGCCTGCACGTCCTTGCCCGTCTCCGGGTGCTGGCCGAGAGTACGCGGCAGCGATAACAGTCCGGCAGCTAAGTCCTGGGTGATCGCGCTCGGCTCGAGCCCCTTCGGCAGCGATATGCGTTTGGGTTTACCTTCTTGCTCGTCATCGCCGAGCTGCACGTAGGGCCCGTACGGCCCGGATTTAAGCACCATCACTTCACCGGTCTCGGGAAACGCCCCGACCACGTTGTCGGCGGCGTTGCCCTCAGTCAGCGCCCTGTGGAGATACTCGCGCGTGACCTCGTCCGGCGCGAGGTCGGCGGGGAGCGAGGTGGTGACGGTCTCGTCGCCGACCTTCCCCTCGGCGTACGGCCCGAAGCGCCCGACCCGTACCAGATACTCACCCCACTTGGGAAACTGCAAGGTCGAGATAGCCTTGGCGTCCACCTCAGCGAGGCTCATCTGGGTGCGCGCCTCGAGCCCCTCCTGCCCGCGGTAGAAGCGTTCAAGGTATGGTTCGGCCGCCAGATCACCCGCGGCGATCTCGTCCAGGACGTTTTCCATCTGCGCGGTAAAACCTGTGTCGACGAGTTGGGCAAACTGTTTTTCCAAAAGGTTGTTCGTCGCAAAGGCCGTAAACGTCGGAACGAGCTGCGACCCGTTTTTGCGGGCGTAGCCGCGGTTTACGACCGTGTCGATGATGCTTGCGTAGGTGCTCGGGCGACCGATGCCCTCTTGCTCTAGCACTTTGACCAAGGACGCCTCGGTAAAACGTGCCGGGGGCTTCGTCTCGTGGCCGAGGGCGTCCAGAGCTTTGCAGCTGAGTGGGTCGCGTTCAACAAGCTCGGGCAGCGGCTGCTCCTGGTCGTCTAGGGCGGCGTCCGGGTCGTCGGAACCCTCGACGTAAGCACGGAAAAATCCGGCAAAGACAGTTGTGCGGCCCGACGCCCGGAACTCAGCCTGTTCCTCACTCTCACCGACGGTGATGCGCGCTGTAACAAAACGCAACACCGCGTCGGCCATCTGCGTGGCGACCGTGCGTTTCCAGATGAGGTCGTACAGACGGCCCTCGAGCCCCGCGAGCCCGTGCTCAGCCTGCGTCCGCATCTCGCGGCCCGCCGGACGGATCGCCTCGTGCGCTTCCTGAGCGTTTTTGGTCTTTTTGGTGTAGGAGCGCGGGCTCGGGCTCAGGTATTCGTTGCCGTAGCGGCTGGCAACGGCCTTCCTCGCACCTTCGACCGCTTCGGACGCGAGGTTCGTCGAGTCGGTCCGCATATAGGTGATGTAGCCGTTTTCGTACAAGCCTTGGGCTAGACGCATCGTCTCCTTGGCCGACAGTCCAAGTTTGCGGCTCGCTTCTTGCTGCAACGTCGAGGTCGTAAAGGGCGCTGCCGGAGAGCGTTTGCCGGTGCGCTCCTCGACCTTAAGGACCCTCCACGCTTCTTTTTGGAGGTGGGTCGCCAACCGCTTCGCGTCGGCCTCACCTAACAATAAGATGTCCTTGCCCGCCGTGAGTCCGGCTTTAAGCTTGCCGGTGTCGTCGTCGAAGTCGCGGCCCGACGCCAGCCTTACGCCGCCCAGATGCGTCATCACCGCGTCGAAGGTGCGAGTTTCTTTCTCGAGCTTGGCCTTGAGATCCCAATAGCTCGCCGGAACGAAGGCGATGCGTTCGCGCTCGCGCATGACCATAAGCCGCACCGCGACGCTCTGCACCCGCCCCGCCGAGAGCTTGGGGGCGACCTTTTTCCATAGGAGCGGCGAGAGCGTGTAGCCGACCAAACGGTCAAGCACGCGCCGCGTTTCCTGGGCGCCGACCAGATGTTGATCTATCGACCGGGTCTCACCCAGCGCCCGCAGGATGGCGTCCTTGGTGATCTCGTGGAAAACCATCCGCCGCACCGGCACCTTGGGGTTTAGAACCTCGACTAAGTGCCAGCCGATGGACTCGCCCTCGCGGTCCTCGTCGGTGGCGATAAAGAGCTCATCAGCATCTTTAAGCGCAGCCCGAAGCTCGCTGACGACCTTTTTCTTTTTAGCTGGAACGACGTAGATGGGCTCGAAGCGGTCGTTGATTCCGAGCCGTGCCCACGCCTGATCCTTGTAACTGCTTGGAATCTCGGCGGCTGAGGCGGGCAGGTCGCGCACGTGTCCCATCGACGCCTCAACGCGGTACGACGGCGGCAGAAAGCGCCGGATGGTCTTAGCCTTGGTCGGCGACTCGACGATCACCAGCCGACGTGGCCCGCCCCCCTTAACGCTTTTGCTCCCTGTCTGACTCAAAATTCCTCCTGAAAAATCGTAAGGCCGCTGTGTGAGCCGTTTGGGACGCCATTATATAGAGCAGAGCTAGGCGCGTTTGTCAACGCGGTGTCACACACCTTACGGGTGAGCGTAATGCTACCCATGAATGTAGAACAGCCTCAGCAAGGCGCAGGTGGCCTACACCATGCGGCGGTTGCTGATGGCGCGCCCCAGGGTAACCTCGTCGACGTACTCGAGGTCGCCCCCGACCGGCAGCCCATAGGCAATACGTGAGGTAGGAACCTTGATCTCGCCCAAAAGGCGTGCCAAGTACATCGCCGTCGCCTCGCCCTCGACCGTCGTGGCGGTTGCCAGGATGACCTCTTCGACATCTTTAAGGCGCGCCAGCAGCGGCTGAATCGTAAGCTGATCCGGCCCGACGCCGTTCATCGGAGAGAGAGCGCCGTGCAGCACGTGGTAGAGGCCGTCGTACTCACCGGAGCGCTCGATAGCCAACAAGTCGGCGGGCTCTTCGACGACGCAGACAATGGCCTGCGTCCGCTGCGGGTCGGTGCAGACGGCGCAGCGCGCCTCGTCGGTGATGTTAAAGCAGACCTCGCACTGCCGCAGGCTGCCCTTAGCGTTCAGAAGCGCCTCGGCGAGGCCGCGCACATCGTCGTCGGGTTGATTAAAGAGGTGAAAGGCGAGCCGTTGCGCGCTCTTGGGGCCGATGCCGGGGAGACGCCCGAGTTCACGGATGAGCTGGGTTAGGGCGGGGGGGTACCTCAAGCGTTAGAACATCCCGCCCAAGCCACCTAAACCGCCCATACCGCCCCCGAGACCTCCCATGGCCGCGCCCATCTCGGTTTCCTGAAGCTCCTTGGCCTTGCGCTGCGCGTCGTTGACCGCCGCCATGACCAAATCCTCTAACAGCTCCACGTCGTCCGGGTCGACGGTGCCGGGATCGATCTTGACGGCGGTGATATTGCCGTCTCCCGAAGCCGTCGCAGTTACCAGACCACCGCCCGCACTTCCCTCTACGGACAAGTTGGCGAGGCGTTCCTGCGCTTCCTGCATCTTCTTCTGCGCCTTTTGCGCCTCTTTCATCAGTTTTTGGATGTTCATGGGTCTCCTTTGCGGCCCGCCGGATAACGTTTGGCTGCGGGTTTAGTTTGCCTCGTCGGTATCTAGGCCTTCCTCTAAGTCTACCGTTTCGGGGGCTTCGGGAGCGTCATCTGTGCCCTCAACCGCTGCGCTGGCGGGCGTCTCGGCGCTTTGCCAGTCGCTGATGCGACCCGGAAAAAGCTCTTGCAGAAGGATAAACCGGGGGTCGCTCTCGAGGGTGCCCTCGAGAGGCTTGGCCGCGCTCTGAGAGGGGGTATCGGAGGGCGCTTGGAAGCGCCTGTCTGGGTCGGCTTGGAGGGTGTCGGGAGGCAGGAGCGTGTCCTCCCAAAAGTCCGGCGGCAGCTCGTCGGCGAAGGGCTCAGGCGGGAGCGGCGTCGCCTCGGTCTCCGGCGTATGGGCACCTACCGAGACGGTTCCCTCCGGCGTCACCCCGGCAGGTGGGGTCAAGGGTGTATGAGCAGGGGACGGTTCAACAGGTGCTTGGGCCGCTGCGACGGGCTCGAGAACGGAGGCTGTAACGGGTTCTTTGGGGCTAGGTGCAGGAGGGGATGCGCTCGGAGCAACCTCGCGGCGCTCCGTCAGGGCTTTTTTGTGACACGCTCCCCCGGGCCTTCTAGGTGCAGCGTATAGCCCTCACCGAGCACGTCGCTGACCAAAGCCGCCAGCTCGTCCTGCCGCTTTTTAAGCTGGGAAAAGTGAAACTTATGGGTTTCGGCGAAGCGCACGAAGATGTCCGTGCCCTCGATGTCCGCCTTTGCGGGCAGCATAAAGGCTTTGAGCTGGGTTCCGGCGCGGCTCTGGACGGTGTGCCACGAGGCTTTGGGACGCTCGGGGGGGGCCGGTTGAGGGGTCGCCGCTGCTGGTGCAGCCTGCGCAGGCTGCGGGCGAACCGGCGCGGGGCGGCCCGTGGGGTTGAAGTCGGGGAGTGTGGGTGCTGCCGGTCCCGGGGTGGGCGGTCCCACCCTGACGGGTGCAGCGTCCTCGGCGGCAGCACCCGCTACAGCGGTATCGGTGCTGAAGGGCTGTGGCGCGTTGTGGGCGAGGGTGTTCCCGGCTTTGATGAGGGCGACCTCGAGCGAGAACAGGTCGTCGTAGCGGACGAAGCGGTCCATCTCGTCGTCGAGCGCGTGAATGGTCCGCAGGAGCGCGTCCTCACCCACGGGTAGCGAAAAGCCGCCCGGCCCCGTTTCTAAACCTACTTGCGTGTAGAGCGCGCTGCGAAGCTCTAGGATGAGCCTCTCGGCCAGACTGCGCGGCGCGAAGCCGTCGCGGTAGAGGGCACCGGCCTCACCGAAAAGCGCCCCCAGATCGTGGTTGACCAGATGCTTGGCAAGGGCCTGTACTCGCGCCTGCGGCGGTAAGCCGAGGGCGCTTTCAGTGTCCCGCAAGGTGACGGGCGCGCCGGTGGCTAAAAGCCGCTCCAAAAGCGATTCCGCGTCGCGCATAGCCCCGTCGGCGGCGCGGGCAACGAGCGCCAAGGCCTCCGGTTCGGCCTCCGTTTTCGCCGCCTCGGTCAGGGTGGCGAGCTTGCTGGCGATCTCGGCTTCTGAGAGCCTGCGAAAGCGGAAGTGCTGGGTGCGCGAGAGGATGGTCGGCGGCAGTTTTTCAGGTTCGGTGGTCGCTAAGATGAATACCAGACCTGCGGGGGGTTCCTCGAGCGTCTTTAGAAGTGCGTTCGACGCCGATTTGGACAACATATGCGCTTCGTCCAACACCCACACCCGCCGCCCGCCACGGATCGAGGAGAGGTGGACCTTTTCGCGCAGGTCGCGAACGTCCTCGACCGAGTTGTTACTCGCGGCGTCGAGTTCGGTCACGTCCGGGTGGCTGCCCTGACGTACCAACAGGCACGACTCGCACTCGCCACACGGTTTTTCATCGCGTTCGCAGTTGACCGCCATCGCCAGAAGCCTGGCGGTGGTGGTTTTGCCGACGCCACGCGGCCCTGAGAACAGGTAGGCGTGACCGACGCGGCCTCTGGCGAGCGCCGCCTGGAGGGGCGCTTTGACGTGCTCCTGACCGATGACCTGGGCAAAGGTGATGGGTCTCGCACGCTGGTAGATGGCCGTCATAAGACCCCTATGCTATCACCCGAACGCGGCGGTTTTAAGCGTCCGGGGATTTGCCTCGAGGCCCAACTCGAACAGGATTTGAAACAGGTCGGTTCATTGTTAGGTGTGCGCTTTGGTCAGTTTAGATACCTCTACAGAACCGAGATGCAGCGAGTTCGTGACATGTTCTGATGCGGTACTCGGGCCGGAGTGCCGCATAGTTCAACACGCCACTTAATAAAAGTCACGGGTTAATTCGGGCTAAATTTGCTGAGGCAGTAGCCCGGCCAGGTGGGTCAAGACCCAAGCGGGGCCAGCGGATACCGACCAATCAACATCATTGGATCACGACTGCCGGATGCACGCGCTGTTCAACTCGCCTAGAGGAGCGTGACCTGCATCCCATTCTCGTCCGTCAGAACCGGGGTGTTCCCGCCCGTCGGAACTACGAGGTGGAGGACCGGATGACGAGGGACCAGTCGTCCCCGAATAGTTCGCTGTCCTCGCCCAGTGCGAGACGGGCACAGGCGACGCCTTGCGCCCGCAGGTCCTGCCGGACCGAACTAAGTTGGTTCTCCGATGCGGCAGGCGAATCGTCCCAGCCGCTGACCTTTAAGTCGTCTGGAACGCGCACGTTCGCGGCTTTGGCGGCGTCAAGCACGCCGACGGCTTGCAAATCGCTCATGGCCGCGACCGCATCGACGGGCGTGCCACGTTCAAGCATCTGAGCTGCTAGAGACTGGGCTTCTCTGTCGTGATTCGTGGCCGCCACGCCGACCAGCACGGAAGACCAGGGGAAGCCGAGCGCTTCGGCCGCGTCGCGGAACCCGAGCAGGCGCTCCCGAGTAACTGGAAACAGGGCGGTAGTCGGCTCGACCCCCAAAGCCAGGACGGTTTCACGGGCTCGGTCGAGGGGTTGGCTGATGATCCCCGGACGCTTCGCGCTGGCGAACGTTCGCACAGCCATCATACGGGCGGCCGCGCGGTTGTCGATACTGACCAAAGAGAAGCCGTCGCGGGCCGGGCCGCCGTGGACGACTGCGGGGCGTTGCGACGCGGCCACGGCCTCGAGAATAGGGTCGTCGTCGGTCGTCGTCCAGATGATAAAGGCGTCGACGGCGGCGCTGGCCACCCGTTTAGGGTCATCTTTCGCACCCGAGATGGGTACAAGCAAAAGGCCGTAACCGCGCTCGGCGCAGATTTCGGCGACGCCCGCGAGGAACACCGCCGCCTGTTGGTCCTCAAAGGCGTAGGTCAGGTGTTCGCCCAGGACCAGGCCGAGGGTCCGGGTACTGCCATAGCGCAGCGACCTGGCAGCCGGGTCCGGCCCCGCGTAGCCGAGCCTGGCGGCCACCTCCAAAACCTTCGCCCGGCTCGCCGCCGACACCCGCTCGGGGCGACTGAAGGTGTACGACGCGGTCATCAGCGACACTCCGGCGAGCTTCGCGACCTGCGCCATCGTCACGCGTTGCGGCTTGTCTTTGGGCTGCATAGTCCTATTGTAAGCTTCTCCAACGCTTGAGTTAACACGAATAGCGCCAAGCAGGTTGAGGGCTTCGAGCAGCGCTTGCCTGAGCTGAGCAACGGAGCCGTAGCAGCGCCTCGGAAGCAAAAAGCATTTAAGGCGTTTCCATAACGCTTCGATAGGGTTGAGGTGCGGAGCGTAAGGCGGTAGGTAACGCAGGAGCACGTTCTTTTCTTCCCAGACTTCTCGCCTCTCCTTGACGTTGGCGGCTGTATGGAAACTGGCGTTGTCGAGCACGATGACGGTCAGTTGGTCTGGCGTAGCGTTACGGGCGAGTTCGTCGATGAAGGCGAGCACATGCTTGCTCTTGACGCTTTTTTCAACCAGCTCGAAGTGCAGGGTGCGTGTCTCCTTACCCCAAGCGAGCGCGCCAATCAGGTTGAGCCTGCCGTGACTACCCCATCTCGTCGGGACGGTTGCGTCAAGTTGTTTCGGGATGGCGTGAAGTCAAGCTATGACGGCTCATTCTGGTGACGGCGTT
>CADCWP010000059.1 GCA_902806425.1 uncultured Truepera sp.
CCGAGGTGGCCGTCTCGAGCGGCTTTTCGCACCACCAGCACCTCAACCGCCACTTCAAGCGCCTCACGGGGGCCAGTCCTGAGCGCTTCCGCCGGGAGGCCGAGCGCTAGCGGCAGGGGCCGCGAAGGCAGAAACGTGCCCCAGGTGGGCGGTTTTGTAGAAGCTAGCGCCTCGGTGACCTGTGCATAATCTTTGTTATGCCGACCGGATAGCAGTTGAGGGTCGCAGTGAGGCGAAGTGGGTGTGAGCCCACAGGCCCTTACGACATGGAGGAAGCAGTGGCTATCACCCTACTAAACCCCGAAGGAGTGCCGAAAACCGACATCTTACACCAGGTGTCGGTTGCCACCGGATCGAAGATGGTATTCATCGCAGGTCAGGTCGCTTGGGATGCCGATGGGCGCACGGTCGGCGAGGGGGACTTTGCCGCGCAGGTCGAGCAGTGCTTCCTCAACGTCGCTACCGCCCTAGCCGGGGTTGGCGGCTCGTTCGGCGATGTGGCGAAGCTGACCATCTACGTCCCCGACTGGACGATGGACAAGTATCCCCTGCTGGAGGAGGGGATCGCCCGGGCGGCCGCGAAGCTGGGCGTCACTCCGACTCCGCCAGCCTCACTGATTGGCATCAGCGCGGGCTTCACCCCCGACCTCATGGTCGAGGTCGAGGCCATCGCAGTTATCGACTAAGCGCAGGGCGGCGACTCGGATGGGAGTCCAGCCGTCGTACCCGACCCGCCGTAGTTGACAAGGTCGTGCGCTGAGGTCGCCAGCGGGGGTGGTTTAAATGCTAACAACCAATTTATGCAGCAGTCGAGCGCAAACGCTGCGTAGTCCATTGCTTCAACCTTACGTTACCGTCTCGTAAAAAGCCCGTTAAGCTGAAGCTGTGACCCGCCTTCTCAAGCCGCCCCAACCTCGACCGGGGCAGCACGTACTTTGCGGCTATACCAGCCACAGCCGCGCGTAAGGAGCTAGCTCGAGCAGGCCATCTCTCGGGACGACCTGCTGCCCGGTAAGCCGGTCGGTCGCCTCTCGGAACGCGTGAGCGCCCAGCGCGTGGACGGATAAACCTTGCGTCTGCTCGCTGAAGTTGTATACCGCCAGAAGCCTACCTAGTGGATGTGGGCGGACATAGGCCAGCAGCTGCGGGTGAACGTCCAACACCTCGAGCTGATAACCCGTGTGAAGCTGCGGTGTGGCGCGGCGCACCTCGATCAGATGTTTAACACCGGCGAAGAGGCGGGCAGGAAGCGTCCCCTCCCGAAACCTCTCAGCTGCCACCGTCCAGTCCATATAGGGCCGGTGCAGCCAGCGGTTGTCGTCACGGGTATCGGGGTCGTCGGCAAAACTGTAGTCGTTTAGGAGCCCCAACTCGTCGCCCATATATAAAAGAGGTACTCCGCCGAATCCGAGCATTAGGGCGAACCCGAGGAGGATGCGCTCCACGCTCATCTCGGTACCGTAGCTGTCTCCGTGACGCTGAGCCTGCTCGAGCCCCGCTAAACTGGCAAACGTCCCCGAGATGCGCCGGTCGTTGGTCGCGGGGTTGTACTGAAACACCTCGCCGACGGCGTGCGAGCCCGGAAACAGTCCGGCGTAGTAGTCCGACAAAAAACTCCGGTGCGCCGCGCCGCCCAAACCTACCGCCGCCGCATCCTCGTCGGTCACCGCCCAACCGATGTCGTCGTGGCAGCGCATATAGGTCGCCCACGCGGTCCCAGGCGGCGTCGGGGGAAAGCCGCGCAGTACATGGGTCATCAGCCGCGTGTCGCGGCTTGCCAGCGCGCCCCAGAACTGCACCATCAGCGAGTTGTGGTACGCCAGGTTCGAGACCTTGCCGAAGTGCCTGCCGAGGCCGAAATAGTGCACCAGCTCAGCCGGTGAGACAATCGCCTCAGCCTTGTGGACAACCGCCGGTGCCACGATCTTCGAGCACGCCCGGAGCGCCTGGAGGAGCATATGAACTTCCAGCTGGTTTTGGCTGTCCGTGCCGAGCCGCTTCCACATAAACGCCACCGCGTCGAGCCGGAACACCTCGACGCCCCGGTTCGCCAGGGTCAGCAAGATATTCGCAACCTCTAAAAACACCTCGGGGTTGGTGTAATTCAGGTCCCACTGGTACGCGTTAAAGGTTGTCCAGACCCAGCGCCCCATCTCCGGAACAAAGGTGAAGTTGCCGGGAGCAAAGTCGGGAAAAACCTCCGGCAACGTCCCCTCGAACCGGTCGGGCAGCGCGCGGTCGGTGTAGGTATAAAAAAAGTCTCTGTAGCGCGCGTCACCCTCCTTTGCAGCCTCGGCCCAGGCGTGCGTGTCGGCGCAGTGATTAAGCACCAGGTCGAGGCAGAGGCTGACGCCTGAACCGCGCAGCGCCGTGCAGAGCTGCTCGAGGTCGTCCATCGTACCGAGGGCGGGCTGCACTGCCAGATAGTCCGACACCGCGTAGCCACCGTCGTTTTCACCCTCACGGGTTCTCAGCACCGACATCAGGTGCAGGTAGGTAACGCCGAGGTCTTTAAGGTAGTCTAGCCGCTCACCGACGCCTGCGAGCGTCCCGGCGAAGCGCTCGGCGTAGGCGACGTAACCGATCATGCCCTCGCGCTGAAACCAGTCGGGGGAGAGTTCACGCGTCAGGTCGAGTGTTTTCAGCGCCTCGGGGCGGTCGCGATACCGTTCAGCTAGAGCAGTGACGAGTCGACCCAAAAACACCTCGAAGTCGTCACGCTGACCGTAGAGGGGCTCCAACCCGTCGTAAAGGTTGCCGAACTGCCGCGTCAGGCGCAACTCAAAAAGCTGTTGGTCGCGGGCTGCGAGGTCGGTGAGCACGCCGCCTAGGCTCGGTAGGATACGCAGCAAGTACGCCTTAGCCGCCGCCGAGAGGTCGTCCATACAGCTAAGCCTCCGTAAGCTTTAGGCGCGCCCTCAGCGCCCTTTCCGCCGCCAGCTGCGGCGTTTTTGCGAGCGCCGTGACGTGCCCCATTTTGCGCCCCGGACGCGCTTCGGCTTTGCCGTATAGATGCAGGGCTACTTCCGACTCGGTTAGCAGAGACGCCCAATCGGGTTCGCCGCGCGCCCACACGTCACCTAAAAGGTTGACCATCGCGGCGGGCCTCTGGGTCGGTTGGATGAGCGGCAGACCGCAGACCGCCCGGAGCTGCGCCTCGAACTGGCTTACGTCGCACGCTTCTATGGTCAGGTGTCCGGAGTTGTGGGGGCGGGGGGCAAGTTCGTTGACCAACACCTCTCCCCTTTCGGTGACAAAAAACTCAACACAGAGCACGCCGATGACCTCGAGCGACGCCATGATCTCGCGGGTCAGCGCGACAACCCGCGCGGCGACCGCCGCCGGTAGTTCAGCCGGTGCCAAAGACACGTCTAAGATGTGGTTAGCGTGGCGGTTCTCGGCGGGCGCGAAGTGGATGAAGCTGCCGTTTTCACCGCGCGCGGCGACCACCGACACCTCGCGGGCAAAGTCAACGAACGCCTCCAAGACACACTCGCTGCTGAGCTCGGCAAACGCCGCTTTCGCCTCCCCAAGCGTCCGCACAACGCGCTGCCCCTTGCCGTCGTAGCCGAAGCCCGCCGTTTTAAGCACCGCTGGGTACCCCAGTTCGCGGCCGGCCAGCTCGAGGTCCGCGGGCCTCCGTATCGGTCTGAACAGCAGCGTCGGCAGGCCGTGTTGCGCCAAAAACGTCTTTTCCCTCAGCCGGTTCTGAGCGGTGTAGAGCACCCGCCAACCGGGGCGCACCGGCGCGTAAATAGCGGCGGCTTCAACGGCGGTCACGGGGACGTTTTCAAACTCGAGCGTGACCACATCTACGCGTTTACCAAACGCGGTCACGGCGTCCAGATCGGTGTACGCGGCGACATGCTCGGCGTCGGCGACGCTCCCGGCAGGCGTCCCGGCGTCGGGGGAAAAGACCTCGACGCGGTAGCCCATACGTTTGGCGCTCAGGGCCAGCATCCTGCCGAGCTGACCACTCCCAAAAACACCTACGGTGCTTCCCGGCGGGATCATCTTTGGGCGGCCTTCACGGCAGTTTCGCTCCCAACACACGTTCGGTCTGGGTCCGGCGAAAGGCCTCCAACCTCCCCCGCAGTTCGGGGCGGCTGTTCGCCAAGATCGCTACCGCTAAGAGGCCCGCGTTGGTCGCCCCGGCCTCCCCGATAGCGAGCGTTCCGACCGGCACCCCGGCGGGCATCTGCACGATGGACAGAAGTGAATCGAAACCCCCTAGGGCGCGGCTCTGCACCGGCACACCCAGGACCGGCAGCGGCGTCCCCGCGGCGATCATTCCCGGCAGGTGCGCCGCGCCCCCGGCCCCGGCGATGATGACCTCAAACCCCTCACCTACGGCACCCTCGGCAAAAGCCGTGAGCTTGGCGGGCGTCCGGTGCGCGGACACGACCTCACAGCGGTGCGGCACCCCGAAGTCGGTGAGCACTTCGGCGGCGCGGCGCAGCGTCTCCCAATCCGAGACGCTGCCCATGACGACGGCGACGAGGGCGTCAGGTACTGGTTTGTTAGCCACAGGTTCGCTAGACACTGATCTTCTCTACACTACTCATCTCCGACAGCGGTAGGGCGGCGCGGACCAGGCGGTCGCGCACGGCGGACCAGGCGGGCGTGTTGGGAGGGCGTTCGATAAGGATACGCGCGCACCCTGAGGCGTCGAGGTCGCGCAGCGCGGCGTAGAGCCCCTGACCGTACCCATCCGGGTCGCCCGGCAGCGTGAGCCAGCGGGCTGCGGCCGACGCTTGCAGCCTGCGGGCGAGCACTGCGTCGGTCTCGAGGCTGTGGGCGCTCGCGTCGTCCACGAGCCACGTCTCGGTCTCCGGAGCATAGTGACTTTTGAGGCTGCCCGAGACGCGAGGTGAGGTCACAGTAGCCACGCCGACGGGTCGGTGCAGCACCGTTTCCAATTCCGCCGCCGAGACCGCGCCGGGTCGCAGCACCTTGGGCGCGTCCCCGCTGAGGTCCAAGATGGTCGACTCGAGCCCTACCGAGCACGGGCCACCATCTACGACCTCGAGCTGACTCCCAAACTCCTCACGGACGTGCGCAGCGGTCGTCGGCGAAACCCTGCCAAAGCGGTTTGCCGAGGGCGCGGCTACCCCGCCCCCGAAACGCTCCAAGAGGGCCAGCGCGACAGGGTGCCCCGGCACGCGCAGCCCGACCGTCGCCTGTCCTCCGGTCACCGCGTCCGGGACGTTTCCCTGCCGCTTCAAAATGAGGGTCAGCGGCCCCGGCCAGAAGCAGGCGGCGAGCGCGTAGACAACCTCAGGTATGTCCACGGCCCACTCCACGAGCTGTTCAGCCGAGGCCAGATGCACAATTAAAGGATGATCGGCGGGCCGCCCTTTAAGCGCGAAGACGCGCCGCACCGCCGCCTCGTTGCGGGCGTCCGCCCCGAGACCGTAGACGGTTTCGGTCGGAAAGGCGACCAGACCACCCCCTTGAAGGAGGTCAGCGGCGCGCTCGAGGTCAGTTGGTTCGGGCTTCACAATCTAGCTGACGATACCATCTCGGCGCGGGCGTGGCGGCACACTTTAAGACGTTCTTGGAAAGTTGGGTTTATCCCGTCAGGGACGCAGAGGACATTTGTCCCAGGGGTCCTGATCGGGTGACGTGGTAGCGTAAATACAGACTAATTCTGGTGAGGTCTCGCGCGCATAGGTCGGTGATTCGCGGTCTCATTACGCATTAAGGAGGTGTTGACACTGCCTACTTACCCAAGCAACCGCCCCGAGTGGGCGCGGCCCGCCGCTATGGAGGAGCGTTCATCTACCTCAGGTCCTCTTAACCTAGCTATAATGCCCCCTATGAAAGGTGTCTATGTGACGTTGCCGTTCCCAGCTGCTGCGCCGACCATCCCTTACCCGTACGTCTCTCCTTTACACGCACCCGTAAGGGTGGCCCGCTGATGCCACAGATTCTGCCCCCCAACGCCAACACCTTCGCGAAATGGAGCATCATCGGCGGTGGCATCTTTTTGACGGCACTCGTCTGCGCACTGGTCATCTTTGCCCGCACCGAAGAAAACCGCGTCGGGGTGCCCGTCGAGCAGCCGGTCGGTTTCCAGCACTCGCTGCACTCGGGCGAACTCGGCATTGACTGCCGCTACTGCCACACGTCGGTCGAGGTCGCCGCCTACGCGAACGTTCCGCCTACCGAGGTCTGTATGACCTGTCACTCGCAGATTCGCGTCGGCGCGCCGCAGCTCGCCGGGGTGTACAACAGCTGGGAGACGGAAACGCCCATCGCCTGGAACAAGGTCCACGACCTAGCCGACTTCGTCTACTTCAGCCACAGCGCGCACATCAATAACGGTGTTGGCTGCAACCACTGTCACGGCCGGGTCGATCAGATGTCGGCGATCTGGAAGGCCGCGCCGCAGACGATGGGCTGGTGCTTGGAGTGCCACCGCAACCCCGCGCGGTACGTGCGTCCCCGCGAAGAGGTCTTTAACTTGGCGTATGAAGCGCCCGAAAATCAGCTCGAGTTGGGCGCACAACTTGTCAAGGCCTACGACATCAACGCCGACGCCCTAGCCAACTGCTCGATCTGCCACCGATGACGCGCCCCACGAGGATGGAACCCATTTTGGACCCAACTGCTCACACAGACATTCGTACAGACGCTGCTTCTACCGATACAAGCGCCCCACGGCTCGACGTAGCCGACATCCGCGCCCGTTTGGAAAGTAAAAAAGGTCAGGCGTACTGGCGCAGCCTTGAGGAACTCGCTGAGACCCCCGAGTTCGAGGACTTTCTAGCCAAAGAGTTTCCGCGTCAGGCCGCGCCTTTAGAGGGTGCGGTCGACCGCCGGGAATTCGTCAAGCTTTTGGGTGCGTCGCTCGCGCTCGCAGGCTTGACCTCATGCGTGCGCCCCTACGAGCAGGAGAAGATTCTGCCCTACGTCAAAGCGCCCGAGGAGATCATTCCCAGCATACCTATTGTTTTCGCCACCGCGCTGACCCACGGAGGTTACGCCCAAGGGGTGCTTGTCGAGAGCCACCAGGGACGCCCCACCAAGATTGAGGGAAACCCCGATCATCCCGACAGTTTAGGGCATACAAACCCGTATATGCAGGCAAACACCCTGAGCCTTTACGACCCCGACCGCTCGCAGGGCGTGACGAACGCGGGCAGCGCAAGCTCCTACAGCGACTTCGTGAACGTTTTCGCTACAGCGCTCGCAGGGTTGCAAGGTGGGGCCGGGTTTCACATCCTGAGTGAGACCGTCACCTCCCCGACGCTCGCGCGGCAGCTCGCCGAGGTGTTGGCGGCGTACCCGCAGGCGCGCTGGAGTCAGTTCGACGGCCTTACCGGCAACGCGCAGACGGGCAGCCAGAGCGCCTTTGGCGAGATTGTGCAGACGCGCTACGATTTCTCACAGGCGGACACCATCCTCTCTCTCGACGCCGACTTTTTAGGGCCGGGGCCGGGACAGCTCGCCTACAGTCAGGCGTTTGCTGACCGCCGCCGGGTCCGCACAGCTGAGGACACCATGAACCGCCTGTACGTGGTGGAGGGTAACCCGACGATTACCGGCAGCATGGCCGACCACCGGCTGGCGCTCCGTCCGAGCCAGATCGCCGGGGTCGCCTACGCCCTAGCCGGGCGCCTCGGCGTCGAAGGCGTTGAGGAGGGGGGGCTGCCCGAAGGGCTCGAGGCCGCCTGGCTGGACGCGGTAATCGAGGATTTGCGCGCCGCCGAGGGCCGCTGCGTCGTCGTCACTGGGGAAACGCAGTCCGCCTCGGTACACGCGCTCGCCCACGCCATCAACGCCGCCCTCGGGAGCGTCGGCAAGGCAGTTTTTTACACCGACGCCGTAGCCGTGCAGCCCACCGATCAGTTGGCGTCTTTGAGGACGCTGACCGAAGCGATTACCGGCGGCGAGGTGCAGATGCTGCTGATTCTAGGCGGCAACCCGGTCTACAACGCCCCCGCCGACTTCGGGTTCACCGAGGCGCTGACCAAAGTGCCCTTCAGCGCCCACCTGAGCCTGTACCAAGACGAGACCTCGACCCGCACCACCTGGCACTTGCCACAGACGCACGAACTCGAGACCTGGGGCGACGCCCGCGCCTTCGACGGCACCGCGACGATTATGCAGCCGCTGATTGAGCCGTTTTACGACGGGATCTCGGCGCACCAGCTGCTCGCCGCCGTTTTGGGGGACACCGAGGCGACCTCTTTCGACCACGTGCGCGCGACCTATCAGGAGCTGGCCGAGGGCGACTTTGAAGCGTTTTGGCGCGGGACCGTCTACCAGGGAACGATAAACGGAACCAAGCTCGAGCCACGCCCTCTACAAGTTCAGGCCGACGCGCTGAGGTTGTCCGGAGCCGCCGCTCAAGCTACGGGGGCCGCCGGGGAGGCCGCCGCCGCTGCGGGGGGGCTCGAGGTCGCGTTCCGGCTCGACCCGAGCATCTTGGACGGTCGTTACAGCAACAACGGCTGGCTCCAAGAGCTGCCGAAACCCTTTACCAAACTCACTTGGGACAACGCCGCGCTGGTCGCCCCCGCGCTGGCCGAGCGGCAAGGGCTCTCCAACGGCGACATGGTGCGGCTCACCGTAAACGACCGCAGCCTCGAACTGCCCGTATGGCTGATGCCCGGTCAGGCCGACGGGCTCGTCGTGGTGCACCTCGGCTACGGCCGCGAGGACGCCGGTCATATCGGTACCGGCGTCGGCTTTAACGCAAACGTCCTGCGCACCTCCGAGGCGTACTGGCACGCTACCGGCGCGCAGCTCGAGCCGACCGGCGAGTCTTACGTGCTCGTCAGCACCCAGTTACACCACTCGCTCGACACCAAGGGCGTCGAAAACCGGCACATCGTCC